>JBKJHI010000175.1:0-2958 GCA_046599085.1 Candidatus Limnocylindrales bacterium
ACTATTGAAGAACTGACGCGGGGTGGAGCAGCCTGGTAGCTCGTCGGGCTCATAACCCGAAGGTCGCGGGTTCAAATCCCGCCCCCGCTATGGATGACCAGATCGGCCGGCCCCGCAACGGGTCGGCCGATTTGTCGTTGCCGGGACGTCACGTGCACCGGATGACCCGTGAGTGACCGCTGGCTGACGTGTGGCCGGCAGCTTCCCCCTGTCCTTTTCTGGGGAGTCCATCAATGCGACGTCCGTGCACAGGTAGCCTGTTGAGCATGGCCTTGATGCTCGTGGTTGTTCCGCTTGAGGCGTGCGAGACCGTCAACATCACGGGCGCCAGCGCACTGCAGGCGTTGCCGGAGAGCAGGGGAACCGACCTTGGCTTGGCGAGCAGCATCTCGCTCGCATGGTCGCCGGCGTATGACCAACTGCTGTTCGTCTCGCCGGATTACCGGTCGGCGCTTGCGTACACACTGAGCGTGGGCAGCACGCGCGAGCTGGCCACCGTCAGTGGCGAACAGGTCGTTGACGTGTCTCAGTCATTCGACGGGCAGGAGTCGTTCACTACGGCAATCGCAATCTCCGGCGCCTATCACCGGACGTCGCGACGCCACTCCACCGCGGGCACGACAGCACTGACGTCGCAGGCGCTCGGCGGCCTTCGCATCAGCCGAGCGGACGGCAGCGGTGTGCTGCCCTCGCCAGCGCGGGCGTTCACAGTCTTCCTCGCCGAGCCCGACTCCGCCTTCGTGCTCCGTCGCGGCGAGCCCGCCGCGTTCGTCGGCACGGGGTGCATTGGTGCCGTGGCGTTTTCGCCCGACGAGTCGCGCGTGCTGTGCATGACGGTGCGAAACAACGAGGCCTACGGCATCCTGCGGCTTGCCGACGGCGTCATGGAACCACTTGCATTGCCATCGGACATCGCGAGGTACGCCCGCCTGTTCCGCTGGGACGGTGGGGGAATCCGGCTGCTCTATTCCGCGGGGCTGGAGATGCGGCTGTACAACGTGACGACCGGGACGTCGCGCGCCTTTCTGCCGGTGGGCACCTTCGACGAATTCATCACCACCCGGTTCATGTCCTGGTCGTCCGATGGCCGGAAGGTCGCGTACGCCACGTTGCGCTGCGCCGGCTCGAGGGGGTTCAACTGCGCGACCTCGCAGGGCGTGGTGTACGTCTACGACGTGTCGGCCGGAACCTCGGCGGTCGTGGCCGTTCACACGTTGTCACCGACGTATTCCAGCGTCGACCAGGTGGCACTCTCGCGGGCGGGGGACCAGGTGGCGTACGTGGTGAACGGGCATCTCTTTCTTGCCCCGGTTCGTTAGGCCGCGTCCGATCTCGTCACTCGTGCCGAGGAGAATGATTGGCCTGGTTGTCGAATTCGCGGGGGTGGTGAAATCTTGACTTTGGCACCGTCGCAACTAGAATTGAGGGACTGATCTGGAGCGGTGCGCGCGTGATGAGTCGCTCCCTGTATTCGAGCCGGCCGGTCCAACAGGGCCGGCCGGTTTATTTGGGGACGGATGGGTTTCCTGGCGGTCGGGACCGTGGTTGTCCGACGTCGGGAACGACAGTGGGGCAGGGTAGCTCAGCTGGTTAGAGCACGGCACTCATAATGCCGGGGTCGCGGGTTCGAGTCCCGCCCCTGCTATCGATCAAGTCGCGTGATCCCCAGGGATTACGCGACTTGATGCGTTCTGCCACCGAGGAGTGCTGCAGCGTTTGGCGCATGGCGGTTCGCTGTCGCCGACGGTCATGTCGGCGCAACGTCGGAACGACAGCGCGCTGACCGGTCAACGCGGCTAACGCCGACCGTGCGCGACGCCCTGCCAGAACGCCGGCAGCTCAGCGACTCCTCGTAGCGCCGCAGCCTTCGCGGGATCCTGCAACGCGTCCACCATGTCCCGCAGGCTCACGCCATGATCTGGCCGCGAGACGAGCTGCACCTCGTCGCCTGCTCCGATGTCGCCCTCCTCCACAATTCGCAGATACGCGCCCACCCGACGCTCGGCGAGGAAGCGCGCGAGGAAACGGGGATCGCCCACTCGAATGCCGAGCTTGAGGCAGGGAAGGCGCGGCTGCGACACCTCGAGGAGCGCGGAGCCTGCACGCCACCGCTCGCCAGGCATCGCGGCGGAGAGATCGAGCCCTTCGGTCGTGAGGTTCTCGCCGAACAGCGCGGCGGGTGTGTCCAGCCCCGCGTGATTGCGCCAGAAGTCGTAGTCCTCGGAGGCGTACGCATACACCGCCTTGTCCGGTCCGCCGTGCACGCTCCGGTCGGCCTGGTCGTCGCCCTCGACGTTCACACCGCGCAGCGCGACGCGGCCCGTCACGGAATGCTTCCAGATCCCGGTGGTGATCTGCTCGCCTCGCCACTCGATGCGTCGTACCGCTCCGACGTTTACGGCGAGCACACGTGGTCTCGTTGGCCGCGCTTCATTCATGCCACGCTCCCGTTTCGCTCATGCGCTTCGCTGATCGAATCTGTACGCGTCGTTGCATGCAGCAGTTTACGCGGAAACTGCGTCAGAAGGGTGCTCGCAGCGCAGGGGCAGCCCATCGGATGGTGCGACTACACCGACCCGCCCCCAGTGGGCAATGCTCACGGTCGCACCCGGAGGCGGTGGCACGAGACGTGACTCGTGTACGATCACGCTCTCCCGAGGACACGCACATGAGCAAGCCATTCCATCGACGTTCGACGCACGTGATCGTCGCGCTCGCGCTCGGGGCTGTCGTCGGTGCCTGCGGCACGACGGACAACACTGCTCCGATCAACGCCGTCCCGCCTGCCACGGCTCCGCCGGCCAATCTGCCCGTCTCCGTGACATTGGCAGTCGGGGCGTCGGTGCAGGTGACACCCGGCGTCGCCACGACGATCGGCAGCGGGACGGCCGGCGAGTATCTGCTCGTCGTGGCCGACACGCTCACGACCGCCGTCGGGACGCCAGCGACCGCGGTCCA
>JBKJHI010000278.1:0-11513 GCA_046599085.1 Candidatus Limnocylindrales bacterium
GTCGCCGTCGCTGAAGGCATGCTCGCGATCGAGGTTCTGAAGCGAGATGACGCCCATCGCCTCGCCGCCGATGACGAGTGGGGCCCACAGGGCCGACGCTGGGACTTCGCCCTGCCAGACCCCTCTCCCGCCGAGCGCCTCCGCCCGCGCCACGAGGTTGTTGTTGATGACCAGCGGTTCGCGCGTTTCGATGACCTGTTTGCGGAAGCCGGTGATCGGCATCGGTTCGTCCGGGAAGCGCTTTCCCCGTTCGATCGTGTACGGGAAGCGGATGACCTGGGCGTCGCGGTCGAGGATGCCGATGTCCACGACCTGGGCGTCGAAGATCGCCTGGATCTTGTCGCCGACCAGTTCGTACATGGCCTGCATGTCGAGCTGCTTCGCGAGCCCAGCCTGCACGCCGTTGATGATGGCCAATTCCGCGGCACGTTCGTCCGTCTCCGCCAGCAGCCGCTTGGTCTCGCCGAACAGCCGAGCGTTTTCGAGGGCGACGCCCATGCTGGAGGCCAGGGTGCTCAGCAACCGGACGTCGCCGTCGTCGAACGCCGATGGCAGCATGCTCTCGATGGCGATGACGCCGAGGACCCGATCGCCGGCGAGGATCGGCACACCGAGCCAGGACTGCGAATCCAGGCCGAACCTGATGGCTCCGAGCGAATCCGATTCGGTACTGGTTCCGACATTGAGCGGCAGCCGTGTGCGGATGACGGTCGACGTCAGTCCCTTGCCGAATGCAACGTCCGGCCTGGTGTAACGCTGTCCCTCCTCGGTGCTGTACGGGAAGCTGATCGTTCCCCGCACCTCGTCGAAGAACGAGATCTGCACGGACCGCGTGTCGAACATCCGGCCGACCCGCTCGCCGACGAGATCGACGATCGCGTCGAACTCCAGCTGCTCCGCGAGTGCAGCCCCGATCTCGTTGATGATCGTGAGCTCCGCGGCCCGTTCGTCCGACTGCGCCAGGAGGCGCTTCGTCTCCGCGAACAGGCGCGCGTTCTCGAGGGCGACGCCCATGCTCGAGGCGAGCGTCGCCAGAAGCCGCTCGTCGGCTTCGGTGAACGCGTGCTCGCGGATCCCCTCCAGGCCGACGATGCCGATGACGCGATCTGCGCCCATGATCGGGACTCCCAGCCAGGACAGCGTGTCGGTGCCTCCGATCTGCACGGCACCGGCGCCGATCTGTTCCTCGAGGGTCCCGATGCGGACCGGTCGCTGGGTCGTGATGACCCGGGACGTCAGGCCCGTGCCAAGCGGGATCGGGTCACGGTGGAAGCGCGCTCCCTCGTCGATGTCGTACGGGAACGAGACGACGCCATTCGCCGCGTCGTATAGCCCGATGAAGATCGAGTGGACGTCGAAGATCGAGCGGATCCGCTCGCCGACCAGCTCGATGATCGCGTCGAACTCCAGCTGCTCCGCCAGCGCCTGGCCGATGTCGTTGACCAGGGCCAGTTCGGCGTTGCGCTGGCGGGTCTCCTCGATAGCCCGTGCTCGGCTCAGCGCGGCGCCGATGTGCTGCCCGACATAGGCGAGGAGTTCGACGTCGTCGTCGGAGTACCGCTGGTCCGCTGAGTAGGTCTGGACGGTGATGACGCCGAGGGTGCGCCCCTCCGCGACGAGCGGGGCACCGAGCCAGTCCCCGTCGCCGACGACCCCGACCGACACGATCTCCCCGCGCGCCTTGAGATCGCGATGCTCCTCGATATCGATTCGCGCCGGTTTTCCGGTGCGCAGGACGTAGGCGGTCGTCCCGCCGGCGTTGCCGATGCCGAGCGGTTCCCACGCAGCTGGGTCCGGCAGGTCCTGATCGACCGTGTCCACGTAGTACGGGAAATTGATCGCCCGGCGCTGCTCGTCGTACAGGGCGATGTACAGGTTCTCCGCGGACATCAACCCGCCGACGATCGCGTGGATCGTCGCGTAGAACTGCTGGAGGTCCTCGGTCGCGCTCGCCGCGGCCGCGATGCGGTAGAGCGCCGCCTGGATCAGCTCCGTGCGCTCGTGCGTGGCCTCGCGCTCCTCGAGCTCCCGGATCCGCTCGCCGGGGTCGCCAGGCGTCGGGCTCACCGGTTCGAGCGTCCGCGGCGGGTCACCGGGCGCGAACCGACGATCGACTCGAGCGCTGCCCGACCCGGGTCTCGGCACGGCATCCCACGGCTGGAGGATAGCAGCCGAACGGGCGTCTTTCGGTCCGCTAGCCTCGCTCGAGGTAGCGCTCGCGGTCCCAGGGGTGGACGATCGAGTCGTACGTCTCCTGCTCGACGCGGGCGGCGTTGAGGTAGTGCTCGACCACGTCGTCGCCGAAGATCTCTCGCGCGGCCTTCGACTGCTCGAGTTCGCGGATCGCTTCGTACAGCGCCCGCGGCATCCGGGCGTGCCCGGTGGCGAGGTAGCCGTTGCCCTTGAACTCGTCCTCGAGCTTGAGGCCGTGCTCGATGCCGTAGAGGCCGGCTCCGACCATCGCCGCGTACGTGAGGTAGGCATTCATGTCGCCGCCGGGAAAGCGATCCTCCACGTGCAGGCCGGGCCCGCGTCCCACCAGCCGGAAACCGGTGGTGCGGTTGTCGCGGCCCCACACGATGTTGACGGGCGCCCACGAGAGCGACGCGTAGCGCTTGTACGAGTTGATGAACGGGGCGACGAACACGGCCAGTTCGCGCGACATGGCCATCATCCCGGCCATGAACTGCTGGCCGATCGTCGACAGGCCGTACGGCCCCGCCTCTTCGCCATCGGCGGCATGCATCAGCGGTCGCTCGCCTGCGGCGTCCCAGAGGCTCATGTGAAGGTGCCCTGACGACCCCGTCCAGTGGTGATCGGGCTTGGCCATGAACGTGATGCCCCAACCGTTGAGGTAGGCGATCTCCTTGGCGCCGTGCTTGAACACCACGCTCCGATCGGCGGACTCCAGGACGTGGTCGTAGCGGATGTTGACCTCGTGCTGGCCGTTGGCCGCCTCGCCCTTGGAGAATTCGATCGGGACGGCAGCCTCGGTCATCTGGTTGCGCAGGAGCCGATGGAGCGGCTCTGCCTTCGTCGCCTGGAGCAGGTGGTAGTCCTCGTTGTAGTGGCCGAAGGTGCGCGGCACGGGGTGCCCGCGCTCTGCCAGCTCCTCCCACGAATCCTTGAGGACGTAGAACTCGAATTCGGAGCCGGCCTTGACCGTGAATCCGGCCTCCGCGGCGCGCGCGACCTGTCGCTTGAGGATGGTCCTAGGCGCGACGGGGATCTCCAGGCCCGTTTCCTCATCGATGGCGTCGGCGAGGACCATGGCCGTGCCGGGAAGCCATGGGAGGACCCGGAGCTGGTCCCAGATCGGCTCCGCGACCCAGTCGCCGTAGCCGGTCTCCCAGTTCATCAGAGCGAATCCCTCGGGCGTGTTCATCTCCATGTCGGTGCCCAGGAGGTACGTGCAGAAATGTGCACCGTGACTGATGACGCCGTCGAGGAAGGCCTGACCCTGGACGCGCTTGCCGACGAGTCGGCCCTGCATGTCCGTGATGGCGACCACGATCGTGTCGATGCGGCCGTCGCGGACCATCGCCTCCAGTTCGGCGAGGCGCGGATGCTTGTCGGCGGGACCGTGGTCGCTCATCTGGTCGTGACCTCTCAGTGACGGGATGACGAGGGCCGGCTGGGCGGCCGGCCCTCGCGTGGTTCGGGGTTGGCGCCGGATGGGTCAGCCAGCGATCCCCTTCGCCGCGACGGCGAATTCGCGTTCGATCTCGGTCAGGGCATCGTTGTCACCCATGACACGCGGGCCCTTGAAGTTCCGCTTTCCGGACACCAGGTAGTAGATCGCCAGGAGCAGGACCACGCCCAGCATGAACGTGATCGAGATGTTGCCCGAGGTGGGGAAGCTGAACAGGATCATCAGGACGATGACCCAGCCGAGCGCCACCCAGGCGATGGGCTTGGAGAACCGACCGAGGCTCCAGGCGCGATGCTCGATCCACTCGGACGTGGTGGCGCCGAGGTAGATGCAGATGCCGTAGGCGGCATACAGGAAGATCGTGCTGATGGCCGTCACGATGACGATGGCCGTACCACCGCCGGCGAGGAACGCCACGAGCGCGAGGATGAACGCGCCGACGACCATCGCGGTGAGCGCGTTGGCCGGGGTGCGGTAGCGATGCGAGACCTTCTTGAGCCAGCCGGAGGCGGGCATGCCGTCGTCGCGGCTGAACGCGTACAGCATCCGGCCGGCGGAGGCGACGGACGACAGCCCGCAGAAGCTCATGGCGATGGCGATGGCCCCGCCGAAGATGCCGCCGAGGCCGGCGCCCAGGTTCTCCGTGAGGATGTAGTTCACCGCAGCGTTGTCGCCGAAGTAGTACTGGCTGAACAGAGCCGCGTCGTCGAGCTGGCCGAACAGTGGGGTCAGGTCCGGCAGATGCAGGACCAGCGCGAGCAGGAAGACGAAGCCGACGACTGCGGACACCGCGACCGACAGGAACAGGCCCCACGCACTCGCGACTCGAGCGCCGACCGTCTCCTCGGCGACGTGTGCCGAGGCGTCGTAGCCGGTATACGTCCAGTTGGCGAGCAGGAGCGAAAAGAAGAACGCGACGAACGGCGCGTAGGTCGTCGCGGCTCCGAAGTCGAACCGGATCAGCGGGTTCTCGCCGGGCGGGATGCTGATGTCCCATGACCCCAGCGTGTCCAGGGGCTGGACCGCGAACAGGGTCAGGCCAGCATCCGTGGTGGTGTCCTTGGTCCCCAGGATGAAGAGGGCGCCGGCGATGAGCACGACGAACGCGATGTGCCACCAGACGCTGACCTGGTTGAGGAACGCGACGACATTGATGCCCGCGATGTTGAGGATCAGCTGACCGATCATCAGGATGCCCATCGTCAGCAGCTGGCCGGAGATGAGCAGCGTGTCGCCGAGCTTCAGAACCTCGGTGGTGTTCGTATAGCCGCCACCGGTCAGCGGGGAGATGATCGTCTGGTTGAGGAAGAACGCCGCGGCGAAGTTGATTCCCGCGACGATGGCGAACTGGCCGATCAGGTTGAACCAGGCGGTCCACCAGCCCCAGTCCTTGTTGCGCATCTTGCTGGCCCAGTAGTACAGACCGCCGGCCGTCGGGTAGGCCGACGCGATCTCGGCCATGGATGCCGCGATGCACAGGACGAAGACGGTGACGAGCGGCCAGCCGATGAGCACGGCAGCGGTGCCGGCCCAGGCAAGGCCGTAGTCGAACAGGATGACCGCACCGGTCAGGATGCTGATGATGCTGAAGCTGATGGCGAAGTTGCTGAACCCACCCATCGAGCGGAAGAGTTCCTGGGCATAGCCCAGGCGATGGAGATCGGCGACGTCCTCCTGGATCGTCTCTTCGCGGGTACGCGACTGGGTCACCTGAAACCTCCCTCACTCGACCGATGCGACCGCCGAACGGCGGTGGTCACCGGTTGATCCGGACCCCCTCCAGGTCGGATCAGAGCGTCGGCGGCTGCCCGGACCGGGCCGGGGCGCACGACGCGAAGACGCGGGGACGCGGGGACGCGGGGATGGTGGTGTGAACGGGCGAGCGGCACGGATGCCGCAGCACGCGGGCGACGGCGCGACTCGGTCGCTGGGCCCTCCTTTCCAGACGTTCGATCCCTCGTCGTGCGAAGGATCACCCGACCGGTGGCCTCCGTCGCGACGCCATGGCGGGACTATACGCGCGGACCCGTCGTGCGGAAAGGTCTTCTTCGCGCGGGTCAGTACAGCATCGTGGTCCCGGTCGGGAACACGAACTCGAAGGCGGACGGCGGCAGGCTGGCATCCGGTGCCACCTCGACCGCGTCGGCCTGACGCGTGATGTCGCCGGCGATGGTCTCGACCAGGCGCAGGATCACGCCGAGCTCGCGATCGACCGCGACGGAGATGCGGTAGTCGGGGCGATCGCCGGCGAGCTGGGTGCTGCGTGGATGCTCGCACTCGACGAGGATGGCCTCCCGGCCGTTGACGATGGCCGTCCCGGTCACGAAGGTCCGACCCGTCGATAGCACGTTCTGGCAGAACCCGGCCGGGTGGACGAAGGTGTCGGCCAGCGTCTCGAAGGGCAGGGGCGTGATCGGTTCGTACACCTTTGCCGAACCCGGGAAGTCCGTATCGGACAGACCGCGCGGCCGATTACGGATCGGCCGCTGCGTGCCCAGGCGATGGGCCGAGGCGTATGTTCGGACGAGCTCACCGTCGGAGATCCACATCTCGTAGTCGCCGCCGATCGGCCGCGCCGGGTCGCTGGTCAGGACCTTCGCGTCACCGGGGTGGCGGACCATGATCTCGAGCCGCGTGCGCTGTTCGCCCCGGGTGGTCCGGAGGTGTTCATCGATGCGCATCCGGAGCGTCCCGAACCGCGATTCCGCGTCGCGCATGAAGTCGAACAGCTCGGTCACGCTCGGCAGGCCGATCGGGAGCGCGGCGACGGCCGGGCGCCGACGGCCATCCACGGTGACGAGAGCGGCGGCGCGGTCCCACAGGTGCGAATCGGTCATCGCCGGCGATTGTACCGGGCGAGCGGCCCCGTCGAGGGTCCCCGGTGGGCTTCTCGCGACGACGGCCACGATGTAGTCTCGGCCGATGCACAGGCGATCGTTCCTGTTTCTGGCCCTCATGAGCCAGGTCTTCGTCTTCGCCGGCTGCGGGCAAGCCACCCCTGACGGCTCGTCGCAGGCCCCGGCCGCCGACGTGCGCATCGACCTTGTGGCTGCTGGCATCGCGTTCGATCGCGCCGAGGTCAGTGTCCAGGCCGACCGCGCGTTCCGGGTCGTGCTCGACAACCGGGATGAGGGCGTGCCGCACGGGATGACCGTGATGGGCGGGCCGGGCCTGACCACGGAGGTCATCGCCAGCGAGATCGTGACCGGCCCATCCGAGGTGGGACTCCAGCTGCCGACCGGTCTCGTGGCCGGTGCCTATCAGATCATCTGTCCGGTCCATCCGGTGACGATGGTCGCGGACCTCGTTGTCACACCGTAACGGCGGTCAACCGCCGGCGGGACCGGCGCCCAGACCTGGCTCGGTCATGGCGGCCGGGTCCAGCAGTCGATCGAGCTCCTCCGCCGACAGACCGCGCTCGAGCGCCAGTTCGCGGATGGTCCGTCCGCTCTTGAGGGCGTCCTTGGCCAGTTTCGCCGCCTCGTCGTAGCCGATCACCGGCGCGAGGGCCGTGGCCAGCATCAGGCCCTGCTCCACGAGTGCGGGACCACGGTCCGTCGCGACGAGGCCGTCGATCGTGCGCCGACTCAGGTTCGCAGCTGCCGCCGCCAGGAGTTCGATCGATTCGAGCAGCGCCACCGCGGTGACCGGCAGCATGACGTTCAGTTCCAGGAACGAGCCGGTCTGACCGAAGGCGACGGTCGCGTCGTTGCCGACGACGCGCGCCACGACCATCGTCAGCGATTCGATGATCACCGGGTTCACCTTGCCCGGCATGATCGACGATCCGGGCTGGGTCTCCGGCAGGGCGAGTTCGGCGATGCCAGCCCGTGGGCCCATGCCCAGCAGCCGGATGTCCGAGGCGATCTTCCAGAGTCCCAGGGCGATGGCCCGGATGCCGCCGTGCGCGGCGATCGCGACGTCGAGCGTGGCCTGCGCATGGAAGTGGTTCGGTGCCTCGCGGACGGGGAGCGTCAGGAGCTCGGTCAGTCCGGCGCAGGCGCGAGCCGCGTATTCCGGGTGGGCGTTGATGCCGGTCCCGACGGCGGTCCCGCCGAGCGGAACGGTCAGCAGCTCGTCCCGGGCGGCCTGTGCCCGGCGGACCGCCTCGTCGACCTGGCCCGCGTAGCCTCGGAACTCCTGGCCGAGGCGGATGGGTGTCGCATCCTGGAGATGCGTTCGCCCGGTCTTGATGACCGGCCAGAATTCGTCGGCCTTGGCGGCCAGGGACGTCTGCAGCTCGACGAGTGCCGGGATGAGCGCTTCCTCGATGGCCAGCGCGGCCGCGAGCTGGAGCGCCGTGGGGATCGTGTCGTTCGAGCTCTGGCAGCGGTTGACGTCGTCGTTGGGGTGCACCCGGCGGTCGTCGCCGAGGCGTGTGCTCGCGAGCCGTGCCACGACCTCGTTCATGTTCGTGTTGGTCGAGGTTCCGGACCCGGTCTGGTAGATGTCGATCGGGAAGGCGTCGTCGTGGTCGCCGTCGGCGACGGATGCCGCGGCGGCCGCGATCGCACGTGAGACGGCCGGGTCCAGCAGGCCGAGATCCCCGTTGGTCTCCGCCGCAGCCAGCTTGATGAGGGCGAGCGCCCGGATGAAGCGCCGTGGGAATCGCTGACCGGAGATCGGGAAGTTGAGGACGGCCCGCTGGGTGGATGCGCCGTACAGGGCATCGACCGGGACGGCCATCTCGCCCATCGAGTCGCGCTCGAGGCGCGTCGCGTTCGTCGGTTCGGTCATGGCGTCGATCGTAGCAGCGCGATCGTTCCGTGGCGGCGCACCATGCGGCGCCGGGTCGTAGCATCGTGCCGAGATGCCGACGATCGAGGCGGGCGGACTGCACGTCCACTACACCGTGGATGGGGAAGGGCCGCCCCTGATCCTGCTCCACGGCGCGAGCTCCGACGGCCAGGCCCAGTTCGCGGACCTGCTGCCAGCACTGGCCCCCGGGTGGCGCGTCTACGCGCCCGACGCGCGCGGCCACGGTGGCACGCGATGGGATCCCGCCGCGGGCTTCAGCACGCCGGCGCTCGCAGCGGATGTCCTTGCGTTCGCGGATGCGCTCGGGCTCGAGACGTTCCACCTGTTCGGGTATTCGATGGGCGGCATGTCGGCCCTCCACGTGGCCTCGCTGGCGAGGGAGCGCCTGCGCTCGCTCGTCGTCGTGAGCGTTTCGCCGGAACGGGAGCCACGGCTCGCCGTCGTGCGGTCCTTCCTGGATCCCGAGCGCATCGAGCGGGCCGATCCAACCTGGGCGGCGTGGCTGGCGCGCCAGCACGACCCGGTCCAGGGACCCGGTGCGTGGCGCCGACTCCTGCCTGCGGTGATCGCAGATGTCGAACAGCAACCGCTGTTGAGCGCGGCGGCGCTGCGCGAAATCGACACGCTGACCCTGGTGGTCGCGGGCGACCGCGATCCGCTTGTGCCGGTCGATCAAGCGTGGCGGCTGTCGCGGCAACTGCGCGATGCGCGGCTGCTCATCCTGCCTGGCGTCGGTCACGACGTCATGGGCGAGGGTCGTACCCTGCTGGAACACGCCCTGCCACCGTTCTACGCAACCATCGACCTGACGGAGGTGCCCCGATGACCACACTCCTGGCCCTGTATCGCCGGCCGGACGGCGGTCCTGACGCGTTGGCCGAATTCGAGCGGCGCTACGCCGGCGAGCACCTCCCGCTGGTTGCGGAGACGCCGGGCCTGCGCGAGACCCGCGTCCAGCGGGTGACCGGGGCGCTCGGCGGGGAGACGGACCTCGTGCTGGCGGCGACGATGCGCTTCGACGACCGTGCCGCACTGGATGCCGGTCTCGCCTCGGATGCGATGCGCGCCGGCGGGCGCACCCTGCGCGCGATCGCGCCGGGCCTGGTCACGATGCTCGTCCTGGAGGATGCCGACGACCTCACCGCGGCTGGTGGTCTCGTGGATACTGGGGAGGTGCAGCCAGGAGCCAGCCCGGCTTGACCGACGTCCGGCCCGACACCCGCTATATCCGCCTCGAGCGATCGCTCGAGGGCCATGACGGCGTGGCGCTCGTCACGATCGATCGGCCCGAGGTGCGTAACGCCCTGAACATGGCGCTCCTGGCCGAACTCGCCGAGACGCTGGAGGCCCTGGATCGGGATACGAGCGTCCGGGCCGTGGTCCTGACCGGTGCCGGGGAGGCCGCGTTCGCCGCGGGCGCCGACATCGCCGAACTCGCCGACCAGACCCCGGAACGGCTCCGTGCCGAGGGGCACTTCGCGGCATGGGATCGGATCGCCACAGTCGGGGTGCCGGTCATCGCCGCGGTCCGTGGGTATGCGCTCGGCGGGGGCTGTGAGCTGGCGATGTCCTGCGATCTCATCGTGGCCGGTGACGACGCGCGCTTCGGGCAGCCGGAGATCCGCATCGGCGTGATGCCCGGCGCGGGTGGGACCCAGCGCCTGACGCGGGCCATCGGACAGGCGCGGGCGATGGACCTGATCCTGACCGGTCGGATGTTCACGGCCGACGAGGCATTGGCGGCGGGTCTCGTGTCGCGCGTCGTTCCGGCCGCCGAGACCGCGTCCGCTGCCATCGAGCTGGCGACGGTGATCGCGGGCATGCCGCCGCTCGCCGTCCGGGCTGCCAAGGCCGCCGTCCGTTCGGCCGCGGAGCTGCCACTTGCGGAGGGTCTGCGACGAGAGCGCGATGCGTTCTTCGACCTGTTCGCCACCGATGACCAGCGCGAGGGCATGGCGGCGTTCATGGCCAAGCGCACACCCAGCTGGACCGGCCGGTAGGGCCGGAGCCGGCGCCCGAGCGGACACGCAGGAGGACCCGACGATGGAGCGAGACCAGGACCAGGGCGGATCGGATGTCGGCCGCGACGAGCGGCACGACCTCGGTGATGAGCCAGCGCCCGCCTATCGCGACCACGCCCCGGATATCCTGGGCCAGATCGACGCCTCCGCGCCGGTCAGCGGCCACACGCCGGCCCGTGCGTCGACGACCTCGGCGGCCGATTCCCCGGAGCACGACTGGTCGCTCGCCCGGGACCTCGTCCGGCCCGCGTTCCGCCCGGTCGGCACCTCCGGGCTTGCCATGGACTCGATCCAGCGCGACACGCTCCTCGCCCATGCCTCCGTCAGCCATGCCCAGCCGCTCATCGACGAGGGGCCCGTGGGCATCCCGGTCGTCTACACCATTCCCGCGACCGGCTTCGAGATCGTCGTGAACGGCGACCATCTCCTGTCGTGGGGCATCGAGCCATCCGAGCTGCAGGACGCGGCCCTGCGCAACCTCGCGTCGTGGGCCGCCGGCGCCACGTGGTCCGATGAATCGGCGGACGGTCGGCGCGTGATCTCCTCCGATACCGGCGACGGCATGGACGCGATCCGGATCCTCCTGCCCGAGACGGCGGCCTATCTGGTCGGTGAACTCGGTGGCGCCGGACGGGTCCTCGTCGGTCTGCCGGAGCGGGACATGCTCATGGCATCCGCCCTGCCGCCAGGCGACGACGGGTTCGCCGAGTCGTTCGCATCGTTCGTCGTCGAGCAGTCCGGCGGTGCCGACGAGCCGGTGGATCGCCGCATGTTCGAGCTTGTCGAGGGTCAGCTGGTCGAGTTCGCCGGATGACCGACGGCCTGCGACTCGACGTCGAGGGCGGCATCGCGACCCTCACGCTCGATCGACCAGAGGCCCTGAATGCGCTGACCATCCCGGTCAAGGTCGCCCTGCTCGACGCCCTCGCGACGGTCGCCGCCGACCCGACGATCCGGGCGGTGATCCTGACCGGGGCGGGCCGCGCGTTCTGTGCGGGCCAGGACCTGGCGGAGCGGGCTGCATCCGACGCGTCACCGCTCGACGTCGAGTTGCGCGACCGCTATGAGCCGATCGTCCGTGC
>JBKJHI010000209.1:0-9755 GCA_046599085.1 Candidatus Limnocylindrales bacterium
ACGCCCGCCACGCCCGCCGCTCCCGCGTTCGCGCCCGGCTTCCGCTGGCCCGACGGTGTGCGAGCCGCCGCGATGTTCACCTTCGACATCGATGCCGAGGCGGTCATGCTGACCGACCACCCGGAGACGGCCGAGTACCCGGATGTCATGGGGCACCAACGGTATGGGCCGCAGGTCGCCGTGCCTCGCTTGTTGTCGATACTGGATCGGGTCGGACTGCGAACGACGTTCTTCGTCCCGGGCTGGGTCGCCGAGACGTGGCCCGATGTCGTTCGGTCCGTGCGTGACGCTGGGCACGAGATCGGCCACCACGGATACCTGCACGAGAGTGTCCGCGGGACCGACGAGGCGACTGAGGAGGGGTACCTCCTGCGCGGGTTCGAGGCGCTGGATTCGGTGCTCGGGCTCCGGCCCGTCGGCTATCGGCCGCCGTCGTGCGATCTGACCTGGCGGACGACGGAACTGCTCGGGCGGCACGGGCTGCTGTATTGCTCCGGTTTCATGGATTCGGATCATCCCTACCGACACGCCTCCGGCGTCATCGAGTTGCCGATGCACTGGGCACTCGACGACTGGAATCGCTACAACTACGTGCCTGGGTATGCGTCGTCGCCGATCCTTGCGCCGTCCGTCGTCGTGGACGCGTGGTACGAGGAGCTCGAGGGGTTGGTGGCCGTGGGCGGGTTGTTCGACCTGACGATGCATCCGTTCATCAGTGGCCGACCCGCGCGTGCGTTGGCGCTCGAGGGGCTGATCCGCCGCGCGCAGGAGATCGACGGCCTGTGGATCGCATCGGGCGAGGAGATCGCGACCTGGGTCGCCTCGCTGGATCTGCCCGCCGTCGCACACGCGCCGCCCGTCTTCGAGCCCTGATCTCGGCGCTCCCCCGCGGCGCTCCCCGGCGGCGCTCCCCCGCGGCGCTCCCCCGCCCGTTCGGGCGCCTTACGCGGGGTGCCAGCTTGATGTCCTATTTCTGGCTCCGCGGGGCCATCTGTCAGCGTGATGTCCCTCCGCAGCATCAACATCGGGCACAACCGGCGTGCGCAGCGTACACAGCGGGCGATCGCGGTCCCTTGTGCGAGTCGATTGGGAAGCAGAGGCGTGGTCTCGGCAGGGGTCCCGACATGGCTGCCGCGCGGTCATCCCCGGCCCCGGCCCCGGCCCCTGCGCCGCTTCGCCGGGCGCTGCCCAGGAACCAGCGCGCGTGATGCAGCGGAGGTGCATCACACAGAAGGGGAGCCGGTCCGGCGCGGGAAAAGGACATCACGCGGCGAATGGCGCCAGCGGCGCATCAGGACGAGGAGCCGACGACCCGGACGACGCCGACCATCCCGTATGCCTCGTGGCCGGGCAAATGGCAGATGAACCGGTACTCCCCGGGCGATCGGAACGTGACGGTGGTGGTCGCAGTGGCCCCGGCCGGCACGGAGACCTCGTCGGGTCGCGAGCCGTGATGGGCATCGGTGCCGGTGCGGTGTCGAGCGTGGAAGGCCTCATCCCCGACGAGGAATTCGTGGTCGATGGGGTCGCCGTTGGACAGGACGAATGTCACCGGGACGCCGGCCCGAACGGTCACCTCGGTCAGAGAGAACGCCGAGTAGCGCATCCCGATCTCGACGATGCGATCCGTTCCGGCAGCGACCCCCGCGGTCCATGCGAAGGCCATGCCGGCGATACCCAGCGCCAGGCCCAACCCTCCGACGAGGCTCAGCCGCGAGGCAGCCGGCGACCGCCGTGTCATGCCGGCCGCATGCCGCCGGTCGACGGCTGGCGCGTGATCAGGACGAGGATGCCACCGACGCCGACGATCATGAAGCCGAGCCCAAGCGCCCAGCGAAGCGTCGCGGCGACGGTCGGGTCGATGGCGCCGGGCAGATCCAACCCGGCATCGACGCGGGACGGCATCCCGGCACCGGTCGCGTCGATCGCGAGGTCGAAGCCAAGCTGCGACGCAGCGGCATCGATCGCCACCTTGGTCAGCCAACCGTTCGTCGGCACCCATTCCATGCCACGGTCCGAGCGCAGGTCAGCGAGCAGCGCCGCCGCGGCCTTCTGGCTGTGGTCCAGGGTCATGCCGTTGAACCCGTCGGGTGCCGGCAGGAGGGTGGGGGAGGAGTCGGTCAGGAGGTACACATCGGCTTCGATGCGCTCCACGCCGGTCTTGCCGAGGGCCAGGATGCGGAGCGGAACCCACGGGTCGTCGGTCGGGATGGTGATGTGAACGGCGGTGCCGTCGCCGACCTGCTGGCCGCGCTCGGCGGCCGCATCGGGGTTGAACGCCGCGGCCATGAAGATCTCGCTGCGCGCCGCGTAGAACTCGAGCACCTCGGGGGCGTCGGGTGGGAGGCGGAAGCCGTGTTCGGTGGCCCAGCGACCCACTTCGTCGGCGCCGCCGCGCAGAACGGTGAGGTCCAGGGCATCGATCGTCACCTCGAGGAGGACCTCGGCGTCACCCAGGGCTTCGCCGGCCGACGGGGAGAGGAACTGCCGGCGCTCGGCCGGTTCCGTCTCGTTGCGTAGTCGCTGAAGTGTCCAGTCGCCGCCCTTCTCGACTGATGTCGGGACGCCGGGGAGGGGGGTGAGGCTGCCGAACGCTCCGCCGCCACCGGCGAACTCGAAGGCCGTGACGTAGTGCTCGTTGCCGTCGTGATAGCCCGCGAACGTGGTCGTCCGCAGGAGATTCACCGCGCCGTTTGGCCCGATCAATCCTCCACAGGCGAGTGCCGGGCCCGCGGCCAGGATGAGGACCACGCTGGCGCCGAGCATGGCCGCCAGGGTGCGGATCCGTCGATCGCGTCGGTTCGGTCGGGGCATCATTCGTGCCTCCCGTGCCAGCGTCCGGTCGGAGGTGTTGGGACCGGTCCGTCAGGTGGCCAAGACTCCGGGTCTCCCGGGAGGGTTCCGCGTATTCGACAGGGGGTGGTGTCTGGGCGCCCTTAACGACGTTCGGGCCGGGCGAGGGCCCGCGGCACGGAACGGGGAACTGGCACTCCGACGGGTCCCGGTGCCTCGTAGCCCCATCGCATGGTGGCCGCCACGGGCCCCGCAGGCCACACTACCGGCATGCGACGACTCCCCGCGCTCCTCATTTCCGCCCTCATCCTCGTGTTCGCGGCCGTGCCATCGGTCGCGGCCGCCGACTTCCCGGCAAAGGACAGCGGCTATCACACCTACGCGGAGATGGCAGCCGAGGTGGCCCAGGCCGAGGCCGATCACCCGGACATCGCCCAGCGCTTCTCGCTCGGCCAGAGCTACGAAGGCCGCGAACTGTGGGCGATCAAGATCTCCGACAACGTGGCCGCGGACGAGGACGAGCCCGAGGTCCTGTTCGATGCCCTGCATCACGCCCGCGAGCATCTCTCGGTCGAGCAGGCCCTGGCGCTGATGCACTGGCTGCTCGATGGCTACGGAACGGACAGCCGGATCACCCGCACGGTCGACAATCGCGAGATCATCATCGTGTTCATGGTCAATCCCGATGGCGGGGAGTACGACCTGACGGGCAAGCCGTATCAGGCGTGGAGGAAGAATCGCCAGCCGAATGCGGGCACGACCGCCGTCGGTACGGACATCAACCGGAACTATGGGTATCGATGGGGGTGCTGCGGTGGATCCTCGGGGAGCAAGTCGGCCCTGACGTATCGGGGACCCAAGGTCTTCTCGACGCCCGAGGCGAGTGCGATCCGCGACTTCATCGACAGCCGCGTCGTCGACGGGCAACAGCAGATCCGGGCGGCGATCACGTTCCACACCGCCGGCGAGCAGATCCTGTGGCCGTACGGCTACACGAAGACCGATGTCCCGTCGGACATGACGGTCGATGACCAGGCGGCCCTCGCGAAGATGGGCAAGGTCATGGCCGGGCTCAACGGCTACACGGCGATGCAATCGAGCAGCCTGTACGTGACCGACGGCGATGAGATCGATTGGGCCTACGGCCAGCACCGCATCTTCATGTACACGTTCGAGCTGTATCCCTCGCACTCGGCGGTGAGCAGTTCGGCGCGGTTCTACCCGCCCGACGAGGTCATCGAGCGCGAGACGACGCGCAACCAGAAGGCGATCTTGTACCTCATCGATCGGGCGTCGTGCCTGTACTGGGCGACCGGCAAGATGACGACCCACTGCGGACCGTTCTTCGACGATGTCGAGATCCAGCGTGGATGGCAGCTGAACCCGGACGGTACCGACACGGCGACCGCGGGCTGGTGGCAGCGCGGCGATCCCGCCGCGACCGCGTACCAGGCGGGGTCCACCCCGTCGGGGCGGAGCGCGTTCACCACCGGGCGGGCGGCAGGGTCGTCATCGTCGGCCAACGACCTGGATGGGGGAGTGACCACACTACGTTCCGTGCCGATCGCCTTGCCGTCGGTCGTGGGGCGATTGACCTTCCGCTACTACCTCGCGCATTCGTCGTCATCGTCCGCTGCAGACTGGTTCAGGGCGTACGTGGAGGCGGCGGATGGTTCGCGGACACTCGTGCGCCAGGAACTGGGGTCCGCGGTCACCGACAAGCCGTCGTGGGCCAGCGCGTCCATCTCGATGGATCCGTGGGCCGGCCAGGAGATCCGTCTTGTGTTCGAGGCACGGGATGGCAGCCCTGGCGGGACTGTGGAAGCCGGCCTCGACGACATCCGCATCACGCAACCGTAGGTCCTCGCCGCCGCCCGCCGCCCGCCTCCGTTCCTGATGTCCTTTTCTGCCCGTCGGCGGCTCCTCCGTTGGCGTGATGCACTTCCGCTGCATCATCCGGCGGGTGGTGGGTGACGATTCGCGTGGAGCGCCATCGGGCGGCCCGACGCGGGTGATCCGCAGTGCAGTCGCGGATGAGTGGTGGTGCATCGAGCCCCGCTACCGTCGGCGCATGGCTTGGTCGACCGAATCGCTCATGCATCGCGATCCGATGCTCCAGCTCGGCTGGGAGCTTGTCGGCGCGATGGTGCGGCGCCGACGGGAGTGGCTGGGCTGGTCCCAGCGTGATCTGGCGCGCCAGAGCGGCACATCGCAGTCCGGTATCAGCCGCCTCGAGACAGGACGCCTTCGAGGCCTCAAGTTCCATCGATTTGCGGCGATCGTCGCCGTCCTTGGCGGATTGGATCGCGAGGCGCCCGCACCGCCGTATCGATCAGTCCAGCCGGAGGTGCTCGAACCGATCCGGCTGGACTACGGGCCGCCCGACAGCGCGCTTCGCCAGTGGTTGCCGAACCGAGATGGAGGTTCGTACACCAGCAAGGACCCTCGCGGCGCAATCTACGCAGCTGCCATGGAGGCCCGGTCGAAGCGGCCAGTCACCCGTTGATGCCGCGGAAGTGCAGGTGCATCACGCCGGCAGGTGCCGCTCCGGCCCCCGAAAAAGGGACATCACACAGGCGGGCCACGTGGCGGGCGCGGGCGACGCCGGCCCCGGCTGCGCGGCTGGCCCCGTGCCGGCCCCGCTTGCGCGGCTGGCCCCGTGCCGGCCCCGCTTGCGCGGCTGGCCCCGTGCCGGACCCGGCTCGCGCGGCTGGCCACCTGCTCGTTCGGTGGGCTGCCGGCCCGCCTACGCTCGCTCTGATGCCGCGGAGGTGCATCACGCCAACGGAGGGGCCGCCGATGGGCGAAAAGGGACATCACGCAAAAGGGATGGTCAACGGGCCACCGACGCGACTAGGCTAGGCGCCATCGGCCGCGTCGAGCGGCGCCCAGGCCCACGTTCGTTCGGGAGGGAACGTCCACATGCGTCGACACGCACGGGTCGCCATCAGTGCGGCCACGGTCCTTAGTCTCGTCCTGGTCGCGCTCATCGCGGGACCGGCGGCGGCCGGCGGCCCGGACGCTCGTGCCCGCGCCGAGGAGTCGCGCGCCAAGGCAGAGAAGCAACAGCACGACCGGACGGTCGCCTACTGGACGGCAGAGCGGATCGCCGGCGCCCAGCCACGCGACTTCGTGCGCGGTGCGAACGGCACCTTCGCGCCCAAGGCGAAGCCCACCAAGCCGCCGGCCCCCGGTGGTGGCGGTGGCACGGTGACGGGCGCCTCGTGGTCCCAGGGTGGGCCGGTCGTGCAACGCACGGGGAAGGTCCTGTTCACGATGGGCTCGAGCAATTACGTCTGCTCGGCCACGGTCATCCAGGAGCCCGCGGCCCGCAGCACGCACTCGCTCGTCCTGACCGCGGGCCACTGCGCCTACGACGAGGTTGCTGGCGCGTTCGCCACGAACTGGATCTTCGTCCCCTCGTTCGATACCTCGCCGACGTTCACCTGCGCCAGTGCCACGATCGGCTGCTGGACGGCGGTCGGGCTGGTCGTACATAACGGGTACGCGACGGCCGGTGGCTTCAACACCCAGGCGACGGTGCATGACTTTGCGATCGCGATCGTGGCCGGCGGCGGCAAGACGGGGACATCGACCCAGCTCGATAGCGCGGTCGGTGGCGGCTACGGCATCTCGTATCCCGCGATCTCGACCGGCGGCTCGGTGCATGCGTTCGGCTATCCGGCCGCGGGCCGCTACAAGGGCAAGGACCTGACCTATTGCGCGGGCCCGACCTTCAACGACCCGAGCAACGCCGATCTGACCTGGGGGATCGCCTGCAACATGACCGGTGGCTCGTCCGGCGGTCCGTGGCTGGCCAGCTTCACCCAGGCCGGGGCGGGCACCCTGACCTCGCTGAATTCGTACGGCTACGGCGGTCTCTCGAACATGTACGGCCCAAAGTTCGACTCGAACACCCAGGCCGTCGTGAACGCCGCTGCGAGTCGGACGTCCAACTACATCGTCCCGTAACGGAGAACCAGCACGTGGCGGTCAAGCCGGGGAGCCTGATCGCCGCGATCGACCAGGGGACGACATCCAGCCGCACGATCCTGTTCGATCGCGGCGGACGGATCGTGGCCAGCCACCAGCTTGAACACGCCCAGCTCACGCCGCGGCCGGGTTGGGTCGAGCACGACCCGCTCGAGATCATGGACCGGGTCCGGACCACGATCCGGGGCGCCCTCGATGCCGCCGGCACGGATCGTCGGTCCATCGCGGCCGTGGGCATCAGCGATCAACGCGAGACGACCGTCGTGTGGGAGCGCTCGACCGGCAAGCCGATCCACCCCGCCATCGTGTGGCAGGACACCCGGACGGCCGAGGCGGTGGCACGGATCGGTGACCAGGATCGGTACCGTGCCCGGACGGGGCTGCCGGTCTCGACGTATTCGAGTGCCCTGAAGCTGCGCTGGATCCTCGATCGCCTCGATGAGCTTGCTCCGGGGCGAGACCCCGGGGAGTTGCTCTTCGGGACCATCGATTCCTGGCTCATCTGGAACCTGACCGGGGGCGCGGGCGTCTCCAACGGCCCCGGCGTCCACGTGACCGACGTGACGAACGCCTCCCGAACGATGTTGATGGACCTCGAGACGCTCGACTGGGACGAGGGCATCCTCGGTGAGCTCGGAATCGAGCGCTCGATGCTCCCCGAGATCCGTGGCTCGTCCGAGGTCTATGGCACCGGCACCGGGGAGCTGGCGGGGATCCCCATCGCCGGCGACCTCGGTGACCAGCAGGCCTCCCTGTTCGGGCAGGCCTGCTTCGATGCGGGCCAGCTCAAGTGCACCTACGGCACGGGCGCATTCATGCTGATGCACACCGGGGAGCGGCCCGTCCCTTCGAGCCACGGCCTGATCACGACGGTCGCCGCTCGGCTCGGCGGCCCGGAGACACCCGCGACCTACGCCCTGGAGGGTTCGGTGGCGGTCGCAGGGTCGCTCATCCAGTGGCTGCGCGACGACCTGGGGATCATCAGCGACGCGTCCGAGGTCGAGGCGCTTGCCCGTTCCGTGCCCGATTCGGGCGATGTCGTGTTCGTCCCGGCGTTCAGTGGCCTGTTCGCTCCACACTGGCGTCCCGATGCCCGCGGCGTCATCGCCGGCCTCACGCGGTACGCGACGAAGGCCCACATCGCACGGGCCGCGTTGGAGGCCACGGCCTACCAGGTCGCGGACCTTGGGACCGCGATGGTCGCGGATCTCGGCGCCGACCTGCCGCCTGAGCTGCGCGTCGACGGCGGGATGATCCGCAACACCCTGCTGATGCAGTTCCAGGCGGACATCCTGGGCGTGCCGGTGGTCGCGCCGCCGCTCGACGAGGTGTCGGCACTTGGAGCGGCCTACGCGGCAGGCCTCGCCGTGGGGTTCTGGTCCGGGCTCGATGAGCTCCGCTCGATGCACCGGACGGACCGGCGGTGGGAGCCCATGATGGATGCGTCGGCGCGAGCGGCCGGACTGGCGCGCTGGCACAAGGGGGTCGAGCGCACGCTCGGCTGGGTGGACGGAGGCGAGTGATCGATCGTGGAAGAGGCCCCTGATCCAGCGGCGGATGCGGCGGCCGGCTTGCGGCCGACCTGCCCGATGTGCGGCAACCAGACGTTCACGCAGGAGCGCGGCAAGATCGACAGTGAGTGGGGCGTCACGGCGCACCGCGTGACCCTGCTGATCTGCGATCGGTGCGCGTTCGTGCTCCAGTTCTACGATGGACGCACGATCTTCGACTTCGACTGAGAGGCCCGCGGGCGGGGAGCCCGCACGGCCTGAGGTGCAGGTCGCCGACGCGTGATGAAGGAGGATGCATGGTCGATCGAGTCGAGCAACTGATCGAGTCCGCCGAGGAGCGCTGGAAGGCGGGTTGGGAGACAGGGCCGACGCGTCTGCGCTGGACGTCGCTCCCACCACAGCCGGGGGACGCCGCTCCTGACGCCGTGCTGCCTGACCACGATGGTGCCCCGGTGCGCCTCTCGTCTCTGTGGGCGGAGCGGCCGATGCTCGTGCTGTTCTGGCGGCACTTCGGGTGCTCATGCGGCATGGATCGCGCCTCGCGGCTTCGCGACGAGCTCGCGGACTATCGAGCCGCTGGCGGCGACGCGGTGATCATCGGCCAGGGCGAACCCGGTCGCGCGGCCCGGTACCGTGCGCGCCAGAGCCTCGCCGTTCCGATCCTGTGCGATCCCGACCGGGCGACCTACGAGGCCTTCGGCTTGCTCCAGGGCACGACCGCCCAGATCCTGTTCGACGCCCCGGACGAGTTCCTGCGCTGCGAACCGCAAGCGGGCATGGACCTGGCCGTATCCCGACACGGCACCGACCGTGCCCTGGTGGACGACCCGTGGCAGCTGCCCGGGGAGTTCGTCGTCGGCACCGATGGCGCCATCCGCGCGACCCACCGATATGGCTGGTGCGAGGACTACCCGGATCCACGTGTGAACATCGCGGTCATCCGCGAGGCGGCGGGGCAGCTGTAGCGGGCGGGCCGAAACGCGAGGTGGCGCGCCGCTGCGAGGGCAACGCGGGCGCCATGGTGCGCCCGGGCACCAGCAGGCGCGACCATGCCTTGACCTTGTGACACCAGAGCTGTCACGACGGCGCAGTGTGATGACCTCGATCGAGACGCGGCCGGTACCGTGCGGCAGCGCATCGATCACCCAGGGAGGGCCTGCCGTGAGGTGGTTCCGACATGGGCGGCGTGCGCGCTGGGGGGGACGCGCCGCCGCCACAAACACGCACGCGCATGGATGACGCTGATGCCTGGTGCGCCACGTGCGACCGGGAGCTCGACGGCGATCCTGACGAGGACCCGACCGGGGACGCCGGCCTGCCGATCTGCGGCGAGTGCGCCCGCGAGCGCGACTTCTTCGCGATGGATGCCGCCGACGGTGAACTCGACGGTCGCATCGGATGACGAAACGGGGTCATGCAGCGGTTGACCGCTCCCGTACCATGCGCGACAAGCACCGT
>JBKJHI010000267.1:0-18255 GCA_046599085.1 Candidatus Limnocylindrales bacterium
GGCCGAGCATCGCCTGGAGGTGCCGGGTCAGGTCATCCATGTCGACCAAGTGTGGCGGTTCCAGCCCGTGGCCACGGTTTCGCGGCCGCAGCCACGTCGGTCGGCGGCACCGCGCCTGCTGCGCCCCGGGCCGAGCCCCGCCCCGGCGAGCCCCCCGGCCAGCCGCGCGCCGCTCTTACTCCGCCTCGCCCCCCTCGCGGGTCACCCAGTACTCTCGCCAGCCACCGAACTCGGTGATCTCGCGATGCCCCTCGGTCATCTCGCGGGGGAACAGGATGCCCGGCACTGTCCGGCCGTCCTCCAGTTCGACGGGGCCGCGGTACAGCCCGGGGGGCTCGCCGGCCTCGACGCGTGCCCAGACCTCGTCGGGCATGTCGTACAGCTCGCCCGGGACGGCGATCCCCTCCTCGCCGTCGGCCACCTCGAACATGCCCGGGTGCACATCGCCGATCGAGAAGATGCGGTAGCGCGGCGCCGTCCGGAACTCGCCCAGGAACGTGGCTCCATCGAGATTCGCGTTGAGTTTCAGGCCACGCATGAGCGTGCCGTTGACGAAGAGTTCGCTGGACATCGTGCCTCCCGTGCTCGAGATGCGGAGGACCCTGGCCTCGGGGGGAAGGCCAGGGTCCTCGCAGGTGGAAAAGCCTGTGTACCGTCAGGTCGATCAGGCCGAGGCCGTCTCGGCTTCCGGATCGGGCGGTGGGGTGGTGAGGGCCGTCCGAAGGTCGGCGACCGAACCGTGGCCTTCGCGCCAGGCGACGACCCAGAAGACGACGGCCGCGAACAGGTACCCCAGGAAGACCGCGTTCGGCGTACCGAACACGACGGCCCCGTCCACCACCGACACGATGAGCGACGTGGCATGGATGAATCCGGTCAGGGCAAGGATCGCCCCCACGACCGAGTACACGATCGCCCGGCTGTACTCCCGGTCGATGATGAACACGGCGATGGCGCCCAGGATCAGGCCGGCAACGACGGCACCGCCGCCGAAGATGGCCATCCCGTCGTAGATGACGCCGGCGTTGCTGAGCGGCCCGTTGCCGACCGCCCCCGCACTCGTCCCGGCAGCGCCAAGGGCGCCATCGATCTGGCCCTGGGCCCACGACGCGATGTTCGGGAGCATGGCGAGGACGACGGCAGGCGCATGGCGGGCCGGTGTCGTGGTGAACGCCTGGGCACCGATGACCAGGCCGATGAACAGCAGGATCGGCACGAGGGCCTGGATCGGGATGACCGCCAGGAACAGTCCGACGAGGCCGAACAGACAGATCGCGGCAACGACGACACCGGTCGCCAGCGAGTACCCGATGCGACCGCCGACAGCCTTCCAGCCGGGATGACCGATGTACACGGCCGGCGGGAACGGGCTGCCCAGGAACGAACCGATGACGGCGCCGCCGCCGTCGGCCAGCAGGATGTGGCGGAGGTTGTAGTCGTCACCTGCGGCCGAGGCGCTCTCGACGTTGTTCATCGCTTCGGTGAAGTTGTAGATACCGAGCGGGATGGCCGTCACGAGCAGCGGTGCGATCTCCGACAGGCCACTCAGCACCTCTGTGCCGGGGACCGGCAGGTGGAGGCCGAACTGCTCGAAGGAGGCGCTGACCGCCGCCGGGTCCATGCCGGTCCAGGCGCCGGACATGTACGCGACCCAGCCGATGACCGTCCCGACGACGACCGCCAGAAGGCCACCCGGGACGCCACCTGGCATCCGCACCCCGGCCGTCCACGACAGCAGGATGATGGCCAGGACCGGCAGAGCGATCCAGGGCACCTCGAACATCTGGAATGCCGGACGCATGGAGATGAACGCGATCGAGATGCCGGCAAGGGTGCCCAGCATCGCGGCACGCGGCGTGAACCGGCGGATGGCCGGCCCGATGAACGCACCGATCAGGACGATGACGCCGACGATGAACGCCCAGGCCAGGCCGGCCATCCAGGCTTCCAGCGGCGATCCGCCCTTGAGGACGATCGGCAGCATGATCACGAAGGTGACGAAGAAGTAGTGCGGGACGCTGGGGCCGTAGGGCATGGCCGTGACGTCGTCGCGCCCGGTCGACTTCGCCAGCCGATAGGCCAGATAGGCATAGAACAGGTTGCCCAGCGGCAGCGCGATGGCCAGCGCGGGCAGGATCCGCCCGAAGACGGTGTCGGTGTCCATGCCCACCACGAACAGGGCGAGCCCGGACAACACGAGGACATTGAGCAGGACATTCGTGCCCAAACCGAAGAATGCGTTCCAGTCGCCCGGCACCCACAGCTTGGGCTTGGACGTCCCGGTCATCGTCGTCATCTTCTGAAAACCTCCCTCAGTCGCGGGCCCCTCGGTCCGCTCACTCCCCATTCGCCCCCCCCCACGTGTCCCTGGACTCAGCGGATAGGCATCACGCCTTGCCCGCGGCGGCCACGGCATCCGGGAACTCCGCACCGAGCGCGCCCAGGAACGACGTGGAGTCGCTGACGAAGCCGAAGATGCCGCCCTGGGCCTTGATCATCTCGAGGGCGACTCGCTGGAACTCCGGGAAGTACGAGCCGGTGGCGTCGGACAGGACCAGGGCATCGAAGCCCCGGTCGTTCGCCTCGCGAACGCTGGTCTGGACGCACACCTCGGTGGTCACGCCGCACACGATCAGCCAGCGGATGTTCCGGTTCTTCAGGATGCCATCGAGATCGGTGGCGTAGAACGCGCCCTTGCCCGGCTTGTCCACGACGGGCTCGCCATCGATGGGGTACACCTCGTCGACGATGCCGTGGCCGTGCTCGCCGCGGACCAGCAGGCGGCCCATCGGCCCCGGGTCGCCGATGTGCAGCTCGGGCTTGCCGCGCTCGTATTTCGTGGCCGGCAGGTCGGACAGATCGGCCCGGTGGCCCTCCCGGGTATGCACGACGAAGATGCCGGCTGCCCGGCAGGCTTTCAGCACGCGCTCGGCCGGCGGCAGCGCGGAGAGCAGGAACGAGGTGTCGTTTCCGAGCGATTCGCCAAAGCCGCCCGGGTACACGAAGTCGCGCTGGAAATCGATCATGACCAGCGCGGTGCGCTTCGGGTCGAACTCGAAGTCGTACGGTTCCGCCTTGACGGAGATCATCGGATCTGCCTCCTTGGTCCTGCCTGCTTGCTGGTTACCTCTGTGGTCATGGCTGCTGGTCCGGCACGATGCGCGTCCCGGTCTCGCCCGCGAGCGCCCGTTCGAGCGATGCCGGCGACGTGATGAGGACCTCTTCCCCACCCCGCTCCAGGAATCGGATGGCCGCTTCCACCTTGGGGCCCATCGAGCCCTTCGGGAACTCCCCGTCGGCAAGATAGCCGGCGGCCTCGGTCGCGGTGATCCGGTCGAGCCATCGCTCGTCCGGCTGGCGGAAGTGGACGGCGACCTGCTCGACCCCTGTCGACAGGATGAGGAGCGGGATCTCCAGGCTGACCGCCAGCAGCGCCGACGCGCGGTCCTTGTCGATAACGGCCTCCACGCCGGTGTATCGCCCGGGAGCCGTCTCCACGACCGCCACCCCGCCACCGCCGACGGCGATCACGACGTGGCCAGCATCGACCAGGGCCCGGATCTGGGCGCCCTCGACGATGCGGATGGGCTCGGGCGAGGCGACGACGCGGCGATAGCCACGGCCAGAGTCCTCGATCATCACCCAGCCGTCGGTGGCGGCCTTCGCATCAGCCTGCTCGGACGTGTAGAACGGGCCGATCGGCTTGGTCGGCGAAGTGAATGCCGGATCGTCCTTGTCGACCACGACGTGGGTCAGCACGCACACCACGCGGTCCGGCATGCCCCTGTCCGTGAGCTCGTTGAGCAGGGCCTGGGACAGGATGTGGCCGATCCCGCCCTGCGAATCGGCGACGGACATCTCCAGGCTGAGCCTGGGCACCGGTGCATCCGCGGGCACGAGCTCGGAGCGCAGGAGGATGAAGCCGACCTGGGGCCCATTCCCGTGGGTGACGACCACGCCCCAGCCTTTGGCGACGAGGGCCGCGATGTGGCGCGCCGTTTCGCTGGCGTTGTCGTACTGCTCCTCGATGGACCCGCGTTGGCCATCGCGGATGAGGGCATTGCCTCCGATGGCGACGACGGCGCGACGATCCATGGTCAGGCCTCCACGCCGAGCCGCTCGGCCAGTGCTGCAAGCCCCTGCGCAAAACACGCGAGCGGCGCGCGCGCGATGCCCGCCCCGATCTGGCCGACGCCGGCCTCCTTGTGGGCGATACCGGTATTGATGACCGGCGCGATACCGGAGTCGACGACGCGCCGCGCATCGATGCCCGTCGGGGTGCCGATGAAGCCGAGCGGCGGGAGCTGGTACGACGGGTTGCGCGCGAGCGTGATGCGACCCATCAGCCGTGTGTACTCCAGTGCGTCGGCCGGGCTGCCGCCCACGAACCGGACGATGGCCGGCGCCGCCGCCATGGCGAAGCCACCGATGCCGAACGTCTCGGTGATCGCACTGTCGCCGAGGTCAGGGTTGGCGTCCTCGGGCCCGTAGCCCGGAAAGAACAGGCCGTCCGGCACGCCGACGGGCTCCGTGAACCAGGTGTCGCCGGTGCCCGACAGGCGGATCCCGAAATCGACGCCATTGCGGCTCATCGCGGTGACGACCGTCGAGCCATCGATGCCGCTGGCAGCATCAAGCGCCGCCTTGCAGGCAGCCATCGACAGGTTCAGGAAGAAGTGGTCGTTGCCGCGCAGGAAGTCGAGTACCGACACGACCGTCGCCTCGTCGGCGGATCGGACCAGGGACGGCGCCAGCATCCTGGTGAACAGCGACGTGGCCGCGATGTTGCGGTTGTGGCCCTCGTCGCCCATCTGGAGGGCCTGGCCGGTCAGGCTGCGGAGGTCGATCGGGTCGCCCTCGCGGATCGCGCCGCGCAGGGCCGGACCGAGCGTGTCGGCCATCCAGCGCAGGCGGGTGATGACCGATTCGTCGTACGCCCCGAAGCGCAGGACCTTGCCGAGACCTTCGTTGAGCGTCGCGTGGCCGCGCGTGCCGTTGGCGGTGTCCTCGACGACGACGACCGGCATGCTCGGGCTGACGACGCCGGCCATCGGGCCGACGGCGCCGTGGTGGTGGCACGGCGACAGTTCGATGCGGCCGTCGGCGGCCATCGCGGTGGCTTCCTCGGGTGTCTCGGCCCAGCCCTCGAACAGGATGGCGCCGGTGATCGCGCCCTGGACCGGTCCGGCCATGCGATCCCACTCGATCGGCGGGCCGGAATGGAGCAGCTGGTGCTTGCCCAGGCCGAGGGCCTCCCCCGCTGGTGCGACATCGATGAGCATCGGCTGGGCTGCGATCAGCCGCTCGACGGCGGTGGCATTGGCCGCGGCGATGCGCTGACCGATGGGGTCGGAGGGGTCGTCCTCCAGGCGGGACAGGATCGTGCCGGCATCGCGGTCGCCCGCGGCCGGCGGCCGCCAGTCGAGCGCGACGACCGGGATCCCGGCGGCGACCAGGGGCGCGGCGAACATCTCCGGGCCGATGGTCACGGCGTGGATGCCATCCGGGAACATCGTGGAGGTAACGCTGGGGGCCGTGGCGGTGTCCACGGTGGGGTCGTCCACGGCGCCGTGGGACACGGTCGTGTCGTCGCTCATGCCGCGCCGCCGACGGTCGTGCCGGACAGGCTGGCCGCGATCGACACGGCGATGCGGGCCGCGCGGGCGTTGCTCGGTGCAAGGACCACGCCCGCATCTGCCAGCGTCCGCTCCTGGGCGGCCAGGCCCTGCGGATCACCATCCGTGCCACAGACCGACGCCACGATGACGAGTCGACGGCCCTCCCGGGTGGCCGTGGCCTGCGCGGCTTCGATCGCCGGAACCAGGACGCCGGCCGGATCGGGATTGGCGCCGGTGCCCAGAACCACGTCGAGCAGGATGACCGCGACCGTCGGGTCGGCGGCGGTCGCTTCGATCGTCTCGTTGCGCAGGCGCGGGTCGATCATCGGGTGCGGTCGGCCGACCGTGTACTCGTCGTCGCCAAGGTCGAGGATCTCGTGGGTCTTGGCGGCCTCCGCTCCGAGTCCCGTCTTGAGCAGGAGCTTGGCTTCGCCGGCCAGCGATCCGCCGCTGTACAGACCTCGGATCCGGACCTGCCCGACGGCGAAGCCCGTGGTCAGGTCGCCGGTACCGGCCGCCGAGTCGTGGCCATTGCGTTCGTCGTCGCGGGTCGCCTCCGGGTCGGTATCGGGAACCGGCTGGCCGAGGGCGAGCGCCGACGCGATGCGCGCCGCGTCCTCGAACGTGCCGGCGAACGTGAGGCCGGCATCCGCCACGGCCTTCGGATCACCGCCAAGGAGGTTGACGACGACCGGCTTGCCAGCCTTGCTGGCGGCCGCCATGACGCGCGCGGCGACCGACGCCGCCGGCGGCTTCGAGATGAGCACGATGACGGCCGTGCCGGGGTCGGCCGCGAGGCGCTCGATGGCGTCGATCATCATCACCCCGCCGACCCGCTCGTCGAGATCGCGTCCGCCGACGCCGATGGCCTGCGACACCCCGGCGCCAAAGCGATCGATGAGGCTGGTGACCTGCTGCAGGCCCGTGCCTGACGCGCCGGCCAGGCCGATCGTGCCGCGCCGGACGTGGTTCGCGAACCCGAGCGGTACACCGTCGAGGATGGCGGTCCCGCAGTCCGGGCCCATCAGCAGCAGGCCGCGCTCCCGAGCCAGGGCCTTGAGTTCGATCTCGTCTTCGACGGGAACGTTGTCGCTGAACATGAACACGTGAAGGCCGCGCTTCAGTGCCTTGCGGGCCTCGGCTGAGGCGTAGGCGCCGGGCGTCGCGATGAGCACGATGTTGGCGCCCTCGAGCACCGTGACGGCCTCGGCGAGGGTGCTGGCGGTCGTCGTGATGGCTTCACCGGCACCGTCCCCGCCCGGCCCACCGGTCAGCCGGGCCGTCGCCTCGTCGAGCGCGGCGGTGGCGGTCTCGTCATCGGTCGCTGCCACGGCCACGACCAGGTCGTTGGGGCCCGCGCTGCCGACCGCGTCGGTCAGGAGGCCGGCTGCCTTGAGGACGTCGCGGTTGGCCGGCGTGGCCATGACCAGACCGGCTCGCTCGATCCCGTCACGACCCTCGATGGCGGCGGCGATCTGCATGAGCTCGACCGAATCGCGGTAGCTGTTGGCGAAGATGCGGGCGCTGACGACGGCCATCAGGCTGCCTGCCATCGATCGATATCGGAGGTCGCGGCATCCAGGGCGACGAGCACCCCGGCCAGCGTGTCCGCGCCCGATGTCGCGCCCCACGCGATGGCATCCCGGATCGCCTCGGCCAGGCTGCCGGTCGTCGGCCCGAGGGCCGCCGCCAGGAGGCGATGGATCCGTTCAGGCGCCTCGCCCCGGACCGCGTGCCGGAGCATCGCCGCCGAGACGGTCGTCGTGCGTCGGTCCAGGTCGTGGAGGGCATCCGCGACGGACCCGGCCAGGGGATGGCCCGCGACGTGCAGGGTCGCCTCGACGCCCGCGAGCGCGTCGTCGCCGGACGGCGTGAGGCCCGGGCCGAGACCGATGAGCCGGTTCGCGGCCTGGACGACGCCGTGGCGGTCACTCCTCGCGATGGCGGAACCGACGTCGTTCAAGGCGGCGCGGGCACCGGGCACGGCATCGAGGCCCTGGTGCGGCAGCTGGGTCGAGGCGAGGTGGTGCGCGAGCGGGGCGCGACCACGCCACGGCCGGACATCGAGGTGGGGCAGCGTCGCGGACCATGGCCGGGCTGCGGCGAGATCGATCTCCAGTGCGCGGCCCACGACCACGCGTCCGCCGCCGAGGACAGCGGTCATCCCAGCCAGGATTCCCAGCACGCGGACGTCGCCTGGGTCACGGACGAGGATCCCGTGCGGGAGGCCACCGACGCGCTCGACGGCGATGGTGACGAACGCGCCGTCGTCACTCGCCAGGTTGATGGCCGAGCGATAGACACCGTGGACGCGCATCGTGCGACGGGGCGATCCGGGGTCGCGTAGCCAACGGAGCGTCTCGCACATCCGGGTGGCGGCCACCGTCGTCACGTGGGCAGGCATCAGTGGACATCGTACGGAGGCCCATAAGGTGGTGTCACTGTGAGATATCCACATTGACAGCACGTTCGGCTGTCGAGTATGGATAGCCCGTGCACGACCCGATCTCGATCGCCGACGTCCTCCGGCTGCCAGCTCTCGTGGGCGCCCGCGTGGTCGGTGGGCAGGACGGCCTGGCGCGACCGGTCCGCGCCGTCAACGTGATGGAAGTGCCGGACATCCTGGATTGGGTCCAGCCGGACGAACTGCTGCTGACGACTGCCTATCCGCTGCGGCATGACCCGGTCGGCCTCGATGCGCTCATCCCGCGGCTCGCGGAGCGCGGCCTGGCTGGCATTGCCGTGAAACCGGCCCGCTATATCGAGGCGATCCCGGTCGGCATGATCGAGGCCGCCGATCGCCATGCCTTCCCGCTCATCGAACTGCCGTCGGCGGCCGCCTTCAACGTGATCATCCAGGCGGTCCTCACGGTCATCCTCGATGCGCAAGCCGCTCGGCTCGAGCGGTCCGCGGCCATCCACGACCGGTTCACTCGCATCGTCCTGTCGGGCGGCGGGCTGCGCCAGATCGCCGAGGCACTGGCCGAGTTCATCGATCGACCGGTCTCCATCGTGGATGCGCAGGGCGCCATCGGCTGGCGAACGTCGGACGACGCGCCGGTGCCGACAGCCGACGCGTCCGAGGCGATCATCCAGCCGATCCGTGTCGGGGGCGAGCTGTACGGGACCATCCTTGTCGGCCGCCAGGGCGGAGAGCTCAGGTCGGACCGGCTCGAATCGATCGAGTACGCGGCGACGGTCGCCGCCCTGCGACAGGTCCAGGCGCGCGCGGTGGCCGAGGCGGACCAGCGCTTCCAGGCGGTCTGCCTGGAGGAACTCGTGACCGGGCATGTGACCGAGCGGAGCGTGCTCATGGAGCGGGCGACAGCGTTCTCGTGGGACCTCGCCATGCCACGGACCGTCCTCCTGGCCGAGGCCGAATCCGTCGCCGGCCGATCCGTGTCGGAACTAGCCGGCACGGCCGAGGAAGGCGCGATCCGGTCGCGGCTTGCTGATGCGGCTCGGAGCGCCCTGGGTCCGATGGCGATCATCTGGGAACGCAGTCACGAGATCGGCGCGCTCGTACCGACCTCCGGGGCGGTCAACCCGCGCTCGGCCGGGGCCGCTCTCCAGGCCGAGTGCGCGCGACGGTTGCCCGACGTGGTCGTCGCGGTCGGCATCGGGCGCCCGTCTCCCGATCCGCTGGATCTGGATGCATCGTTCCTGGAGGCACGTCGAGCGATCACGATCGGGCGCTGGGGTCGCGGGCCCGGGCGGCTGACCGTGTTCGAGGACCTCGGCATCGACCGGATGCTGGTGGACGTGCCGTCCATGGAGGTCCGCGCCTACTGCGCGGCGACGCTCGGGCCGCTGGAGGCCTATGACGCGACCCACGGCACGGATCTGGTCGGGACGCTGGCGACGTTCCTTGCGTCACGCAACGCGGCGCGGGCGGCCCGGGAACTGTTCGTCCACTACAACACGCTCAAGAACCGGCTGGAACGGATCGAGGAAGTGCTGGGGCCCTGCCTCGACGACCCAGAGCGCAGCCTCGCACTCGCGCTCGCGCTTCGGCTGCGGCGACTACCGGGTCCGTCGGGGGCCGTTCGCGCGAGCGGCACGGGCTGAGGTCGCGAGCGGTTCGCCTACCTCGCCAACCGCCACCGCCAGCGGGTCGCGTGCTCGAGCCGGGACTGGAGCTGCTCGACCGTCGCCTCGTCGATGCGACGCATGCCGGCAAGTCGGTTGAGCTCCAGGTTCACCTGGGCATGGGTCATGTCCGTGGCGCGGGCGATGTTTCGGGCGGCCTCGGCATTGGCCAGGCGCAGCTTGTCCTTCAGCTGGCGGCGAGTCAGGCCGCCGGCCCCCGGATCCATGCCACCGAGGCCGCCGAGCGGCGGCGGCGGCGCCAACTCGAACTCGATCGTCGTGTCGATGCCGGTGCCGGCATCATCGGGGAGCGGCTCGTGCCACGGGCGCCAGTCCGCTGAGTCCGGATCGGGCGGCGGCACGGCCAACGCGACCGCGGAGAGCGGCGCGAACATCGAGAGCTGGTCCTCCTCGGTCCCCGGCTGCTCGCCGTTCCGTGCCATGTCCTGGTCCGCGTCCTCGGGTCTGGCCGACCGGCGCAGCGAGTGCCGGCGCTGCTCGGCGATCTCGGCGGCGCGCGCACGGAGCCGCGGATCATCGGGCAGGAACAGCCACGCGCGCTGGTCGCGGATGCCCGGCATCCAGCGCACGAAGCGACCGACGGCCTGGCGGAAGAACAGATCGGTCGTCGTCGTGGTGGCGAAGACACCGACCCGCAGCCGCGGGATGTCGACCCCTTCCGACACCATCCGGACGGCGACGAGCCACTCGGTGCGACCGCCGGCGAATTCTCCGATGCGTGCCGACGACAACGGATCGTCCGAGGTGACGACGACGGCCGTAGTCCCGAATCGTGAGCGCAAGAGATCGGCGATGCCCCGGGCATGCTCCTGGTCGGTGGCGATGACGAGGCCCCCGGCGTCCTGATGCGTCTCGCGGATCTCCGTCAGGCGGGCGACAGCGTCGGCCAGCACGGCCGTGAGCCAGTCGCCCTCCAGCGACAGCGCGGTCCGCAGCCGCTGGTTGGCAAGGTCCTTCGTGAGCGGGTCATCGAATGTGGCCGACTGGATGTTCCCGTCCGGTGCCGACCACTCCATCGCACCACCGAGCCGCGGGAAGTAGATCGGGCGCACGACTCGACCGTCGCGCAGAGCGTCGTCGTAGCCGTACTCGAAATCCGGGACCGCCTCGTCCAGGTCGTAGCGGATGAACGGGATGGCCCGCGTGTCGCTGCGGAACGGCGTGCCGCTGAGGGACAGTCGTCGGGCGGCGCCGTGGAATGCGAGGCGGAGACTCTCGCCCCAGGCCTGCTCCTCACCGGCGTGGTGAACCTCGTCGAGGACGACGAGCGAGCCGCGCGCGACATCGCGCACGGCCTCCGCGCTCATCGCGACCTGCTGGTAGGTGGTCACGATGCCGTGCATATCGGTCGGGAGCGAGCCCTCGTTGGGCGACCACGCGGGATCGAGATGGAGGCCGAGCGCCGCGGCCGCAGCTGCCCACTGGACCTTGAGGTGGGCCGTCGGTGCCACGATCACGACACGCGCCGGCCGGTCGGCGAGTGCCGTGCGCAGGGCGGTCAGGGCGAAGGTCGTCTTGCCGGCGCCTGGTGTCGCCACCGCAAGGAAATCCGGATGGGGCGACGCTGCGAACCGTTGAAGAGCGGCATGTTGCCAGGGACGGAGTCGAACGCTGCGGGACATGGGCCTCTGCGGTGGGCGCGTCGTTGGGGGCGAGTACCGAGTGTGGCACGCGCGCCGTTGATCCGTTCTCGTCATGCATGCCCACGAGCGAAGCGACACAACCGAAAGGAACACCGATGCCGGCGAACGACATGGACTGGACGTATCCGGACGCCTCCGGGGATGCGGGCATCTTCGAGATCGGGCGTCGCCTGGCGGAGACCCTCGGACGTGCTCCGCAGGCCACCCGCTTCGAGTACGACCCTCGCGAAATGCTGCGCGTCACGCGCGAGATCGAGCGAGCGTCGGCCGGAGGCCGGTTGCTGGTCGGGTTCCAGACGGCGGCCAAATTCCAGGTCGAGACGGATCGCTACCGAGCGCTTTCCGAGAACGGCACCGACATCACGGTGTGGGCCGCTGGCGAACGACCTGACGCGGACGGCGTGGAGTCCATCGACTATCGGGCGCTCGCGCCGTCGACCGTCAAGCTCGCCAACCAGTGGTTCCTGGTGACCGACCGCCCCGAGCGGCTCGCATTCATGTCATACGAGCTCGGTGACCCGTCGAAGTTCGGCGTGGGCGGTGCGGCCACGCCAGGAAAGCGCTTCGTCGGCTTCGTGTCCGATGATCCAGGCGTCGTCGATCTGCTCATCCAGAGCCTCCTCCCGGTGGGCGCCCCACCGCCTCCGACGCGCCCCGCCGAGCCGTCGCCCGAGGCCCGTCGGCTGGCCGACATGAGCGCTGCCACCGGGGACCTCCCGGCATCAGGAGCCGGCGACGGAGCCGTCCTTGCGATCGTCGGTCGCGGCGCTGACCGCCAATCATTCCTCACCGGGCTGGCCATCGCCAGGAGCGAGCAACGCGACCTGGTCCTCGTCGATTCGTCCGCGGCGGGGATCATGAGCCCATACAGCGACTGGCGCGGCGACGACGCCGGTCGCCCGTCCCCGGACCGCCTGTTCGACGCCCGATCCGCCCGGATCGAGGGCCGCGAGTGGCTGGCGGTCTTCCTCGAGGCGGCCAAGCTCGCCGACGTCGGGGGTGGGGCCTGGTATCCGACGCATTCCGGTCCGGACGGCATCCTTGATGGCGCCCGGCGGTTCAGCGGAGCGCTCGTCGTGATGCCACCGGGTGCCGAGCGGCCCGGCCTGGTGGACCGGATCATCGGCATGACGCCGGACCGCATCCGCTCGACCGTTGATCTGCCGGTCATCGTCGCCCAGTCAGCGTAGCGCTCGACCCGACGCATCCTCCCGCGCTCGTCAGCCGGAGCGGCTGGCGATACGATGGCATCCATGACGATCGACACGAACGACGGGCGCGGCTCGTCAAGGAACCAGATCTCCATCGATACCCCCGTCCTCGCCCTGCTCAAGCGGATCGCCGGGCCTGCCGCATCCGCCACGCCTGACCTCAGGTCGATCGGTGCGGCCCTGGCCGACTTCGCGAGCGACGTGGACTACCTCCAGCGCTGGATGGACCGGATCAGCTCCGATGGCGGCGGCGTGGTGATCCATGCCCCGGAACGCGGACCGCGGATCCAGATCGTCCACCGACCCAAGGGCGAGATGGGGCCCGTTCACGATCACGGCGTGTGGGTCGCGCTGGCTGCGATCACGGGCGTCGAACACCACCGGCGCTATCGCCAGGTCGGGCCGGATCGCTCAGCCATGCCCGAGCTCGTCGACACGATCGACCTCGCCGCCTGCGACGTCGTGACGATGCTCCCGCCCGACGACATCCACGACCACGGCCATCTCCTCGACCACGGCCGACCCGCCTACATCCTGGTCATGACCGGCGACGACCAGACCCGCTACGAACGCAACGAGTGGGACCTGGACACGGGACGCCATCGGATCCTCGGTCCCGATGACGGGGGACGGTTCCTGGCGACCGACGAGTGGCCGGAAGACTGACCACCCGCGACAGGCGAACCCTGGTTCGCTATGAAGGGCCCTGATCGCCGACCACGCGGTGTAGGCGCCGGGCACCTGTCAGGCCCTTGAGCTCGTGCACGCCCGCGTCCTCGACGACGAGCCCAGCCCCCTCCAGTAGGCCAGCGGTCGTGCCCGACACGAGCACCTCGTTCCGGTCGGCAACGCCAAGCACACGCGCCGCGGTGTGGACCGCGATGCCGCGAACGTCGTCGCCGACGAACTCGATCTCGCCCGTGTGGACGCCAACCCGGATCTCGACGCCGATCGACTGGGTCGAGGCAACCATGGCCAGCCCACATCTGACCGCCCGCGTCGGGCTGTCGAACACGGCCAGCACGCCGTCTCCTGTCGTCTTGACCTCGCGGCCGCGATACACGTTGAGCTGCTCACGTATTCGCGCGAAATGAGCCTGGAGCAGGTCGCGCCACGCTCCGTCACCGATACGCTGCAGCGTGGCCGTCGAGTCAGCGATGTCGGTGAAGACGACGGTCGCGAGGGACCGCGCTCCTCCGTCCTGCAGGGCCTCGTCGAGGGCACGGCCGCTAGCGCCCCACTCGATCGACACCCATGGCTCGTCGCCGATCACCCACTGATCGTGGCCGGGCGGGATGTCGAAGACCATGCCGGGACCGATGTCGAGCGTGCGGCCATCGTCCATCTCCACGTGGACCAAGCCCGACATGGAGTAGCCGAGGTGACGGATCGGGCACGAGGTCGTGCCCATCATCGGCGCGACATCGACGGACCAACGCCAGCCGGGATCGAAGGTGCAGTGTCCGACGACCGACTCGTCGAGACCCACAGTCTCGAACCGTGCGTTTGGCATCGTCCGTACGTCATCGGCGACGGCAAAGCTCTTCGCGAGGAGACGAGGCATCGATACGACTCCTGGATGCGGTGGCGTGCGGCCTGTATAGCACGGGCGACAGTCTGTGCGTCGACGGGAACGTGGGCCGGCGCCGCGCCGTCCCGCCTCCCGCCTCCCGCCGTCCCGCCTCCCGCGTCGGGGCCCGCTCCGGGCCGCCAAGCCGTCCCGCCTCCCGGTCTCCCGCCGCTCCGCTTCCCGACTTGGCAGGAATTACATCGGGGGACACTGCGGTCTCAGTCGGTCAACGCAACGACCTTGGCGAGTGCCGCGGATGGTGTCACCCAGCCCAGCGTCTGTCGAGGACGTCGGTTGAGCGCACTGGCGACGGCATCGAGGTCGGCCCGGCTGTGGACCGACAGGTCGGTGCCCTTGGGGAAGTACTGACGGAGCAGGCCGTTGGTGTTCTCGTTGCTGCCCCGCTGCCAGGGACTGTGCGGGTCGCAGAGTCGACTGCGGCCGTTCGGCCGGATGTAGTGCCGATCGGCGCGGGCGCTGAGGGAGATTGTGGGCTGGTCGGTCGTGACGGGTCCTCTTCGAGCAGGTCGCGGGCGATGGCGATCAGGCGATCGACCCGTTTGGCCGTCGACCGCACGAGCGGGCGACGGATGTGCAGTTCGACGTCGGGGGCGAGATCGATCCGTTCCCACTGGGAGCGCTCGAGTCGGACGTCATCGGGTGGGGGCGCGGCGGGAGACGCCGGCTCGGCGAGTGGCGGCGGCACGGATGCGTAGAGTGGGGAGAGGCGTGTCTCGCGGACCTGATGCGACCCCATCACGCGCCGCAGATAGTCCAGCGCGGAGTCCGTGGGTGCCGGCTCCAGATCGGATTCGGCGTGCCGGATCTGCTCATCACCGAGGCCGTCGAGGACCTTGCGGATCTGGGCCAGCGGTTGATGATCCCGCTGCAGCCGCTTGATCAGGCGCAGTCGCGCGAGGTCCGTATCGTCGTACTTGGGGCCCGGCCCCGCCCCGATCGGACTCCTCAGCAGGCCCTGGCTGATGTAGTAGCGGACGGTACGCGGCGTGACCCCGCCAAGGTCGGCGAGTTCCGTCAGCGAGTAGCGTGGGCGCGGCGCGTTCATACCCGCATATTGACAGTGGCACGTCACACTGTCAAGATACGTTCTTCCGTCGAGGCTCAGCCGAAGATCGCCCTTGGGCAGTAGGCCGTCACGATCCAATTCGGCTGATCCACGATCTCGCTGATGCGAAGATCCCCGGCGACGCTCAGGAGCAGATAGGCGTCGATCGCGGCGAGGCCATGTTCGATGACCAGTCGGTCGATCATGCGCCGGACCGCGTCACGCGCGCTGATCATGAGATCGGGCCCCACTCCATCTGCCGCGTACCAACCGCCGGTGTTGGTGGAGCTGCCCATCGGCCCCGCCGTGCGGAACTCCGGCGCGGTCACCCGCACGTCGGTCCGGACGCGCAAGCGGACCCGGGCGCGCATGGGCGTCTCGATCGCCGTTCCGCACACCTCGCCATCCCCTTGGGCGGCATGGCCATCACCCAGGCTGAACAGTGCCCCAGGGACGGCGACCGGCAGCCACAGCACGGCCCCCGCCGTCAGGTGCCGAGTATCCATGTTGCCGCCGAGCTCGGTCGGTGGGATGGTGGACCGCGCCTCATCGGCCGGTGCGACCCCGAGCTCGCCGCAGAACGGCGCGAGCGGGATGTCGATACCGGGCAGGAATGCTGCCAAGCCCCCGGCCAGACGGCTGATCCGCAGCGCGGCGTCGGGGAAGTCCTCTGCCAGGAGCCCGAACCCCGGGATACTCGCGGTCCAGCCCCAGTCACCGGGCGTGAAGTCGAGCAGCTCGACCTCAAGGGTGTCGCCGGGCCGTGCGCCGTCAACGAAGACCGGTCCGCAGACCTGATCGACCCGTGAGAAGTCGAGCGTCCCGATGTCGTCCGTGGTCGACGCGGCCGTGATCTGACCATTCGACGCATCCAACGCGTCGAACTCCACTTCGTCTCCGCTGCCGACCACCAGTACGGGCTCGATATCGTGATCCCAGGCCAGGTGCGCCTGGTCCCGTCGGACATGGAACGGCGAGCGACTCATGCAGGCACCTCCGCCTCCAGCCAGCATCGACTATGCCGCCCGGCACCGAGCTCGACGTAAGGCGGCGTCACTTCGCAGGCCGGGTGGCGTTGCGGGCACCGATTCCGAAACGGGCAGCCCGGACCCGTGGCGAGTTCTGGGCGGAGTTCGCCGCGGGCGCGCTCGCCCGCCGGGCGCGCGCCCGGGATCGACGCCAGTAACGCACGCGTGTATGGGTGTCTCGGATCGGCGAACAGCGCGTCGACCCGCCCCTCCTCGACGATCTCGCCCAGGTACATGACGGCGACCCGGTCGGCGATATGGTGGACGACGGCCAGGTCATGGGCGATGAACAGGTAGGCCAGGCCGTGCTCGTCCTGGAGGTCGTCGAGTAAGTTCACGATCTGCGCCTGGACGGACACGTCGAGCGCGCTGACGGGCTCATCGAGGATGAGCAGTTCCGGTCCGACCGCGAGGGCCCGCGCGATGCCGACCCGCTGGCGCTGCCCTCCCGACAACTCGTGGGGGTAACGCCGTGCGTGTTCCGGACCCAGGCCGACGTCGTCGAGGAGGGTCGCGACTCGCCGCCGCCGCTCAGCGACGGTGGCCGCGATGCGATGCACGTACAGGACTTCCTCGATGGCCGCGCCGACGGAGATCCGCGGGTTGAGGCTCGAGTACGGGTCCTGGAACACGATCTGCATCCGCTCGCGGAGGCGGCGCAGCTCTGTCCGCGAGGCCGCCAACACGTCCGTTCCGTCGAACGTCACGGAACCCTCGGACGCGGCCACCAGCCGGATGATCGCTCGCCCGGCAGTCGTCTTGCCCGAACCTGACTCGCCGACGACGGCCAGGGTCTCGCCACGCGCGATGTCCAGGTCGACCCCTCGGACGGCGACGACGTCGGTCGGCGGTCGACCCCGCCATCGGTCGAACGTCCCGCGCTGGCCGGGGTACGTGACGACGAGGCCACGAACGGTGAGCAGCGGCCCGGAGATCGGCGCGGGCACGACGGCGGGAGTGTCGCTCATACGTCGCCGGGCCGCCCGGTCAAGCGTCCGGCTCCTGCGGACCGCCGACCGCGCATCCGATCCGGAGCCTCATTCCCCAGGTCACTGCGGCGCGTCACGGCCCCAGCCTCGGCTCGCGCCAGAAAATCGGCCAGGACGGCCATGTACCGATCAGGCTCCTCGGCGTGGGCGAGATGTCCGCTCGCCTCGAAGACCACCCACTCGGCCTGAGGGAGGCGCTCGACGATACTCTCAACTTGGTCGGGCGTTGCTTCGTCGTGGAGGCCGCTGGTCAGCAGGATCGGCTCGTCCACGTCGCCCAGACGCGGCAGGATGTCCCAGTCCTTGAGCGTGCCCACGACATGGAATTCGGTGGGGCCGTTCATCGTGCGATAGACCTGTGGGTTGCGGGCCAGCTTGGCGAAGGAGCGGGTGACGAATTCGGGGTTGGGCACGACCCGACACAGGTGCCGATCGTAGAAGACCGTCACCGCCGCCTCGTACTCAGGGTCGTCCCAGGTGCCCGCGGCCTCGTGACGCTCCAGGGTGGCGATGACCTCTGGCGGCAGGGCCGCGCGCTGCCTCCCGGTCCCGGCGATCCAGCGCGGCATGCTGGCCGGGGAGCTCGCGATCGTCGCCGACACGACGCCAGCCGGTCGGGTCACCAGATACTCCATGAGGAGCATGCCACCCCAGCTCTGGCCCAGGATATGGCAGCGATCGATGCCCAGGGCCTCGCGCACGGCCGCCAGCTCGCGCACGAAGAAGTCGATCGTCCAGCGCGCCGGATCGTCGGGCTGGTCGGAGTTCCCGCAGCCCTGCTGGTCATAGAAGATGACCCGACGACCCGTCGCAGAGAGCGCCGCGATCGACTCGAGATAGTCGTGAGCGGCCCCAGGACCGCCGTGGAGCAGGAGCAGCGGAGCGCGTCCCGTGGAGCGTTCAACGGTCTCATCACCGACCACCGCATACCACGTGCGTCGATCCTCGAATCGAACGAAGCCCTCACGCGCCCCGAGGGCTGGGTCGATGGTCCAGTCGATGGTCATGGCGTCGGCATCC
>JBKJHI010000150.1:0-3392 GCA_046599085.1 Candidatus Limnocylindrales bacterium
GCAGCGTCACGGCGACGTGCCGATGAGCCGACTCGCGGAACTCATCGATGTCTCGCTCTCGAACGCTACCGGCCTGATCGACCGCATGGAAGAGCGCGGCTACGTCGAACGGGACCGCGTCCCGGACGACCGGCGCGTCGTGATCGTTCGGATGACCGATCTCGGTCGGCGCCTGATGGACGATATGGAGCTCCTGCGTGAGAACACGTTCCGGGAGGTCCTCGACCGCCTCGTCCCCGACCAGTTGGTCGGCGTCGAGGCCGCGACGGCAGACCTTCGAGACGCGATCAACGTCGAGGTCGATCCGGCCTCCCGTCTGCTCTGACCTCGCGCACACCGCGCGCCACCTGACCACGCCCCCAACCAACCCACACCGCCGGAGGATCCAAGCGTCCATGGAAGGTTTTCCCGCCGAATCGAGTGCCGGTCGAACGCCGTCGCTCGCCGACGATCCCGCGCTCGGCCTGAGCCATCGCGCGAAGATCGAGATCCTGCTGGCCGTGCTGCTGGCGCTGTTCCTCGGCGCGCTCGACCAGACGATCGTCGGCACCGCGCTGCCGAAGATCGTGACCGAACTCGGTGGCAACCAGTACTACAACTGGGTCGTCACCATCTATCTGCTGACCTCGACCATCACGGTCCCGTTCTACGGCAAGCTGTCCGACCTGTACGGCCGCAAGCCCCTCCTGATGGCGGGCGTGACCATCTTCCTGATCGGCTCAGCGCTGTCCGGCCTGTCGCAGAACATGGCCATGCTCATCTTCTTCCGCGGCATCCAGGGCATCGGTGCCGGTGCGCTCTTCCCGATCGCGCTGGCCGTCATCGGCGACCTGTTCACACCCGCCGAGCGGGGCCGCTACCAGGGCCTCTTCGGCGCCGTGTTCGGCATCTCGTTCATCATCGGCCCCGCCCTTGGCGGTCTGCTGACCGACAACATCAGCTGGCACTGGATCTTCTACGTCAACATCCCGGTCGGGCTCGTGAGCCTGTTCGTGCTGGCCCGGCTGCTGCCGACCATCAAGCGACCGAACGCCACGCGAAACCTGGACATCCCGGGCGCGGCCGTCTTCACCGTTGCCATCAGCATGCTGCTCGTCGGGCTGACCAACAAGCAGTCCGCCGATTGGTCCGACCCGTGGGTCGGTGGTCTCATCGCCGGCGCCGCCCTCCTCGCTGCTCTGTTCGTCTTCATCGAGTCGCGCGCCAAGGAGCCGATCATCCCGCTCGGGATGTTCCGGAACCGGACGTACACCTCGTCGATGATCTCGACATTCCTGGTCAGCTTCGGCTTCTTTGGGGCGATCATCTTTCTGCCGCGCTGGTTCCAGTTCGTGAACGGCTCCTCGGCGACCGAGTCGGGCTACCAGATCTTTCCGCTGCTCATCGGGCTCATCGCGAGCTCGATCGTGTCGGGGATCCTCGTCTCGCGGACCGGCAAGTACAAGGCCATCATCCTGACGGGCCTGGCGATCATGACGGTCGGGCTCGTGCTGATGACCCAGCTCCGCGCTGACACCGAGCTGCCGATCCTGTGGCTGTGGATGTTCATCGCCGGCGTCGGCATCGGGCCCACGCTGTCGGTCTTCACCATCGTCGTCCAGAACGCCGTGCCGTTCAGCCAGCTTGGGGTCGCGACCAGCAACTTGACATTCTTCCGGCAGATCGGCGGCTCCATCGGCCTGGCGATCACCGGGACCGTGTTCGGGTCGCGCCTGGTCGAGGAACTTCCCACGCAGCTGTCGGCTGCTGGCCTTCCCCAGCAGGCCGTGGATCAGTTCGCCAACCAGGACATCTCGGCCCTCGACAACCTCGTCGGCGTCGGGGGTGATATCGGCGCGCAGATCCTGGCCGGTGTCCCCGCGGCGTTCCGACCGGTGGTCGAGCCGCTCATCCCGGCCATCGTGAATGCGATCCACGAGTCGTTCAGCATCGCCGTCTCGGCATCGTTCCAGGTCGGCGTCGTGACGACGGTCCTGGCCTTGGTGGCGGCCTTCGCGATGCGTGAACTGCCCCTTAGAGCTGCACACGGACCCGAGGCCGACCCGGCCCCGGCCGCGTCAGCCACCGCCGAGAGGTCCGGCGACGTCGCGGGCGGACTCGCCAGCTGACGAACGGGTGCCGGGGCCATCGCCGCTACGATGACGGCATGGCGATGATCCCCGCGCCGTTCCCGCCAAGGCTCCTGGCCGTCGGCGTGTCAGACGACGACCCGACGTTCCGGGCCGTCCTGGCCGCCTCCGAGCTGCCGGTCGACTCGATGCGGCGCGTCAGCGTCGGTGACCTGGACATCCTGCTGGCCAACACGGAGAGGGGCGTCTTCGCCGTGGACGACCGTTGTCCGCACATGGCCGCCCCCCTGTCGATCGGACGACTCGATGGCTGCATCGTCGCCTGCCCACTCCACGAAGGCCGGTTCGACCTTGCCAGCGGCGATCCTGCACAGATGCCCACCACCGGTGGGCTGGATCCGGACGGTGTCTACCGTCCTGGCTGGTCGCCGGCCGGCCGTGACCCCAAGGTGGACCCGCCCGGCACGAAGGCAGAGGCGCGTCGGCTGACGCGCATCCGGCGATTCCGCTACTACCCGGTGCGCGTCCGCGACGGTCAGATCGAGATCGCGTTGCCGCCTGGCGCCGGCGGACCACCGGTCCCCCACCTCCACCTCGACGGCGACACGGACCACACCTAACGGTCGCCGACCCTGGCCTCCGGAGGCGGGTGCGCGCCGGCGGCTCCGGCGCGGATGAACTCGACCGCCTCGTCCGGGTCGTCGCAGACCGTGACGAGATCCAGGTCGCCGGGCGAGATCGCACCGTCCGCCAGCAGCGTGTCGCGCCACCAGGCCAGCAGCCCGGCCCAGTACGTCGATCCGAGCAGGACCACCGGGAAGTGACGGACCTTGCCGGTCTGGATGAGGGTCAGCGCCTCGAACAGCTCATCGAGCGTGCCGAAGCCGCCGGGCAGGATGACGAACCCGTCTGCGTACTTCACGAACATCGTCTTCCGCACGAAGAAGTAGCGGAACTCCACGGCGAGGTCCACGTACGGATTGATCGATTGCTCGTGGGGCAGCTCGATGTTGCAGCCGACCGACAGCCCGCCACCCTCCTGACAGCCGCGGTTCGCTGCCTCCATCGTTCCAGGTCCGCCGCCGGTGATGACGGCGTACCCGGCCTCCGCCAGGCGCCGCCCGACCCGCCGCCCGAGCTCGTAGAACGGGTCGTCTGGTCGCGTCCGCGCCGAACCGAACACCGTCACGGCTGGTCCGACGCGGGCCATCGCGTCGAATCCGTCAACGAATTCGGACAGGATCCGCAGAGCGCGCCACGGATCGGTGTCCAGGAATGCCGGCGCTTCTGGCCGGCGCTCGAGCAGCTTCTGGTCCTCGGTGG
>JBKJHI010000205.1:0-3946 GCA_046599085.1 Candidatus Limnocylindrales bacterium
TCGCCGAGTACGTCGCGCTCTTCGAGGGCGACTGGAAACCGTCGACGAAGCGCAAGTACCACGACGACTTCGACCGGCTGCTGCACTGGCTCGATCGTGAGGGACTTCCCTCGACGACGGAGTCGCTCGACTTCTCCACGCTGCTCAAGTTCGTCGGCGACCTCAAGCAGCGGCCCGTCATGCGCGGCGCCTGGCGCGGTCCCGGTCAGGAGTCGACGCGGCCCAGGCAGACACCCAGCGTCACGACGCTGTCCTTGAACTCGATCAATGCCTACATGCGCTCCATCAAGTCGCTGTGCCTCTGGGCCCGAGACCAGGGCCTCATCGAGGTGAACCCATTTGGTCGCGCCTATCGTCGGTCGAAGCACCACCCGCTTCTCCCGACCGAGGAGACCCCGGCCAAAGGCGGCAACCTTGCTGATCTCCGCGCCCTGGAACGCGGCTGCGAGGGATCGGAGCCGATCGACCTTCGTGACCAGGCGATCGTGTCCGTGCTCAAGACGACCGGAGCGCGCAACTCGAGCGTTCGACTGCTGCGCCTCGCCGATGTCGACTTCGAGCGGGATGTCATCAGCATGAAGCGAGGCAAGGCCAACAAGAGCTTCGACATCACCATCCAGCCCGAGACGAAGGCCGCTCTGATCAGGTACATCAGTCGCGCTCGCAAGCGGCTGCTCCCGCGCTACCCGGTCCGCGGCTTCGAATCGATCGCCTCCGGGCAGGATGACGGCTGGCTCTTCATCGCGAGCGACTCTGGCTACGGGAGTGGACAACCGCTCACGGTCAGTGGGCTCTCGCAGATGATCAATCGCCGATACCACGCGGGTGGGGGCACCATCCCCAGATTCGGGTCGCACCGCATCCGCCATGCCGTCGGGACGCTCCTGGTCAACAACGGCATGGGCATGGACGAACTGAGCCTGTACTACGCCCACAGCTCAAGCGAGGTGACGAAGCGCTACGGCAGACACACCGCAGGTTCCCTCGGTGAGGCGGCCGGCGAGGCCCTCCGCCGGGCCGGCCTGACCAAGGAGGCCGGCCGTCGCCGCTCAGCGAGCTCGCGATGATGACGTTCGGCCTGGTTGCCGGCCGCCGTGAGCAACCAGATCCGTCGGGTCTTGACGTACGTCCTGTTCCGCCGATGGTCTGCCATGACCAGCAGGGAACTGAGTTCGAACGGCGTGGCCGCGATGCTCACGACAACGGCGCGCACTCGCGAGCGCGCGCGGGACCGGGCGATCCTGGCCCTTTGCCTGGATGCTGGGCTGCGCCGTGGCGAGGTGGCAAACCTACGCGTCAGGGACGTCGATCCCTCGACCTCTGTTCTGACGGTGGCCGACGGGGTCCGCCGTCGGCAAGTCCGTCTCGGATCGACGTCGTCGACGGCCTTGGCGCCGTTCGTCACTGGTCGTGACCCTGACGGTCCCCTCTTGGTGGCCCGATCGGGACGTCAGACGAGCGAGCGTACGGTCCATGAACAACTGCGGCGCATCGGCGATCTGGCGGGCCTCGGGGAGTGGGTCACCAATCGGCACACGCGACGTGCGTTCATCGGTGTCATGGCGATGCAGCACGGCGCACCCGTCGCCCTGCGGCTGGGAGGCCACATGGGCGGACGTGTCAAGCCGGCGAGCTGCGAGGAGGCTCTGCGGTCTCAGCAGCGACCGGACTGGGTCTCGCCGATGGATCACATGCTCCGACTCATCCGGACTTCCGTGCATAGCTGACCTGCCGCTCCTTGCGTCGCTCGTCGGCCTGCCGGGCGATCGGCAGCGAAGACCTCGGCCCCGGGTCGACGAGATCGCCCTGGTTCGGATCGCCCGTGAGCGCGACGCTGCGATGTCGCGGTACATGTAGGGACGGGACGCTACCGAGCTGGAAGCCACGATGCGCCGGATTGACACGAAGGAAGTCTTCCGGGCGAGCTGACGCTCAGTCCTGATGACATGGTGTTGGTCGGGGCGAGAGGGCTCGAGCCTATCGAAGTCAGGTCGCTCACGGTGCCGGTGACGGTCAGTGAGGCGACGACCCTGATGGGATGGCTGCTTTAGCCGAGGCGCCGATCAGATAGTGGGCGAAACGTGCAGGGGAGAAGACGCCAGACGCGAGCCACCGACGTCGAGGCGTGAGGTGGGAACACCTAGTCGACGATGACGATCGACCCCTCGGCCAATAGCGTTCTCCCCTGCACGATCCGGAAGTGCACCGGTCCGACCGGCAGGCTCGCGGGATCGAGATCAGCCGAGTAGAAGTTCCCCGGAGTGAGGAATGTGTACGGCTCACCGACGGTAACCGGGAGGCCGTCATCGATGGCGACCTCGACTTGGACATCTCCCGACACGAAGTCCGCGAACAATGAAGCGAACGCGATCCTGCCCTCGTCCGACCTGGAGAATTCCGATGCCGCGCCACGAACCATCGTGTTCGTCGCATCGAGGTCCCGACCAAAGATGATCTCGCCAGCCTGCGGCCGGGACAAGTCGCCCACGGTCATGGAGCCCGATGTGCAGCCGAACGCGAAGAGGATCAGGAGCAAGCAGGGGATCGCCGCGGCCAGCCAGCGCACAGCTGGCCCGGGATCGGCGGGACGCGCGTTCGGCTGGCGCTGGAGGTCCACGCCAAGCATCGGCATCAACGCCCCGACATGATCCAGGCGTAGGCCACCACGAGCCCAACGACGCCAAGCGCGAAACCGACGGCCAGGACGAAGTGACCGCGACGTGCGAAGCGGATAACCGACGCGACCCCGAAGGCGCCGACCACCAAGACGAACGCCGTCCAGATCACCATGACCCCATCGAATTCGACACCTGCGATGGACGGCATCCTCGGGAAGACCAAGACAGCTGCGATCACTGCGACAAAGCTGCCGGGCAACGCCACGTATAGGTCCCGCCACGCCGCGTCGTACTGCGACTTGAGCCGCTGCATCTCGATGTTGCCGCCAGCCGATACAGCCTCATCGGCCCTGCGATGTATCGCGTCGTTGTGCTCGAACGTGCCCACAAGTCCGCTGTCGATGACATCCTCGACGGTCGGCGTGCGATACAGGCCCGCCCGCGTTAGCTCGACGTGATATCGGTGCTGCCATCGAGCAGCCCTGGCCATGAAGACCAACGCGATGCCAGGAAAAATCAGCAGGTACTCGGCACCATTCATCAGAAGAGGTCAGCGGTGTCCCGGATGGCACGCACCAACGACCAAGGATTGATCGGTAGCATCGGCAGGAATTGGGTGCTCAAGGGCACGACCACGGTTGTTGACGCACCACTATGGATCTCCGCCGACATCGGCTTTACGTCGCCGAGAAGGCGCGAGCTAAACGCGAATCCTTTCCCGACCCCGCCATCGGCGGTATAGATGATCTTCCCGTTGGGGTCTCGACCGACTGCGATGTCACCGCTGATGACTCTCCCAGCGCCAAGAGCACCTCCGAATGTTCCCATCGGGCCAGCAAGATGCGATAGCTCGTCCACGTTGGAGATCATCACCCCGCCGGTAACGTTGAAGCCGATGCCGGTGCTCGCCAACGTGCCAGGACTAAAGGTCGCGACTATGGCAGTCGAGTCAAGGTTGTCGAGATCCTGCATCAGGCACAGTTGCACGCTGGCCATGATGCCCACCGCTGCCGACCTCGACAAGCACCCTCCCCCGGCACGCGGTGTCAGATCCAGCGTTTGTATCGTGGCGCCCGTGGTGTTAGCAGGTTCGCTCCAGTAGCTGTCGTCTTTCTCGGGCACGAACCCCGGCGGCGTGGGCGGTGGATCCCCACCACCAGCATCGTTCCCACCGGTGCTCGACGTGCCGCCAGTCACCTTCGGCTCGATCACCGGCGCGTTGGGGTTCTTGTATTGGGGCGTGTCCTTCGGGTTGTAGCCAGCCTGGTCGCAGGCCATCCCGTCGGGTCCGCAGGGACCCTTCTGGACGGCATGTCCGCTCGGATCGA
>JBKJHI010000071.1:0-61291 GCA_046599085.1 Candidatus Limnocylindrales bacterium
CGCCCACCCTCCGACGGCAACGACATCGAGCCTCATGTTCTCTTCGGCCATAGCCTGACCCAATACGGTCAATGCTTCGGTCAGCTGCGCAGGGGGGACTTTGGCCACAAAGGAAGAATAACTTCTAGATACAGGAAGTCAAACTTCCTAGTCGAGCGTGAAGTGGTCCGGGTCCTGGTAGCGGCCGGTCCGCTGGAACTCGATCTGCATCAGGACGTCGTTCAGGAGCGATGACGCGCCGAAGCGGAACCAGTCCGGGCTCATCCAGCGCGGCCCGAGCGTCTCGTACAGGACCACGAGGTACTGGATGGCCTCCTTGGCCGTCCGGATGCCGCCGGCCGGCTTCATGCCCACCTGTCGCCCGGTCGCCCGCTCGAAATCGCGGATGGCCTCGAGCATGACGAGCGTGACGGGCAGGGTCGCGGCGGGAACCACCTTGCCCGTCGATGTCTTGATGAAGTCGGCACCGGCCGCCATGGCCAGGATCGAAGCGCGGCGCACGTTGTCGTAGGTGCCGAGTTCGCCGGTCTCCAGGATCACCTTGAGGTGGGTGTCGCCGCAGGCCTCCTTGACCTGGACGATCTCCTCGAATACCGTCGCGTAGTCGCCAGACAGGAACGCACCGCGATCGATGACCATGTCGATCTCGTCGGCTCCGGCCTCGATCGCCGCCCGCGTCTCGAGGATCTTGATGTCACGGAACGTCTGGCCGCTGGGGAACCCGGTCGCGACGCTGGCGACCTTGACGGTGCTCCCCTTGAGCGCCTCCTTGGCCTCCGCGACGAGCGCCGGGTAGACGCAGATCGCCGCCACGGACGGGATCGTCGGGTCGCCCGGCTTCGGGCGCATCGCCTTGACGCACAGGGCCCGCACCTTGCCCGGCGTGTCCTTTCCCTCAAGCGTGGTCAGGTCCATCATCCGGATCGCGAGGTCAAGCGCCCACATCTTCGACGCCTTCTTGATCGAGCGCCGCTTCAGCGAATCGACCCGCTCCTCGACACCCACCTGGTCAACGGTCGAGACGCGTCCGAGCAGGCTGCCGAGCGGGTCCCCCAGGGCGCGCGAGCGGCCATCCCAGGCACGAACGAGGTCGTCCGCACGCTCTCGGGCAAGGCTGTCGGGACGTTTCGTGGCGGTCATCGGACGGTGAGGATACACCGGTGTCGGCGCGTACCCGCCAGGCTTAGGGCCGCTGGACTAGCGGCCTCCGCGCACCTTCGGCAGCGGCGGCAGACGGCGTTTACCGGCGACCAGGAAGTGCGCGAACCAGTCACGCACGACGACGAGGTTCTCGACGCGCCGGAAGGGCGTCCCGGAGCGCGTCAACTCATGGGTCTCCTCCGGCACGCGGAGCAGCCGCACCGGCCGCCTGTTGGCACGCAGGACGGAGAACATGGCCTCGGCCTGGCCGATCGTGGTGCGCAGGTCCCGTTCCGAATGCTGGATCAGGAGTGGCGTGGTCGACCGATGCGCGTAGGTGATCGGCGAGATCTCGCGGTAGTAGTCGGGGTCCTGCCACGGCATCACGTCGAACTCGAGCTCACCCCAGTCGCCCCCACCGATGTCACCGGTGAGGAACAGCATCGTCATGTCACTCACCGTGCGACAGGTCATCGCCGCCACGAAACGATCATCGTGGGCGACGATCCAGTTCGTGAGATAGCCGCCGTACGAGCCGCCGGTGACACCGAGCCGCGCCGGGTCGGCCAGACCGTCGTCCACCAGCGCATCGACGCCGGCGAGCACGTCACGCATGGGGCCTGGGCCCCAGTCGCGATGGTTGGCGTCGTTGAACGCCTCGCCGTACCCCTCCGATCCGCGCGGGTTGCAGAAGAACACGGACGCCCCGGACGCAGCGAGGACCTGGAATTCCCACATCAGCGCCCAGGCGTAGAGCGTGTGGGGTCCGCCATGGATCTCGGTCACGAGCGGCTGGCGGCCCGCGGCGGCGGGGATCAGCCAACCCTGGATGTCGCGGCCCTCGACCGTGACGTGTCGCTCCACCGGCTGACGCAACTCGAGCTCGGACAGGACGCCGTCATTGAACGAGGTGAGGCGGCGCGATGTCGTGCCATCGAGCAACCAGATGTCGGCCGGCGCCGTCGCCGTCGAGCGGAGATAGACGAGGCGTGGCCGACCCCCATGGCCGGGCGTGGCCGCGTCCCACCCGGAGATGACGTGCGGACCGGTCGTCAGGCGCGTCACGGCGCCGTCCTCGATGGCCAGCCGCCACAGCTCGTAGGCGCCGTCGATCGGTGCGCTGAACGTGATCGACCGCCCGTCCGGGGCGATCCACAGGCGGGTCGTCTCGGTCGGCTGGACATCGCTGTTGAAGGTCGAGCCGGGCATCAGGTCATGGGGCGCGGAGAGGTTGCGGCCGCCGGCGGCTTGCGCCTCGCTGCCGTCGGCGGCGAACAGCCAGATGTCGGCGCGGATCCCTGCGCGTCCCCGCAGCTTGTAGCCGAGCGCCGCGACGGTGCGACCGTCGGGCAGCCACGTCGGGAGCCCGAAGACCGACTGCGGGCCACCCGTGATCGCGGTCGTCGCCCGCGAGACGATGTCGATCACGAAGATCGCCTCACGGAACCGCAGGTCATGGTCGCGGTGGCGATTCGCGGCGAAGGCGATGCGCGTCCCGTCGGGGCTCCAGGCAGGGTCGATGTCGGAGACCGGACCGTCCGTCAGCCGCTCCGCAGCACCCGTCGCGCTATCGACGAGCCACAGATGCTCGACTCGGTCGTCGATCATCCCCGGCCCGTTCAGCATGTAGCCCAGGCGATCGACGAACCGGTAGTCGGATGGTGGCGGGGACGCAGCCGCGGGCGTGGCGGATGGCGTGGGTGGGTCCAGGCGCCGGCGGCGGCGATCCTCCTCGTACGTGGCCCCGACCGAGGCGGACTGGACCACCAGGCGTGAGCCATCCGGCGACCAGGCGAAGCCCGACACGCCGCGCGGCAGGTCGGTCAGGCGCCGTGCCTCGCCGCCGGGGGCCGTCATGGGGAGCAGGTAGACCTGACTGGTGTCCTCCCGGTCCTTCGCCTTGCCGCGGGTCGGTTCCTCCTCGACCAGGGGCCGGCGGTCAGACAGGAACGCGAGCGTCGTCCCGTCGGGGGAGAACCGGGCGTCCCGGTCGCTGCGGGCACCCATCGTGAGCTGCCGAGGCTCCGGGCCACTCGCCTCCGTCGAGACGAGCCACACGGCGTTGCGGTACCCGTCGAAGCCTGGAGCGACGGTCTGCATCGTGACGACGACCCAGCGGCCGTCGGGTGACAGACGTGGATCGGTCGCGATCCGCAGGCGGTACAGGTCGTCGGGGCGCGGTCCTCGAGGCATGAGCGGGAGTGTAGCGGCGCCTCGCGCCGTGGTGTCCATCGAGCGTCGGCGTACCATCGGGCCTGCCATGACCGACCAGCTCGCCCTGCCCCTGGACGCGGCGGCGGATCGCCTGCCAGAGGTGCCGTCGGTGTCGCCGATGCGCGCCTACCCACTGCCCGAGGCGTTCGATTCGGCCGATCACCTGTTCGAGCCGTGGTGGGGCGGCGAACGGGCGATGCTCGCGATCGGACCGGCGGACGTGGCTGGTTCGGGCGCGGTCCGCGTCATCGACGCCGACGGCGTGGACCGCAGCGCAGTACTCCCCGAGCTCGCGGGCACTGGTGTCCGGGTCGCCGCGCGCTCAGCCGTCCTGGATGGCGAGATCGTCGTGGTCGATGCCGAGGGTCGGGCGGATCCGGCTGCGCTGGCGGTCCGCCTCCGGGGCGATCCAGGGCGATCCGTGGCGTTCCTCGCATTCGACCTCGTCCACCTCGATGGCCGGTCGCTGCTCGGACAGCCCCTCGTGCGTCGGCGAGCGGCACTGCGTCGGATCCTGCGGCCCGGTGATGAGGTCGTGGCCGTCCCGGCCATCGCGACCGAGGGTCGCGCGCTGTTCGACGCGATCGTGGCGCAGGGCCTCGCCGGGATGATGGCCCGTCAGCGGCAGGGTCCGTACCTGCCCGGTGTCCGGTCCCGGCTGTGGCGGTTCATCCCGGCCCGCGCCGGCGATGTGCCAGATGCCGAACTGGCCGCGGCGCCCGCGGAGCCGGCAGCCGATGGCGCCGCGACGGCACCGGTGCTCGCCCTGCTCAGCCGGCTACCGCTCGACCTCGGATCTTGATCGGGGACGGTCTGGCGCCTGGCGCCTCCGACCTAGGAGCCTGCCCGGCGCGCCGCGGAGATGAACGCACGTAGCCCCGGTCGCTGGCCGTACAGCAGCACACCCGCGGCGTAGACCCGGATGGCGACCGTCGCGATCACGATCACGAATCCGACAAGGAGGACGAGTGACAGCACCAGTTCCCACGTCGGCACGTTGCCGGTCATCACCCGCGCGAGCATCGCGAAGGGGCTGAACGGTGGCAGCAGGGAGGCGAGGCGCGAGATCGGTCCCCCGCCGCCACTGAGCAGGATCGGCAGGGCGACGAGATAGCCGGTCATCGCCAGCAGACTGAGCGGGAGTGACAGGGTCTGGAGGTCGTCCGGGCGACTGACGTACGAGCCGACCGCGGCGTACACGAAGGCGAACAGGGTGAACCCCAGGATGAAGAAGACCCCGTAGGCCAGGAGCAGCGTGGGCGTGAGCGCGCCGGTCGGCACACCGCTCGCTCCCGACGGACCCAGGATCGCCGACGCGAGCCGGTCCTGGAGCGCCAGGACGACGAGTGCCGGCACGGCCACGGCGAGGTACTGCGTCAGCCCGGCACCGCCGATCCCCGCCACTTTCCCCAGGACGAGCTGGCGCGGCGAGGCGGCGCTGATCATCAGCTCCATGACGCGACTGCTCTTCTCGGTGGCGACGCCGGTCGCGACCCACATGCCGTAGATCAGGATCGAGATGAACATCAGCACGATGAACACGGTGCCGAGGAAGGTCCGGCTGGCGAGCTCGCGCGCATCGATCGGGGCACCACCGCCACCCGTGGGGGCATCCACCGGCTCGATATCGAAGGCGGGGGTCTGGAAGGGTTCGGCGAAGGCGCCCGGCGGCAGCCTCGCGCTCCAGTCCAGCACGCCGAGACCGAAGGCCGCGATGCTGACCAGCTGGGTCCGCTCGGCGTTCGGGATCCCGTTGGTCCGATAGCGCGCGGAGAGCTGGCCGCTGGCGAGGCGCTCGACCACGAGGATCCCGTCGATCCGGCCACCGGCCAGCCGCGCTTCGGCATCGGTCGCCGACGCTGCATCGATCTGGAATGGCGGGCGGAACTCGTCCGGCGTCGCGCCGGTCGGTGGCGCATTGAGCACGCTGTCGAGGACTGCGACGGCCCGCGCGCGGAGCTCGCCGTCCGCGGCGACGACATCGATCTGGGTCTGTTGACCCCGGTCCAGATAGCTGATGGTGATCGGCGTCATCGCCACCCCGATGGCGAGCAGCATGAGCACGATCGTGGACGCGACGAACAGCGGGCTGCGTGTCCGATCGCGGTATTCGCGACGCGCGACGATCAGCGCATTCGGCAGCAGCGGGTCGTGTCGCGCCATGTCAGGCGGCGCCCTCGATGATGGCGAGATCCGGGGCGGCGGCGATGGGTCCATCGTCCTCGGCGTCCGCCGAGCGCCCGACCTTCTCGATGAAGATGGCCTCCAGTGACGGTTCGGCGACCTCGAATCGATTGACCCGGGCGCCGCGCGCGACGGCTGCGGCCAGCACACTCGTCGGATCGACGTCGGCCCGGAGCTCGAGCTCGGCGTAGCCAGCGCCCGGCCGCGCCAGGACGACGCCGTGGAGGCTGGTCAGCCATGACGGCAGGGTTTCGCCCTCCACGCCCAGGCGAACGGTGTGCGCTCGCGAGGCGCGCTTGAGGTCGCCGAGCGTGCCGGATGCCACGAGACGCCCGTGATCGACGATGGCAACCGCCTCGCAGAGCGCCTCGGCGGCCTCCATCTGGTGGGTCGAGAAGACGATCGTGCGGCCCTGATCGCGCAACTCGACGAGTGCGGCGCGGAGGAGCGCAAGGTTGACCGGATCGAGCCCCGTGAACGGCTCGTCCATGAGCAGGACGTCGGGTTCGTGCAGGACCGCGGCGATGAACTGGACCTTCTGCTGGTTGCCCTTGGACAGTTCACCGGCACGGCGGGTCGCGTAGTCAGGGATGCGGAACCGCTCGAGCCAGCCGAACGCCTGCGTCCGAGCCCGCTCGGGGGCGATGCCGTAGAGCGAGGCGAAGTAGACCAGCTGGTCGATGACGGGCATGCGCGGATAGAGCCCGCGCTCCTCGGGCAGGTAGCCCCAGGTCCGGCGCGGCAACCCGGCCGTCGGCTGGCCGTCCCATCGAACCGAGCCGGCGTCTGCCTCGAGGATCCCGAGGCAGATCCGCATGGTCGTGGTCTTGCCGGCCCCGTTGGCACCGAGGAAGCCGAAGATCCGGCCGCGCGGCACCTCGAAGGCAAGGTCGTCGAGTGCGACGGTCTGGGCGAAGCGTTTCGTGATGTGGTCGATCTCGAGGGTCACGAGTCCGAGGATAGCCCGGCATCTGCCGTTCCGCCGCTGACCCGATGGTCCGGGGCTGGGGGTCGGGGCGGCAGCGGGGCGCAGCGGGGCGCAGCGGGGCGCGGCCGGCCGGCGAGCGGGGCGGCGGGGCCGGCCGGGCCGGCTGAGTCCCCTCAGGCCACCCAACGAGCGTGGAACCTGGCACGGACCCCTTCTGCGAACAACGCGGGGGCCAGCGCGATGGCTGCGATGACCAGCCACTCCCCGGGGTCCAGCGGCGTGGCGCGGAACGCCTCGGCGGCCAGCGGCACGAAGGGGATCGCGACGGTGATGAGGATCACGAGGATCACGGCCCCGAGCAGCACCCCATTCGATGCCAGACGATGGATCGGCGTCTGGAGGCTGCGGTTGGCATACGCTCGAACGACCTGTGCGACGACGAGCGATGTGTATGCGAACCAGCGGACATGTTCCGCATCGCCCGGAGCGGCGAGCATGATGCCGAGCGCCGCGACCGCGGAGAAGCCACCGGCGAGCACGATCCGGCCAAGCAGGCCGTTGTCGAGCAGCGGCACGTCGCGCCGGCGGGGCGGACGGCGCATCAGGTCGGGCTCGGGCGCCTCGCGCTCGAACGCGATCGAGGTCGACAGGTCGATGAACAGCTCCATCCACAGGATCTGGAGCGGCAGCAGCGGCTGATGGAAGCCGGCGATCGTGGCGATGAGGATGAACCCGAGCAGGGCGACGTGGGTCGAGATGATGAAGACCAGACCCTTCTGGACGTTGTCGACGATCCGCCGACCCTCCGCCAGCCCGTACAGCAGGGTCGAGAACGCGTCGTCGCCGAGCACCAGGTCGGAGGCGCCCTTGGCGACCGCCGTCCCGGAACCCATGGCCACCGCGACATCGGCACGCTGGAGCGCCGGTGCGTCGTTGACGCCGTCACCGGTGACCGCGACGGTCCGACCCGCGGCGCGCGCCAGGCGCACCAGTCGCTCCTTGCCGCTGGGCGTCGAGCGAGCGATCACATGCAGGCTCGGCAGCCGCGCCGTCAGTGCCGCGTCATCGAGCAGGTCGAGGTCGTCGCCGAGCGCCACGTCGCCGTCGGGACCATGCAGTCCGGCGGCCTCGGCGATGGCCGCCGCGGTGGCCGGGTGATCGCCGGTGACGACGATCGTCGAGATGCCGGCCGCTCCAGCCGTGGCGAATGCCTCGCGGATCCCGGTTCGCAATGGGTCGGCGAACCCGATGAGCGCCGTCATGACCGGCGCTCCATCCCGCCTCCCAACGGCCAGACCGACGACCCGTTGCCCTGACCTCGCGTGATCCCCGACCAGCTCGTGCCAGGCGCGACGGTCCGCGTCGTCAACGGCGGTCGCCGCGATGACCGCCTCCGGGGCGCCGAGCAGCCGCACGACGCCATCGCGGGTCACCGTCCTGGCATAGCGCCGTCCGTCAGTTACTGGCTCGACGTCCTCGACCTCGGCCGGGTCGAGATCCGGCACGTGACCCGCCGTCTCCAGCGCCTCCAGCAACGCCCGTGTGAACGACCCTGGAACGGCACCGGACCGGCGGAGCCACGCATCGTCCTCGGCGCGGAGTGCATGCTCCAGGACGACGGACCGTTCCGAGCCAGCGTCCAGCGAACCGTCCAGCGTGCAGACCGTCGCGACCTCGAGGCGATTCCGGGTCAGGGTCCCGGTCTTGTCCGTGACGATGAGGTCCACCGCCCCGAGGGTCTCCTCGGCGCTGAGCCGCCGGACGAGGACCCCGCGGCGGAGCAGTCGGAATGCGCCGAGTCCCAACAGTACGGCCAGCAGGATCGGTGGTTCCTCCGGGATGGCTGCGATCGCCGCGGAGATCCCCGCAAGGACATTCGCCCCGGCTGGCTGGCCGCGCAGGAACCCGAGGGACACGACGATCGCGATCAGAACGATGGCCAGGACCAGGAGGATGCGGACTAGTCGATCGAGCTCTGCCTGGAGCGGCGAGCGGCGGCGCTCGACCGTGCCGAGTCCACCGGCGATCCGACCGACTTCGGTCGCGGTGCCGATCGCGACGACGACGCCCGTTCCGCGGCCACCGACGACGGGGCTGCCCGCGTAGGCCATCGCGCGGCGTTCGGCGAGCGGCGTGCCGCTCGGGTCCGCCGCGATGGCGCCGGCGTCCGGCACGGATTCCCCGGTCAGCGCGCTGCGATCGAGCAGCAGTCGATCGGCGACGAGCAGACGGAGGTCGGCCGGCACGAGATCCCCGGCCCGCAGCAGGACGATGTCGCCGGGTACGAGCTTGCCGGCCTGGATCTCGGACGTCGCGCCGTCGCGCCGGACCGTGGCCACAGGCGCGGCCGCGTCGCGCAGCGCCTCGAGGGCACGTTCACCGCGGAATTCGGTGACGACGTCCGCACCGATGATGGGGATGAGCCCCATGAGCACGAACAGGCCGTCGCGGATCTCCCCGAGCAGGATCGCGCCGATGCCAGCGGCAAGCAGGAGCAGCACGAACGGCTCGGTGGCGGCCTCCAGGATCATGCCCGGCACGGACTCGCGTCGAGCCGGCTCGAGTTCGTTCGGACCGGCCGCCGCGGCCCGTGCCGCCACCTCGTCGCCGGACAGTCCCCGTCCCGGGTCCACGCGGAGTCCCGCCGCGACCGCCGACGCGGAGCGCAGGTGCGGCTCGATCGGCTCGATCGGCTTGATCGGCTCGATCGGTTCGATCGGCTTGTTCGGCTTGTTCGGCTCGATCGGTTCGGCCTCTCCAGTCCGCTGCATCGACATCACAACCATCATCGCCGACCGCCTGAGGTGATGCGCATGGCCGAGCGGCCCGTTCTCGCGGGCGCTCCGGCAGGGAGGGCGTGCGACAATCCGGGCATGACCGTCCCAGCCGCCGACACCGCCAGGACCACCGCCCGAGCCATCCACGCCGACCGCGCGGCCGGGACCCTCACGATCGGCTGGGCCGATGAGCACGAGACCGTCTTCGACATGGTGTCCCTGCGGTGGATGTGCCCGTGTGCGTACTGCCGCGGCGAAGCTGGCATGCCCGGCTGGCTGGACAGCGCGCCGACCCTGACCCCCGAGCAGACCCAGCTCACGGATCTGCATCTCGTGGGGAACTACGCCGTCTCCCCGCACTGGGCCGATGGGCACAAGACCGGCTATTACACGTTCACCATGCTGCGCGATCGATGCCCATGCGCGACCTGCGCCGCGCGTCGGCACGCCGACCCGAACGGCGAGCGGCCGCCTGCCGCCGGGACCCACGCCGAGCACGCCTGACCGACAGCGCCTGACTCGCCAGGCCACGGCCGCCCCGCGGCCCCGCCGGACCCACCCCGCGGTCCGGGGCTCGTCTCGGCCCGTGCTATCCTCGCCGGCCAGTCCCACGCACGGCCGTGCTCGCACACGCGCGCGGAACGTCAGCGTTCATGTCGCTCAGGAGCCCGATCCACCCCGATGGCCGCAGTCGATCCAGCAGCCGCCGCTCCCCTGGCCTCGCGCGCCCCGGCGCCGCGGGCACGCCGGGCCCCGCGGGTGCCGACAGAACTTCCGTACCTGAACCGGGAGCTCTCGTGGATCGAGTTCAACGCCCGGGTGCTGCACGAGGCGCGCGACCATCGGAACCCCCTGCTGGAGCGGGCCAAGTTCCTGGCGATCTTCGCGAACAACCTCGATGAGTTCTTCCAGGTCCGAATCGCCGGTCTGCGGCAACAGATCGAGGCTGGCGCCACGACGCGCGCCGCCGACGGCCGCACCCCTGCCGAGCAGCTCACCGCGGCTCGCGAGCGGGTCGTCGAGGTCGTGGCGGACCATTCAGCGATCTTCCTGCAGCTCCGCGGCGAGCTCGCCCGTGAAGGCGTCGAGATCGTGGACTACGCAAGCATCCCGGAGCACCACGCCGCGCTGCGCCAGCGCTACCTCGACGAGATCTTCCCTGTCCTGACGCCGCTGGCGGTGGATCCGGGACACCCGTTCCCGTATATCTCGACGCTCAGCCTGTCGATCGCGGTGGGCCTCATCGATCCTGACAACGGCGAGCGCGTCTTCGCCCGGGTCAAGGTGCCCCAGATCCTGCCGCGTCTGCTCGAAGTGGAACCCGATCGCTTCGTGCCGATCGATCAGGTCATCGCGGCCAACCTGGCCGATCTGTTCACCGGCATGCACGTCGTCGAGACCCACATGTTCCGGGTGACCCGCAACGCAGACCTCGCCATCGAGGAGGACGAGGCCGACGACCTGCTCATGGCGATCGAGGAGGAGCTTCGACGTCGCCGCTTCGGCGAAGCGGTGCGCCTGGAGGTCGAACGCTCGATGCCGCAGGCGACCCGCGAGCTGCTCCAGCGCGGCCTTGGCCTCGATGCCGAGGATTGCTACGAGGTCGGCGGTCTGCTCGACCTGACCGCCCTGTGGCGGATCGTCGAACTCGATCGACCGGATCTGAAATCGACGCCGTGGATCCCGGTCACGCCGGCCCGCCTCATGCCGCCCGACGAGGACGAGGAGGCCGACGTCTTCGCCGCGATCCGCAGCGGCGACATCCTCGTACACCACCCGTACGACTCGTTCTCGGCGTCCGTCGAGCGGTTCATCGCCCAGGCGGCCGACGACCCCGATGTCCTGACCATCAAGCAGACCCTGTACCGGACCTCCGGCGACTCGCCCATCGTGCAGTCGCTCATCCGTGCCGCGGAGCGCGGCAAGCAGGTCGTCGTCCTGGTCGAGATCAAGGCTCGCTTCGATGAGGAAGCGAACATCATCTGGGCGCGCAAGCTGGAGCGAGCCGGCGCGCACGTCGTGTACGGCCTGGTCGGGCTCAAGACCCACTCGAAGACCTCGCTCGTGGTTCGCCGCGAAGGATCCGGCCTGCGGCGCTACGTCCACATCGGGACCGGGAACTACAACCAGAAGACGGCCCGCCTGTACGTGGACCTCGGCCTGCTGACGTCGCGGCCAGAGATCGGCTCGGACGTGACCGACCTGTTCAACGTGCTCACCGGCCTGTCACGCCAGCGTACGTTCAAGCGCCTGTTGGTGGCGCCGCACAGCATGCGCGCAGGCTTCCTCGAGCTCGTCGATCGCGAGGTCGCCCATGCCGCGGCCGGACGCGACGCAGGGATCGTGGTCAAGACCAATGCCATCGTCGACGGGCCGGCCATCGAGGCGCTCTATCGAGCCTCGCAGGCGGGGGTGCCCATCGAGCTGATCGTGCGCGGCGCCTGCTCGCTGCAGCCGGGCCTGCCCGGGATCTCGGACGGGATCCGCGTGCGCTCGATCATCGGCGAATTCCTCGAGCATTCGCGCATCTGGGGGTTCCGCAACGGCGGCGACGCCGACTGGTACATCGGATCGGCGGACCTCATGGACCGCAATCTCGATCGCCGCGTCGAGGCCGTCGTCCCGGTCGAGGATCACGATGCCCGCGAGCGCCTGTCGGAGATCATCGAGCTGATGCTGGCCGACGACCGCCGGTCCTGGCAGCTCACGTCGGACGCGACGTGGGTCCGCACCGAGGTCCTGACTGGCACGGAGGGCACCATCGACACGCACGAGACGCTCAAGGCCCGGGCCCTGGAGATGGGATCGATCGCATCTGTCCCGCGGCGGCCCGGCGAGGGCGCGGGCTCGCTGGATCCGCGGGCGTGAAGCGCGGCACCAAGGCGGAGCGCAAGGCAGCCAAGCGACCAGTCGAGATCGAGTTGAAGTTCCGCGTCGACGATGCAGCCGCCGGGGAGGCTGTCCTCACGACCGAGCGGTTCGGATCGCTGGCGGCCGAGGACGAGCCCGCCCGCGCGGTGGAGATGTCGGACCGCTACGTCGACACCGCCGACGGGGCACTGTCACGCGCGGGGTATGCCGTCCGTCTGCGGCGCCTGGCCGACTCGACGCTCGTCTCGGTCAAGTCGCTGACGCGCGTCGCTGCCGCCGGTGGCGCTGCGCGCCGGGAGGAGATCGAGGGCCCGGCCGACGACGTGGCGCCGCCCGCCGACTGGCCTGCGTCCGACGCGCGTGCCCTGGTCATCGAGCACGTCGGCGACGCGCCGCTGACCCACCTCGTGACCATCCGCCAGCGTCGTCTCCGGCGCCGCTACGCGTCCGATGCCGCGACGGTCGAGCTCAGCCTCGACCGGGTCGAGATCATGGCCGGCGATCTCGTCCTCGAGCGGTTCACGGAGCTCGAGGCGGAACTCGTCAGCGGAGAGGAGGCGGCGCTCACCGTGGTGGCGGCCGTCCTCGACGGCACGGAAGGCCTGCGCCGTGCGACATCGAGCAAGCTTGATCAGGCGATGGCCGCCATCGACGCCGCTCGTACGTCGTCCGCCGCCGTCGATGGCGCGCCGGCTGGTGATGCGCGGCCGGTGATCGACACCGCCACGCCGCTGGAGATCCCGTCACTGTCCGTCGGCAAGACCCCCGGCGTGCTGCCCGAGGATCACGTCGCGGAGGCCGGGCGCAAGGTCCTGCGCTTCCACCTCGCCAGGATGCTCGACTACGAGGCCGGGACCCGAACCGGCGAGGTGGCCGAGAATCTGCACAAGATGCGCGTGGCGACCCGGCGGCAGCGCGCGGCGTGGCGTGTCTTCGGGTCGGCGTTCCGCCCGGGCCGGACGCGTCGGTATCGGACGGGACTGCGCGACATCGCCTCGCGGCTGGGTGCGGTCCGCGACCTGGACGTCCAGCTCGAGGCCGCCGACCTGTATCGGGCAGACCTGCCGGTTCCGGAACAGCGTGCCATGGAGCCGTTGCTGGGTGCGTGGCGCGCGCATCGCGACGACGCCCGGATCCTCCTGCTTCGGGAGCTCGATTCGGACGGATATCGCCGGTGGCTCGACGACTACCGCGATTTCGTGCGGACAGAGGGTGCATTCGCGCTGCCGGTCGGTCCGGTGCAGCCGCATCGGGTCCGCGACACGGCGCCATCGCGCATCTGGAACGCCTACGAGCAACTGCGTGGGTACGAGCCCGTCCTGCGCTGGGCCGATGTCGAGACGCTGCACGACCTGCGCATCGCGGCCAAATGGCTTCGCTACTCGATGGAGTTCACGCGCGAGGCGCTCGGTCCGGAGGTCTCCACGCTGATCGCGCGTGTCACGGCGCTGCAGGACCACCTCGGCCTGATGAACGACGCCGACGTCACCGCATCGATGGCGAGGACGTTCCTGGTCGATCACGCGGGCGATCTCAGCTCGCTGGAAAGCGCCGCGATCGGTCGCTATCTCGTGGATCGTGAGCGAGAGGTCGCGCGACTGCGACGGACGATGGGACCGACCTGGCGCGGCGCCTCCGGGCTTCGATTCCGCCGCGCCCTCGGACGGGTGGTCGCCGAGCTCTAACCGACGGCGTCGCCCGTGTCGGCGTCGCGCCAGCCGTGTGCGAGCGCTTCCAGCCGGTCGCGCCATGACCGGCCGACATGGTCGGCGATGAGGATCGCGCCCTCGCGCAGGCCGGCGTCGGATACCCGCAACTCCGTGAGCGCATAGCGGCGCAGCAGCGCATCGACGATGGCGGCCCCTGCCGGCAACAACGGCGCCCGCCGCGGGTTGACCCGGAATCGCTCGGTCGTCTCGGCGGCCGGACGCTCGAGCAGGCCGGCCGTGGCGTCCGCGAGGCGGTCGCGGGTGAGGATCCGGTCCTCGACCCCGCCTGGGGCGACCTTCAGCAGGTTCGATGCCGTTCCGCCGACGCCGATAAGCTCCGCGGGATGCGCGGCGATGGCACCCACCATCGCCTGGTCCGCGGCGGCGCGCATCGCGGCCATCTCGTCGGCCGTGGGTGGATCGTGCCGGACGAACCGAGACGTCAGGCGGTTGGACCCCAGGCGAAGGCCGGACGCCCGAGCGTGGCCGCGCTCGGCCACGACGCAGAACTCGGAGCTGCCGCCGCCGATGTCCACGACCAGGGTCTCCTGCCGGACCGGCCGGCCCTGCGTGACACCGATGAGCGTCAGGAAGGCCTCTTCTTCGTGGCTGAGCACGTGGAGCGGGACGCCGGTCGCCGCCTCCACTTCGGCCACGATGCGGGGGGCGTCGGCGGCTCGCCGGATCGGCTCGGTCCCCATCAACGTGATCGTCGTGGCACCCAGCCGGCGCGCGGTCGCGGCGTATCCGGCGAGCGTGGCGGCGAGCTCCGCCCGTGCGTCTGCACCGAGATGGGCTCGATCGTCGATGGCCACGCCGAGGCCAAGGAACGCAGACTCATCGAGGAGCGGCTCAAGGCGATGACCGACGATCTCGGCGACCAGGAGATGGACGGACGTCGACCCGAGGTCGACCGACGCACCGATTCGCGGATCAGCGTTCACGCTGTCACCCGCCGCGGGATCGCGATCGGACCCGGGTGAGTTGCTGGATCAGCTTGTGGCCCCGGTACCGCCGCCGCCCGCTGAGGACCTCGGCGTCCTGACGGCGGGCTTGCGGGTCGCAGCGGGCTTGGCGGCCGCGGGCTTCGCGGCCGCGGGCTTGCGGGTCGCAGCGGGCTTGCGGGTCGCAGCTGGCTTGGCGGCGGGGGCGCGCGTTGAAGCGGGCTTGGTCGCGGCTGGCTTGGTCGCGGCTGGCTTCGCGCCGGCGGGCTTGCGGGTGGTTGCCGCCTTGCGGGTCGCAGCGGGCTTGGTCGGCGCGGGCTTCGCGCCGGCGGGCTTGCGGGTGGTTGCCGCCTTGCGGGTCGTCGCCGCGGCGATGGCGGCAGCGCCGGCCGCGCCAGCGGCTCCGGCGACTCCTGCTGCGGCCCCCGCTGCGGATCCGGCGGCCTGGCTGAGACGCTGCCCGAACCGCCCGATCAAGGTCGCGACCTCATCCGCGGCCCGCTCGGCCTGCTTACGACGCTTGGTGACCGCCTTGCCACCATGTTTCCGCTGGGCCTTCCCAAGCTGCTGGAGCCGTTTGAACTCCTTGTCACGCGCTGCCGACAACTCGCGCTCCAGCTTGCGCAGACGCCGTGCCGCCTTGTCCGCGACGGGCGTGACCGCATCGGTCATCGTCTCGAGCACGCCGCTCGCGCCACCCTGCTTCCGCTTTCGCGCCATCGATCTCTCCTTCGCTCCGAGCACCTCGAGCGCTGATGGTGGCAGAACAGTCGCTTGCGGTCGAGACGGCGTCGCTGGCGGTGCGGCATGCTTCACTCGATCGCTGGAGGCGTCATGCCACTCATCCTCATCGGGATCGGCGGATTCGCAGGCGCCGTGACCCGATATCTCATCGACGGCGCGATCGCCGAACGCACCACGTCCAGCTTCCCGTTCGGGACGCTGGCGGTAAACCTCACTGGCTCCTTCCTGCTCGGGCTGCTGTTCGCGCTCAGCGCGGAGCGGGCGATCCTGCCCGCCGAGATACGCGGGCCGGTACTCATCGGCTTCATCGGGGCGTACACGACGTTCTCGACCTACATGCTCGAATCCTGGCGCCTCATCGAGGGCGGCGCTGTGGGCATGGCGATGCTCAACCTCGTCGGCTCCGTGGCGATCGGCATGGTCGCGGTCGTCCTCGGCCTCACGCTCGGGAGACTCATCTGATCCGAATCGACGGGCCGGCGGTGCTGTCCGCCTCCAGGTCGGCGACGCGGATGTGCACGAGGGCGTCGGCACCACACCTTGATCGAGTGGAGCGCGGATTAACGGAGCCTTAACGCGGCGGATATCACGCGTTGATGCCACGACCTGAGGGTTCGGGTTGTCAAGCAGGGAGGCCTGTCCCAACCCAGAGCGCCACGACGGCGCATCCCCCAGGAGGAATCACCGCGTGACGATCACGAACCCGACGCGCATCGGCGCCCTCGCACTGGTGGTGGCGTTCGCCATCGGCGCCTGTAGCGGCGGTACGGGAGCGACCACCGATCCGACGAGCGGCGGCTCCGGAGATTCGATCGTCGTGGCCGGCTCCTCGACCGTGGAGCCGATCTCCACCGGCGTCGCCGAGTCATTCAAGAAGGCGAACCCGGACTTCAACTACACCGTGACCGGCGAAGGCACCGGCGACGGGTTCAAGCGCTTCTGCGCCGGCGAGACGGACATCAGCGATGCCTCCCGCAAGATCAAGGACGAAGAGGCCGCGTCGTGTGCGGACACCGGCGTCGAGTACGTCGAGTTGAAGGTCGCGATCGACGGCATCAGCGTCCTCACCTCGCCGGCGAACAGCGCAGTCACCTGCCTGAGCTTCGCCGACCTGTACGCCCTCATCGGCCCTGAGTCGATCGGTTTCAGCAGCTGGTCCGACGGCCAGGCCATCGCCACCGAGCTCGGCTCGCCGACGGTCCTGCCAAACGCGCCGCTGACGATCACCGGCCCGGGCGAGGAGTCCGGCACCTTCGACAGCTTCGTCGAGATCGTGATCCAGAAGTCGGCGGAGGCCCGTGGCCAGGACGCCACGACGCGTCCGGACTACACCGCTTCGGCCAATGACAACGCGATCATCGAAGGGATCGCCGGAGCCGACACCTCGCTCGGTTGGGTCGGTTTCGCCTTCTACGAGGAGAACCTCGACAAGGTCAAGGCCCTCGAGATCTCAAAGGACGCGGGTGGCACGTGCGTCGCCCCCACGGCCGAGACCATCGCCAGCGCGGAGTACCCGATCTCGCGCGACCTGTACATCTACGTGAACAAGGCCAAGGCGACCGACAACCCCGCCGTTGCCGCGTACGTCGACTACTACCTCGCTGACGGGACGATCGACACGGTCCTCGAGACCGTGCCCTACGTCCCGCTCACGGCCGAGTCCCTGGGCGCGAGCCAGGCGGCCTGGGCCGCACGGTAGAGCCCGTTCTCTCCTCCCAGGACCGGTCTGGCACGCTCGGAAGCCCGACCGGTCCTGTCCCATTCCCCCGCTAGACTTCGGGAAACGCCAGCGTGGTGAGGCACCCATTGACCAACGACACCGACACGATCCGACCGGGCTTCCTGCAGGGTTCGGCGGACCGCCGCAGGAACGAACGCGCCGTGCGCGCGGTCCTGATCGGCGCGGCGCTCGTCTCGGTCCTCATCAGTGCAGGCATCGTCGGGTCCCTCGTCTTCGAGGCGATCGAGTTCATCTCGAAGATCGAGATCGGTGACCTGTTTGCGGTCGGCTGGTTCCCGCGGCGCGGCCTGTTCAGCATCCCGACCGTGCTGGCGGGCACGCTCATCGTCACGGCGATCGCCATCCTCCTGGCCGCACCGATCGGGCTCCTGTCCGCGATCTACCTGTCGGAGTACGCGGCGCCACGAACACGGAACGTGGTCAAGCCGATCCTGGAGATCCTGGCCGGGATCCCGAGCGTCGTGCTCGGGTTCTTCGCCCTGACATGGATCGGCCCGAACATCGTCGAGGCCTTCCTTGGGGCACCCACCGCCTTCAGTCTCGCGGCGGCCGGCATCGGCGTCGGCATCCTCACGATCCCGCTCGTCGCCTCCGTGTCGGAGGACGCGATGCGGGCCGTGCCGCGCGGTCTGCGGGAGGCGTCGTACGGCCTGGGTGCGCGTCGGCTGACCACGAGCGCCCGCGTCGTCCTCCCAGCAGCTATCTCCGGCATCGTGGCCGCGCTCATCCTCGCCGTGTCGCGGGCGGTCGGTGAGACGATGGTCGTCGCCGTTGCGGCGGGTGCGACGGGCGGTTCGCTGTTCACACTGGATCCCCTTGGGCCCGGACAGACCCTGACCGCCGCGATGGCATCGCTTGCCACAGGCTCGGACAACGTGGTGGGCGCGGACGCGGCCTTCCTGAGCCTGTTCTTCCTGGGTTTCGTCCTGTTCGTCATGACCCTGGGCCTGAACGTCCTGGGCGACGTCTTCGTCCGGCGCACCCGGCAGCGGTACTAGAGCGACCGATGAGCACGCCGCGATCCGTCACCGCCCCCGTCATCCGCAGCTCCCTGCAGCGGACGACGCCGGACCTCCTCGGCACCGCGTTCTCGACGGTGCTGCTGCTCAGCCTTCTCTTCTCACTGGCGGTGCTCGGGATCCTCATCAGCGACCAGCTGAGCCGCGGGATGCCCGTCTTTGCCGAGCGCGGCGTCGATTTCCTGACGGGTTCGCTGTCGAGCAACCCGGCCCATGCCGGTGTGCTCCAGGGACTCATCGGCACGGCACTGCTCGCCGTGATGGTCGCGCTGGTGGCCTTCCCCATCGGGATCCTCACGGCCGTCTACCTCGAGGAATACGCCGCCGCCAACCTCGTCACCCGCTTCATCGACATCAACATCCGCAACCTCGCCGGCGTCCCGTCGGTGGTGTACGGGCTGCTTGGCCTGGCCATCTTCGTGGCCGCGTTCAGCACCCTCGGCATCGGCAACGGACGCAACATCATCAGTGGCGGCCTGACGCTCGCGGTGCTGATCCTGCCGCTCGTCATCATCACGTCGGCCGAGGCGATCCGATCCGTCCCCGACGCACTGCGCGAAGCGGGATACGGCCTCGGGGCCTCCCGCTGGCAGGTCGTTCGGCGTCTGGTGCTGCCATCCGCCGTGCCCGGCATCCTGACCGGCACGGTGCTGTCCCTGTCCCGAGCGCTCGGGGAGACCGCGCCGCTCATCGTGGCCGGCGCGGTGCTGGGCTCGTTCTCCAGCGGCGGCTCGATCGGCGAATTGTTCGGCGGCTCGTACACCGCCCTGCCGGTCATCGTGTACGACTGGGCGCGGAAGCCGCAGGACGAGTTCAGGGCGCTGACCTCCGCGGCGATCATCGTCCTGCTGGTCGTGACCTTCCTCGCCAACGCCTTCGCGGTGCTGTTGCGGAGCCGCTACGACAAGCGACCATGATCGACCCACCGACCCAGGGAGCACCCGTGACCGATGTCCTGACCACCGACGCCGACAGGCATGGCGCCCCGCCGTTGGCGACCATCCTGTCGTTGCGCGACGTCGCCTGCTACTACGGCGCGTTCCGTGCCGTGAAGGACGTTTCGATCGACATCCCGACCCATCACATCACAGCCCTCATCGGTCCGTCCGGTTGTGGCAAGTCCACGCTCCTGCGGGCCGTCAACCGCATGAACGATCTCATCCCGGGCGCGCGCACCGAGGGGCAGATCCGCTACCAGGGACAGGACCTGTACGCCTCTGGCGTCGATCCGGTCGAGGTCCGGCGGCGCATCGGGATGGTCTTCCAGAAGCCAAACCCGTTCCCCAAGTCGATCTATGACAACGTCGCGTTCGGGCCGCGGCTGATGGGCTTCAAGGGCGATCTGGATGGGCTGGTCGAAGAGAGCCTTCGACGGGCCGCGATCTGGGATGAGGTCAAGGACAAGCTGCGTCAGTCCGGGCTGTCGCTGTCCGGTGGCCAGCAGCAGCGGCTGTGCATCGCCCGCGCCATCGCGACATCGCCCGAGATCATCCTCATGGATGAGCCATGCTCGGCGCTCGATCCGAGAGCCACGCTCCAGATCGAGGACCTGATGGCCGAGATCAAGCGGGACTACACGATCGTCATCGTCACCCACAACATGCAGCAGGCGGCCCGCGCATCGGACTTCACCGTGTTCATGAACATGGCCGAGGACCGCGCCGGGTACGTGGTCGAGCAGAGCGCCACGATCGGCATCTTCACCAACCCACAGCACCAGATGACCGAGGACTACGTCTCCGGTCGGTTCGGTTGAGTCCGGAGGCCACATGACCGATCACGAAACCGGGAGCGACAGGACCGACGACGACCGCGACTCGCCAGTCCCGGACACGACGCCGCCGCACACCCAGGCGCGGCGAAGCCCGCTCGACCGTGAGCAGCAGGCGATCAAGGACGACGTCCTGCGCATGGGCGCCCTGGTCGAGGAGGCGATCCGTGCCGCCGCGGCGGCCCTGGCGGCCCACGACGCCAGCCTGGCCATGTCCGTCATCAAGGGCGATGCGCGGATCAACGATGCGCAACGGGGCGTGTCCAGGCTGATCGCCGTCACCATCGCCACCCAACAGCCGGTCGCCCGGGACCTGCGCTACCTGCTCACGCTCGACCACGTGACCTACGAGCTCGAACGCATCGGCGATCACGCCTCATCTGTCGCGAAACAGGTCATCAAGCTCGCACCCGAACCGCCGCTGCGCAAGGACGTGCACCTGCCGGAGATGGCCGAGCGCGCCGCCGTGCTCGTCCACGGCGTGCTGCGGGCACTGGTGGATGTGGATCCTGTCGCCGCCAGGGCGATCGCGGTCGAGGACGACGAGATCGATCGCCTCTATCACGCCACCTTCGACGAGGTCGTCGAACTCATGCGCCAGGATCCGGCGAACGTCGAGCGCGGGACACGGATCGTCATCGCCTCGCACTACATCGAGCGGATCGGCGATCGCGCCACGAACATCGCCGAGGACATCGTCTACCTCGTCACGGGCGACGTCGAGGATCTGAACCCGTGACAGCCTCCGCACCGATCCGCGTGCTGTTCGTGTGCACCGGCAATTCCGCCCGCAGCGTCATGGCCGAGGCTCTGCTGCGTCACCACGGCGGCGACCGGTTCGAGGTCCACAGTGCCGGCACGGAGCCGAAGGGCATCAACCCGTTGACCCTGCGCGTCCTCGGGGAAGCCGGGATCGATGCGGTATTCGCGCGCTCGAAGTCGGTCACCGACTTTCTCGACCAGCCGTTCGACTACGTCGTGACGGTGTGCGACCAGGCGCGGCAGGTCTGCCCGGTCTTCCCGGGGGTGCACGAGTCCCTGCACTGGGGCTACGAGGACCCTGCCGCGGCCGACGGCACTGACGAACAGCGCATGGCCGTCTTCCGCCGCGTGCTCACCCAGATCGCTGGGCGCGTCCAGCAGTTCGCGCTCGTCACCGCCCGGCAGCCGGCATGACCTCGCTCTACCTGTTGCGCCACGCCCATGCCGGCGACGCGTCGTCCTGGAACGGGCCCGACGCGCTGCGTCCGCTGACGGACAAGGGCCGCCAGCAGGCCGAACGCCTGGGCCGCTTCCTCACCGACACCGGGTTCGCCACGGACCGCATCCTGAGCTCGCCAAAGGTCCGCGCCGCCCAGACGGCCGAGATCGTGGCGAGTCTTCTGGGCTGCTCCATGTCCATCGACGAGCGGCTCGGCGACGGCGTGGACGTGCGCACGACCGAGGCGATCCTCGCGGATCATGGCGACCCGGAGCGCCCGGTCCTCGTCGGGCACGACCCGGACCTGACCGATCTCGTCGCGCAGCTGTGTGCCGCCGACCGCGTCCCGATGCGCAAAGGAGCGCTGGCACGGATCGAGATCGGTCGGCCACTGCGAGCCGGTGGCGGCATGCTCCGCTGGCTGATCCCGCCGGACGCGCTCAGGCCGGAGCGCTGACCGCGTCGCCCTTCGTGTCGGCGGTCCCGCGTCGGCGCCCGACAAGATCGGCCGTCGGGATCAGTCTTCCGGGGACGAGACCCGTCGCGATCCCCGCGAGCCGGCTGGCCACGTCAGGTGCCAGGCGGTAGAAGATCCAGTTCCCCCGCCGTTCGGAGGTCACGATCCCGGCGTCGCGCAGGACCCGGAGGTGGTGCGAGACGGTCGGCTGGCGAACGTCGCAGCACGCGCTGAAGTCGCAGGCGCAGGTCTCCTGGTCGGCCGCCAGTTGGCGCACGATGGCCAGCCGGGTCGGATCGGCGAGCGCCGCGAGCAGGCGGACATCGGGGTCCAGGGTCGTGGTCTTCGTTCGTGCCATGGTCGCGCCATCATATCGACGAATGTCGATATTGACAAGGTCCGATGCAAGCCTCAATATCGATATCAATCGATACATCGCAGCCACACTTGGAGGCCCCGTCGTCATGCACGACCGAACGATCGCCTGGATGATGTCCGGCGGAAACCGCTACGAGACGCCTGAAGAGCGGCTCGACCGCGTCCACGCCCATGCCCTGCGCGTCGCCCGCGCCGAGATCCCGGCCACCCCGTCCACCTCGGCCACGCACTCGCTGCGTTCGACAGCGATGACGGCTCTGGCCACCATCGGGATCGGCTCGGCCACGAACGATCGCTGCGTCGCATGTTGACGCCGACGACCCCGATCACCGCGGGACCTGCCGGCGACTCGCCTGATGCCATCACGGACGCCGTCCGGGCTCGCTACGCCGAGGCCGCGCGGGCCGTGCTCGATGGCGCGAATGACGCGTCGGAAGCCGCCGCCTCCTGCTGCGACGCGACAGGCACCCCGGTCTTCGGCGAGATCCTGTACGACCTGGCCAGCCGCGAGAGCCTGCCCGAAGCGGCCGTGCTGGCCAGTCTCGGCTGTGGCAACCCGACCGCCGTGGCGGAGCTGCGCGAAGGCGAGACCGTCCTCGATCTCGGATCCGGAGGCGGAATCGATGTCCTGCTCTCCGCCCAGCGCGTCGGCCCGACCGGGTTCGCCTATGGCCTGGACATGACCGACGAGATGCTCGCTCTCGCGCGACGGAACGCCGCCGAGTCGGGCGTGACCAACGTGGCCTTCGTCAAGGGCCGGATCGAGGCGATCCCCCTGCCCGACGCGTCGGTCGACGTGGTCATCAGCAACTGCGTCATCAACCTGTCCGTTGACAAGGCGGCTGTCCTCGCGGAGGTGGCCCGCGTGCTGCGCCCTGGCGGCCGGCTCGGCATCAGCGACGTCGTCGCCGACGATGGCCTGAGCATGGCCGAACGCGAGAGTCGCGGCAGCTTCACCGGCTGCGTGGCCGGGGCCCTCAGCTTCGAGGAGTACCGGGCCGGCCTCACGGCCGTCGGCCTCGCGGGTATCGACGTCAGTGCCACCCATGCCGTCGCGGACGGGATGCACGGCGCGATCATCCGCGCCACGAAGCCGACCGACTGGAGCGCCGACTCGATTCGACCGGTCGACCTGCCGCGACCGACGACCCTGTCGATGGCGCCCGACGCGGGCGGCGGCTGCTGCGGCGGCTCCGGCTGCTGCTGAGCGCTCAGTCCGCCCCGGTCGGATAGGGCAACGTGACGGGGTCGGTCGCCAGCCGGCTCCGCCCCGCTGCGTCGAACCGGTCGAGGCCCAGGTCCGTCACGTCGAGCACGTCCGTTCGACCGCGCAGAAGCAGGTCCGTGGCCGCGCGCGAGATCCCGGGGCCCCACATCATCCCGTGGCCACCGGCAGCCGCCACGACCACCCCGTCCAGCCGATCGCCCGCGGGCGTGATCGCGGGCCCGATGATCGGCGTGTGGTCCGGCGTGTAGTCGATGGTGGCGGCCCAGATGCGGCGGAGCCCCTGGTCGCGCGTGCGCGGCACGAACCCGGCCAGACGCTCGCGATAGCGTGCATACGCGTCCCAGTCGATCTCGCGCGCTTCGCCGGGCTGGTCATCGGGATCGCTCCATCCGAACAGGAGCCCGCCCTCCTCCGGGCGCCAGTACAGGCCCGCCCCAAGGTCGAAGACCATCGGATGGGGCGGCTCGAACGCGTGGTCGGGCGCCAGCACGGCCACGGTGTGACGCGCCGCCCCGACCGGGATGCGCAGGCCAGCTCGCTCCCCCACTCCACGCAGGCCCGGGCCGCCCGTCAGGAGGACCCGCGGCGTGTCGATCGGGCCGGCGCTCGTGTGGATGCCGACGACGCGCGTCCCGGTCGCGTCGAGGCGGAGTCCGGTGAAGTCCACGCCCTCGCGCAACTCGACGCCCGCCGCGGCCATGGCCAGCGAGTAGGCACGCACGTTGCGCGACGGGTCGATACAGCCGTCGCCTGGGCGGAAACTGCCCCCGTGGTGTCCGGCGTCGGCCAGCGTCGGGCACGCACGGTGCGCGGCGGCGGCGTCCAGCCACTCGACATCCAGCCCGAGGCCCCGCTGCATGGCGATCCGGGCGAGACCGGCCCGCTCGTCGTCGTCCGTGACGGCGAGGATCAGGTAACCGAGTTCACGGAATCCCGAATCCGTGCCGTACGCCGCGGTCTGATCGCGATAGAACTCGATCGACCAGCGGCCAAGGGCCACGGTGGCCGGCGTGCCGCCCTGCGCCCGGACGACGCCGGCGGCTCGGGACGAGGCACCCATACCCGCCCGACCTCGATCGAGCACGATCACGCGCCCCACCCCATCCGCGGCGGCGAAGACGGACGCCCAGCCCCCGAGCGTGCCGGCCCCGACGACGACGAGATCGGCGGACTCGTTCATGGACGCTCCTCGGCAGACGGGTCGGTCATGGCGCGACGATAGACGCGATCGGTCCCAGGGAGGCTTCGCGTCGCGCACGCCGCGCCGCTAGCGCGGACGGCGTCGCGCCCCCAGCGAGTGCTCGTCGCGTCAGCCGTCGAGCGCTGACGCCTCCACGATGACCGCGATGACCCCGAGGACCTCCAGCCGGGCCACGGTCGGCCGGCGCCGGATGGTCCATGCCGCGATCTCCAGGTCGGCAGCGCGCGCCAGGGCCATCCCGGCGCTATCGATGGCGCGCCATTCCGCGGCGATCCCGCGACACCCGAGCTCCAGGGCTCGCGCGATCGTGCCCGGGGTCATGTCCCAGGCGTTGAGCCAGCGCGGCCACAGCGGCGCCAGGCTGCCGATCCCCTCCAGGGTGTCGGGCTCGAACGACGAGATGACAGCCCGGCGCAGGTGGCGGCCTCGGCCCGCCGCGAGGACCTCCACCACCGCTTCATCATGTCGGCCCTTGAGTTCGACATCGAGGAACGCCCCGCGTGCGACGGTCGCGAGCACGTCAGCGAGGGTCGGGACGCCGAGGTCGCCGAGCGCCGCGGCGTCCAGCTCATCGACCCGCTCCGGCCGGCCCTGGACCCGGGCGAGGGTCTCATCGTGGAGCAGCACCGGGACCCCATCGGCGGAGACGTGGACGTCGAACTCCAGGCCGTCGCACCCGGGCACGGCGAGGGCGGCCTGCAGGGCCGCGACCGTGTTCTCCGGCGCACGCCGCATGTCCCCACGGTGCGCCAGTCGGAGGGCGACCACGAGCGTGCAGGCCTACCCGATCTCGAGCGCGGCGGCGACACCGACGTGATCGCTCGGGTACAGGGTCGGATCGTCCACGGCGGGGCGATCGAACACGAGGCACGCCGAGGCCGCCCGGACCGCGCCGCGCAGCCAGATGTAGTCAAGGCATGCCGGGTCGCCGTCGGTGTCGATCGCCGGAGCCTGCAGGCCGGACGGCCAGGTCAGAGCCGGCTCGTCGCCGTTCGCCTCGACCATCGCCGAGCGAAATCCGGCCGCGACCATCCGCGCGTACGTCGGTTCGGCAGGGCTCGCGTTGAAGTCACCGACGACGATCTGCGCGGTACTCGGCGGCGCCTCGGCGAGCCAGGCCAGCAGCTGCCGGGCGTGGTCGTCGCGCTGCTGCGCGCCGTCGACCGTGTGATGCAGGTGCGTGACGACGATGAGCGTGGTCGTGCCGCCGGGCAGCGCGACCATCGCGCGAAGTGCCGAGCGCCCGAGCCCGAGGTCAAGCCGCTTGACGTCCATGGCCACCAACGGCTCCCGGACGAGGAGGCTGTTGCCGTACTCCGGCCGGCCGGCCCAGGCTCGATGGGCCGCATAGGCACCCTCGCCGGATGCGCCGATCAGGCGGTCCTGCTGCAGGACGTAGACCACCTCCTGCAACCCGAGGAGGTCTGGCTGGAGGGCGGCCATGTCGGCGAAGATCAGGCTCTGGCGCTCTGGCCAGCGATCAGCCAGATTGAGGATGTTGAGCGTCGCGATGTGCAATCGGTCCACGGCTCGCTCCTGGTGGTGGGTCATACGACGGCTGCGGCAGCGACGGGCAGGCTGAACCGGAACGTCGAACCCGCGCCCTCGGTCGACTCCACCCAGATCCTTCCGCCGTGCTGCTCGATGACATGACGGGCGATGGCCAGGCCCAGGCCCGTTCCCCCGGCTTCGCCGCGCTGGCGGGCGCGGTCGACCTTGTAGAACCGCTCGAAGATCCGCTCCTGGGCGACTCTCGGGATGCCGACGCCGTGGTCCGCGATCGCCGTCACGACGGCGTCGTCGTCGAGCGACGTGCGGACGATGACGGCGCCGCCGTCCGGGCTGAACTTGACCGCGTTGTGGACGAGGTTCACGACGACCTGACCGAGTCGTGCACCGTCGCCGCGGATGCGTGGCAGGTCCGCACTGGCCTCGACACGCAGGTCGACCCCCTGGCGCTCGGCGAACAGCCGGAGCCGCTCCGCGGATTCGCCGGCGACGACCCCCATGTCCACGCCGTCCACCATCCGGAGCGTACCCCCGCCCTCGATCCGCGACAGGTCCAGCAGTTCGCTCACCATCTGGACGAGGTGGCCGGTCTCGACCTCGATCTTGTTGATCCGCTCCCGCATCTTCGCCGGGATGGTGTCGCCCGCGACCTCGGCTTCGCGGGTCAGGGTCTCGGCCAACAGACTGACCGTGGTCAGCGGCGTTCGCAGCTCGTGCGACAGGTTGTCGATGAACTCGGTGCGGATGCGCTGCAACCGGCGCAGCTCGGAGACGTCGTCGAGGACGAGCAGGACATCGCTGCCGGCCGAACGCCGGGCGCGGAGCGTCAGCGTGGGTCCGTCGACGTCGGCCAGGCGGAGTTCGCCGTCAGCGATCTCACCCATTCGAGCCGTTTCGACCAGCGCCTCGACCGACGAGTCCAGGAATGCCTCGATGAGCGTCCGCCCGATGAGTGAGCCCGTCGCCCGTCCAAGCACGGCATGGGCGGCCGTATTGGCGTCGCCGATCCGGCCGTCGGCGCCGACCACGATGACTCCCTGTTCCAGCGTGTCCAGCAGCGCGCCTCGAGCGGCGCGCTCCGTCGCGCTCGATCGCTCCTCGCGGTCGAGCGCCGCTCGCAATCGCGCCACCACGGCGGTCGCGGTGACGCCACCCCGCGAGCCGGTCTCGTGTCGGATCGCCGTCAACTCGCGCCCTCGATCACGGGCAACGACCGCGGCACGCGCCGCGATCAGGGCAGCGGCGATGGCGATGATCGGCCAGACATCCACGCCGCGAGCATCGCACAGCCGCGCGGAGGCGTGGTCCGCGCCGTGACAGGGCCCCGGACGGTCAGGCTGCGGCCCGGGCGGGCACCAACGCCGTCAGCGGGATGCGCGATCTCGGCGGCCCTCCCGCGCGATGAGCCCGCCGAGCCAGGGGGTGGCATGGCGCTCGAACGCACCCGTCGAAAAGGCGTGACGAAGCGCCAGCAGATGAGCGACGCGCGCCGCCGCCCGGCGAGCACCGACCGGCGCCTTGCCCAGGACTGCGAGCGCATCGATGGCGGCGAGTTCGGACGAGACTCGGAGCGCGTCATCCTCCTCGGGGGAGGCGGCGTCCGGCCATGGCGTGGCACCCAGGCGCTCCGCGCTGCCCGTCGCTGCCAGATCCGCCATGGCCCGGGCGTCGAGGACGACAAGGTCCGCCACGAGGTCTCGCACCGCTTCGGTCGCCGGACCGTGGCGCGGCTTGCCGACCGCGGCGTCCCAGCCACGCGTCAGGCGCTCGCTGGCCCGTTCGGCCCCAGCCTCCCCGAGCAGGTCGTCGAGCACCTCGGCGAGCACGATCGACGCCAGCCGCCCCTCGATGGCATCGCGGACCGCCGGTCGGGCGCGCTCCGTCTCCGGCAGGGCAGCCAGCGCCCGCCGGGCGGCGTCGTCGAGCGTCGCACCAAGGTCCGGTGGCACGAAGCGCCGGAGCGTCGCCAGGAACGCGATCGGCGCCGGCTCCGACAGCGCCAGGCGATCAAGCTCGTCGCGGCGCAGCCGGCGCACTCGAACCACGACCGTCTCGACGAGCTCGGCCATCGTCGGAGGACGGCGCGGGCGCCTGCGCGGGGCGGCGGTCCCCGCGTCCCTGCGCCAGCCGGTCGATGCGCCGGCCCATGGCGGGAGCGCCGGGCGACGAGCCTGGTCGTACCGTCGCCGCAGGTCCGGATCGCCGAGCCAGTCATGCGCCACGTTGATCCGCTTGGCCAGCGCCAACCCGGCGTCACCGGCGACGTCGGGGTGGTGTCGCCGCAGGAGTCCGCGCCAGGCGACCTCGATGGCCTCCGGGCTCGCGTCGTCGGGGACGCCCAGCGTGGCGTACAGGTCGTCGGCCGGGAGGTCGGGGCGTGGTGGCATGGCCCCGGAATGCTAGCCGCCCGCGCCGCCGCGGCGGCTATGCTGCGGTGCGCCGACGAACGTGACCATGGCGCGCATGAGGGACATCGAGATGAGCTTCATCCAGCGAGCGCGGGAAGCGGCTGAAGCGGCGGCATCGAAGGCGCACGAGGCGGCGGCATCCGCCAACCGGACGGCGCTCCATCCGTCCACCGCAGCGCGGATCAATCGAGGCCTGGCCAATGCCGGTCAGGGGGCCCGTGAAGCCGCCGGTCTTGCGCGCAAGAGCATGCACACGATCATCGAGCGGATCGATCCGGGCACGTTGGCCGAGCTGATCATCAAGGCGACCGCCCTCCAGGAGAAGACGAACACGGCGCTGCGGGCGAAGGGCTCGCCCTACCGCATCTCCGAGATCTCCATCGCCGCGTCCATCCCGCCGGGTGTGACGTTCGCCATCGGACGGATCGACGGCGATCCCGAACCGGTCGGCGACGCCGTCGTGAGCTCCGCCGATCTCATGGACGCGGACCCCGAGGCTGGCGACGTCGTCCTGTCGCTCGACGGCCTGACAGTGGACGCCGGCGCGCTGGATGACCCTGGGGACGGCGGCCAGACCGGGGCCATGCCACCGAGTTCGACCGCGCGCGAGGAGACCTGACCCCCGGTCAGCCGCCCTGGACCGACATGACTCCGGCCGCGAGGCGGCGCTCGACCTCGTCGATCGGCACGGTCGCTCGTTCGCCGGTCGCGCGCTCGGTAACCTCGATGCCGCCCGCGGCCAGCGAGCGCGGCGAGACCGTCAGGATCCAGGGCATGCCCAGGAGCTCCGCGTCGGTGAACTTCACGCCGGGCGATTCGTCGCGGTCGTCCCACAGGATCTCGTGCCGCCGACCGGCATCCGCGGCCAGCGCGTGGAGGCGCTCGGCGATCTCCGCGACCCGCGGCTCCTTGTTCGTGCCGATCGACACGAGGTGCGCCGCGTAGGGGGCGACCTCCGCCGGCCAGACGATGCCCTTGTCGTCGTGATGCGCCTCGACGATGCATGCGACGCTGCGTCCGACGCCGATCCCGTACGAGCCCATGACGATGGGGTGCGCCTGGCCGTCCTCGCCGAGATACGTCGCCCCGAAGGCGTCGCTGTACTTCGTCCCAAGCTTGAAGATGTTGCCGACCTCGATGCCGTTGCGCAGGATGACCGGGGCCCCGCAGCTGGGGCACGGATCGCCCGCCTGCGCGTTCGTCAGGTCGGCGGTGATGTCCGCCGTGAAGTCTCGACCGGCGTTCACGTTGCGATAGTGGTAGCCGACGCGGTTCGCGCCCGCAACGAGGTTCGGCGACCGCGCGACGAGGTCGTCGATGACGATCACCGTGTCGTGCGCCCCGATCGGTGAGCCGTAGCCGGGCTCCATGCCGGCAGCCTTGATCTCCTCGACCGTCGCCGGCCGGATCCCGCCGATGGCCTTGACCGCGTTCACGAGCTTCGTCTCGTTCACGTCGTGGTCGCCGCGAACGATGGCCGTCACCAGGCGTCCGTCACCGGTCTGGAAGAAGGCGGCCTTCGCCGTCCGCTCGGGCCCGACACCCAGGAACGCCGCGAGGGTGGCGATGGTCGTGGTCCCGGGCGTCTCCACCTCCTCGAGTTCGAGGACGTCCTCCGCGGCAGGGTCGGGCTTCGGGAGCACGGCGACCTGGCGGTTGGCCGCGTAGTCGCAGGCCTCGCACAGGACCAGCACGTCCTCGCCGGCGGGGTTGAGGACCATGAACTCGTGAGCCTGGCTGCCGCCCATCATCCCGACGTCTGAGCTGACGGCGACGGTCGGCAAGCCGAGTCGATCGAATGTCCGGACATACGCGCCGTACTGGGCCTGGTAGCTCAGGTCGAGCCCAGCGACATCGCGGTCGCAGCTGTACGCGTCCTTCATGACGAATTCGCGGACACGGATCAGGCCGCCACGGGCCCGCGGCTCATCGCGCCACTTCGTCTGGAAGTGGTAGACCTGCATCGGCAGCTGCCGGTACGAGCGGACGACATCGGCCAGCAGACCGCCGACGACCTCCTCGTGGGTCATCGCCAGGACCATGTCCCGACCATTGCGATCCTTGAAGCGGCCGAGCTCCGGGCCGATGGCGTCGTACCGCCCACTCGCCCGCCAGACGTCCGCCGGATGGACGACGGGCATCTCCATCTCCTGCCCGCCGATCGCGTCCTGCTCCTCGCGGATGACCTGCTCGACGCGGTCGCTCACCCGCTTGCCGAGCGGCAGGAGGGAATAGATCCCCGAGCCAAGCTGGCGGACATAGCCGGCGCGCAGCAGGAGGCGATGTGACGGCATCTCGGCGTCGGCCGGGTCGTCGCGGAGCGTGGTGAAGAAGAGGTGGGACAGTCGCATGACCGGACAAGGATAGCCGCGACGTGGCCGCGGGGCCGGTGCGTCTCGACCGAGTGCGGCGCGACGCCCCGCCGATCGGCCGTCGGCGCTAGCATCGACCGGACAGGTCCGCCCTCACCAGGTCCCCGGAGGTTCCCCCCCATCTCGCTCGACGGCGTCACCCTGACCCTTGCCGTGGTCATCGCCCTGGCCGTGATCTTCGACTACATCAATGGATTCCACGACACGGCAAACGCCATCGCCACGTCTGTGGCCACGCGCGCGCTGAGTCCGCGACTGGCGATCCTCATGGCGGCGGCGTTCAACTTCATCGGGGCGTTCGCCGGGACCGCTGTGGCCAAGACCATCGGGTCCGGGCTCGTGGACGAGGCGTCGACCACCCAGGCGGTGATCATGGCGGCCCTCGTCGGGGCGATCACCTGGAACCTCATCACCTGGTACTACGGCATCCCGAGTTCGAGTTCACATGCGCTCATCGGCGGGTTGCTGGGCGCCACCGTGATCGCGGCCGGGACCGGCGCCCTGCGCATCGACGGGATCTTCGGCAAGGTCGTGATCCCGATGATCAGCTCGCCGCTCATCGGCTTCGTGGTGGCGTTCACCCTGATGCTGGCCCTGTACTGGATCTTCCGCCGGGCGCGGCGCAAGCCGATGGCCCGGATCTTCCGTCGCCTGCAGATCATCTCGGCCGGCTACATGGCGTTCAGCCACGGCTCGAATGACGCCCAGAAGACGATGGGCATCATCACCCTGGCGCTCTTCTCGGCCGGCGTCATCCCCAGCGTCGATGTGCCCGTGTGGGTCATCGTCTTGTCCGCCACCGCGCTGTCGCTGGGCACCGCTGTCGGGGGCTGGCGGATCATGCGCACGATGGGCCATCGCGTCGTGGAGCTCGAACCGGTCAACGGGTTCGCGGCGGAGACGACGGCGGCGACCGTCCTGATCGTGACGGCCCACCTGGGCATGCCGGTATCAACGACGCACGTCATCTCGAGCGCCATCATGGGCGTTGGCTCTGCCCGCGGGCCCAAGGGCGTCCGCTGGGGTGTGGCCCGGCGCATCCTGATGGCCTGGGTGATCACCATCCCGGCGACGGCCCTCGTGGCGGCCGTCACCTGGATCGTCCTGGATTTCCTGAGGATCGGATGAACGACGAGGAGTCGACGCGATGACATTCCGCCTGCTGCCCAAGGACGCGCGCTTCTTCGAGCTGTTCGTCGCCGACGGGGAGAACCTCCTGGCCGCTGCCGTGGCGCTGGAGTCGATGATGCTGGACTACGACCGCCTCGACGAGCGTGTGGCCGAGATCCAGGTCCTCGAGAAGCGCGGCGACCAGATCGACACCGAGATCAACCAGCGACTCGAGGATGCCTTCATCACGCCGTTCGACCGGGAGGACATCCACGACCTGACGGTCCGCCTGGACGACGTCGTCGATGGGATCCAGGCCGTGGCCGAGACCCTCGTCATCTACGACATCAGCACCCCGACCGACGAGGCGCGCGAGCTGTCGCGGATCCTCGCTCGCCAGGCGCACCAGCTGGTCGAAGCGCTGCGCCGACTCGATGGTCTCAAGAACGTCGAGCCGTACCTGCACGCCGTCCATGAGCTCGAGCACGAGGCGGATGGCCTCTCGCGCGCGGCGGTCGCGCGCCTGTTCCGCGATGGGACGGAGGCACTCGAGGTCATCAAATGGCGCGATCTGTACCGCGAGCTGGAGAACTCCATCGACGCGGCCGAGGACGCGGCCGAAGCCATCGAGAAGATGTATCACAAGGCGACGTGATCGCCGCCGCCTACGAGCCCCTGGGGTCCGCCGGTCGCCGGAAGACGTAGCCCACGCCCCGGACCGTGTGCAGGTAGCGCGGGTGTCCCGGGTCGTCCTCGACCTGACTGCGCAACCAGTGGACATGGACGTCCACCGTGCGCGACTCGCCAGCGTAGTCGTAGCCCCACACGTGCTCCAGCAACTGGTCGCGCGTGAACACCTGGCCCGGATGCCTGATGAGGAATGCCAGCAACTCGAACGCCTTGGGCTTGACCGGCAGCGTCTCGCCGTCACGCAGCAGGCGGTGACCCGCGAGATCCGCCTGGACCCGACCCAGGTCCACGGTCAACGGGGTCGCCTCGGCCGCCACCACCTCGGACCTCCGGAACAGCGCCCGGATCCGCGCTGACAGCTCGCGCAGGGAGAACGGCTTCGTGACGTAGTCGTCGGCGCCGAGTTCGAGCCCCACGACCTTGTCCAGCTCGGAGTCCCTGGCCGTCAGCATCACGATCGGCACGCCCGATTCAGCCCGGATGATGCGCGTGACCTCGATCCCGGACAGCTCGGGCAGCATGAGATCCAGGAGGATGAGGTCCGGCCGCTCCCCCCGGAATCGCGCCAGGGCCTCGCGGCCATCGGCCGCGGCGATGACGCGGAACCCGTCCGCCTCGAGCGCGTCCACCAGGGTCTCGCGCAGCGTCGGTTCATCCTCGACGACCAGGATCGTTCGTGCCATCTCCCGCCATCATACGAACGACTGTTAACGCACCGTTCGGGGAGGCGGAGTCCTAGCGGTAGCGCATCCGCTCGCTCACGGTGGTGAGGATCTTGTCCTCGAGCCTCGGTTGACGCTTGAGCATCTCGTTGAAGGCATCGACACCCAGGACGAACAAGTTCGCCTCGGTCGTCACGGTGGCCGTCGCCGTTCGAAGGCCGCCAAACACCAGCGCGATCTCCCCGAGGTAATCGCCGGGACCGAGCCGACGGAGCTCGCGGCCGTCTTGCGTGATCGAGATCGCGCCGTCCGCGATCACGAAGAACGCGTCACCCGCCGTCCCTTGTTCCGTCAGCACTTCGCCCGGCGCGGCGTGACGCTCGATGGCGACATCGGCGATCGCTGACAGGTCGCGGGCTGACAGGCCACCGAACAGGGGGACTCGCGACAGTGCCTGGACTTTGGGGTCGGTCATGAGTTCGCGATTATAGCTACCGAGCCGGCGCATCCAGCCGCGCGGCCCGAGGACACCTGCGCCCGCAGCGATGACCAGGGCGATGCCTGCGACCTGGACGACCGACAGCGTATCGGCCCGGATGACCGCGCCCGCAAGGGCCGCGATCGCCGGTTCGAAGGCGAGGAGCAGACCGAATGTCGCCATCGAGAGCGTGCGCAGCGCCGTCATCTCGAGGGCGAAGGGGATGAGGGTCGACATGACGCCGGCGACGGCGAGGGCCACCAGAACGTTCGGGTCCCAGATCCCAGGCCGGCCGAGGATCAGCCCCATGGGCGTCTGCAGGAGCGCCACGATGATGAGAGCCAGCGCAAGACCGCTGAGTCCCTCGACCCGCTGGCTGACCAGCTTCCCGAAGACGATGTACAGCGCGAAGGATCCAGCGCCGGCCAGGGCGAACAGGATCCCGGTCGGCTCGACGCGACCCGAGACGTCGCCCGTGAGGCTGAGGACCAGCACGCCTGTCGTCGCGATGCCGACGAACACGAGGTCCAGTGGCGCTCGATGACCCCAGGCGGCGATGCCGAGCGGTCCGAGCATGAGGATCGCGCTCACGACCCCGAGCGGAGCCTGCGCGACCGCAAGGTAGGCGAAGCCGGTCAGGCCGGTCAGAGCCATGGCGTATGCGCCCACGGCGATCACCTGCTCACGCGTGAACACCCGCAAGTCCGGACGGATGTACAACGCGAGAAGGCCCGCTCCGACGAGACTCCGGATCCAGACCGCGCCCATCGGACCTGCCTCGTCGAAGGCGTTGGCAGCGACAGCCAAACCCACCTGCAGGCTGGTGCTCGAGGCCAGCACGAGTCCGGCCGGTCGCCACGACGAACGCGTCATCTGGCCGCTCTCGAATCAACGATGGCGCGTACGGCACGAACGGCACGACGAACGACGTCCGGGTCCCGGGCAAGGGCGATCCGCAGGTATCGCTCCCCTACCCGATGATGAGCCCAGTAGAACGGTCGACAAGGGACGGCGTGGACGCCCTCCCGAAGGAGCTGGCCCCAGAGGCTGGTGCTGGTCAAGCCCGGCTCCAGGCGGATCCGCGAGACGCTCGCGCGAGAGTCGCCGTCGGCGATCGCAGCCGACCGACACCCTTCGAGCTCTTCGGCGACGATGCGGCGGTTCGCCGCGATCATCGCGTGGAGGTGGTCCAGTCCGCCGACGGCCATGTCCAGGGCGAACCGCTCCACGACCGCGGCCGAAAACGGGGGTGCCGTGAGCAGGATGTCCGAAGCGAGTTCAGTGATGTCGAGGCGCGTCGTCGCGCCCCACGCCAGGATCCCAAGCTTGATCCCGCCGATCGACCACAGCTTGCCCGTGTCCTCGACGACGACGTACTCGACGCCGGATCGATCGAGGACCTCGTAGGAGTCGAACTGGGCGCGCCGATCGAAGGCTCGAAAGCACTGGTCGATCACGAGCACGACGCCTCGATCGGCGCAGGCGCTGGCCAGCCGAGCCAGCTGCGACTCGTTCCAGACCGTCCCGGTCGGGTTGTTCGGGCTCGCGGTGAAGACCGCCGTCAGATCATCGTGACCGTGCAGCGGGTCGGCCGATCGGAGCGACTGCTCAGACAGGGGCGTCAGTGCCAGGCCGCGACCGATCATGATGGCCGGGATGCAGTCGATGACCGGGTGGACCAAGCCCACGCGTCCACCACGACGGGCGATCGCTGCCACAGCGACGTCGATCGCGACGGTCGACGAATAGAAGCTGATGATCCGCCCGCTCGCGATGGGTGCGCGATGTTGGCCGAGAGCCCCGAAGAACGCGCTGTGGGCGCGCGTTTCGGTCGTCGAGAACGGTGTCGCCAATGCCGCCTGAAGGATGTCCGGAAAGTCATCCACGATCGACTGCTGGCTCGGCGTGAGCGCCATCCGGGGATAACCTTCGGCGACATTCGTGTCGCTTCCGACCCCGAGCAGCTGCATCTGCGTGAGCGTCGTCGTCCCGCTCAAACCTCTGGACTCCGGACCGCATCCAGCGCGCGATCCAGTCGCGCGAGGACGCGGTCGCGGCCGAGCGCCACGAGCGTGTCGAACAGTGGTGGTGTCGCGGTGCGGCCAGTGACGGCGACGCGGATGGCCATGAACAGGTCGCCGGCCTTCCAGCCGCGGGCCTCGGCCAAGGCTCGCAGCGGCGGCTCCAGTTCGTCGGCCTCGAAGACGACGTCCCCGACTGCTGCGATCGTCTCTCGTGCGGCGGCCAGGCCGTCGCGCGTCATCGCCGCGTCCCAGCGCTTGGGGACCAGCATCGCGGCGTCCACGCCCACGTCGTCCACCCACAGGAACCCGACGAGGTCGCCGACAGCGCCCAGCGTGGGCAGCCGCTCCTGGACCACGGGGAGGAGCGACCGCAACTCGTCGTCCGACGGCATCCACGAGATCCGCCCGGCGGTCAGCTCGGCCTCCACGAACGGCCGTAGCCGATCGATCAGGTCGTCCGCCGACAGTCGCCTGATCCACTGGCCATTGAGCCACTCGAGCCGTTCGCGATCGAACACGGCTCCGCCCTTGTGCACGGCGCCGATGTCGAACCGTTCGACGATCTCGTCCAGCGACAGGATCTCGTCCTCCGTACCGGTCGCCCAGCCGAGCAGGGCGAGGTAGTTGACGAGCGCCTCGCGGATGAACCCCTGGGCGATGTAGTCGCCGACCGCGGTCTGACTCTTGCGCTTGCTCATCTTGGAGCGATCCGCGTTGAGGATGAGCGGCAGGTGGGCGAAGCGCGGCGGCTCGTGGCCCAGGGCGCGGAACAGCAGGATGTGCTTCGGCGTGTTGGACAGGTGATCCTCGCCGCGGATGACCTCGGTGATGCCCATCGCCGCGTCATCGACCACGACGGTGAAGTGGTACAGCGGATTGCCGTCTGCCCGCACGATGACGAAGTCGCCGCCGAGGTTGCTGACATCGATCTCGACGCGGCCGCGGACGATGTCGTCGAAGACGACGGTCCCCTCCCCCACCCGGAATCGCAGGGCGCCGCGGCGGCCCTCGGCCTCGCGTTCACGACGCTCCGCGGGCGTGAGGCTCGCGCAGCGGCCAACGTACTTGGGTGGCAGCTTCGCGGCCTCGCGCGCGGCGCGGTCAGCCGCGAGTTCGTCGGTCGAGCAGAAGCAGGGATAGGCCAGATCGTCGGCCAGGAGCCGTTGCGCCGCGGCGGCATAGCTCGGGAGGCGCTCCATCTGGCGGTACGGGCCATGCGGACCCTTGCTCGGCTCGCCGGCGACCTCGGGGCCCTCGTCCCATGCGAGTCCGAGCCAGTGCAGGCCGTCGAGGATGTCCTGTTCGAATCCGACCGTGCTGCGCACGACGTCCGTATCCTCGAGGCGGAGGAGGAACGTGCCGCCGACGTGACGGGCGTGGAGGAAATTGAACAGCGCCGTTCGCGCCGTGCCGATATGCAGCGGCCCGGTCGGGCTCGGGGCGATGCGAACGCGCGAGGTCGTCATGAGCCCGTCGTGCCGCCCATGGCCGCCGCCGGCACGCGATGGAACAACTCGGGATCGGCATCGCCAGGCAGGACGCGGACCAGCGCCGCAGGACGGAGACCCAGGGTCGCCCGTCCGAGCGGCCCCTCGAGCGTCAGGGAATCGAGCGAGCCGGAACGCGCCAGGATCGTCACCGACGCTCCTGGCTTGAGGGCGCGTGCTTCCAGGTACGACAGCAGGCCGGCGTCCTCTTCGGCCTCCTCCGTGATCCGGTAGATCGTGGCGCGCGAACCGGCCTCCACTTCGGACAGGCGGATGCCGGCGGGTCGCCGCTTCGCGATCGCCGCGTCGATGGGGTTGCCGTGCGGGCAGGTCTCGGGATGGCCCAGGAGCTCGTCGAGCCGTGCCTCGACCCGCGGGGAGATCGCGCCCTGGAGGCGCATCGCTTCCTCGTCGGATTCCGCCCATCCGAGGCCGACCACGCTGGTCAGCAACCATTCGATGAGGGCGTGGCGTCGGAAGATCGCGTCGGCGGCGGCACGGCCGGCCGTCGTGAGTCGCAGACCGCGGTCCTCCGCGTGCTCGACCAGTCCATCGGCGGTGAGTCGGCGGAACATCTCGCTGGCCGCCTGCGTGGTCACCCCGAGGTGTCGGGCGATCCCGGCCGCGGACACGCGGGCGCCATCGCCGCTCCCCGCCGTCACGCGCAAGGCGAGCAGGTACTCCTGGGCGGCGGCGGACAGGTCGCGGGGATCGCTTCGTCGGGGCATCTCGGCCTCAGGATACGGGACCGGGCGCTCGCCGGACCTCCCGCACGACCGACAGGGTGACGCCGAGCAGCCAGGCGCCCACCAGCGCCATCGCGAAGCCGACCGGGATCGGGCCCGGCGTCCCACGATCGGCGACCTCCGGGATGACGAGGGAGCCCGCGACCGCGACGACGGCGACAGCGACGGAGCCCACGGCCGTGATGCGTGCCACCAACGGCACGATGAGCAGGATCGCCAGCATCGCGACATCGACGATCGAGACGAACGGCAGATCGATGGCCGTGCAGCCCGCGGCGGACGCGCCGCACCCATCGATGGAGCCTGCCAGCGCACCGATGCCGGCCGCGAGGGGCACCCAGGCGAGCAACGCGATCCCGACGCGTTCCAGGAGCCCGAACCGCCTGGGGCGCAGCCACCGATCCCGGACGGCAGCGGCCGACGGGCCATCATTCGCATCGGTCGAGGCCGCGCTGGCGGCCGCATTGGCGGCAGCCTCGGCGTTCACATCGGCAGACGCCTCGTCCGGCGCGGCACCAGCGGTCGCTTCCCACCACGACTCGGTGGTGTGGGTCGGGGTCTCCGTCGGCGGGATCGGTTCTTCACCAACGGCGCGCGGGTCAGCTGCCCCCACAGACGCCGGCGGGACCGGGTCGACGACCTCCCGACGAGCCCGCCGGGCCCGTGCCTGGTACTCCGCTCCGTGCTTGCGCGGATCGGCGTACTCCTTTGGGTTGAGCGTCCAGTACGTCCCGGACGTCGTGCCGTACCACGAGGCGCCGCCCCAGTCGGGCTCGAACGGCTGTCCCTCCGTCCCGTCGTAGGACGTGGAGCCGGGCGTGGCGAGATTCGATGCGCGCTGCGGGTTCTCGGCGCCGTCCGGCGGGGGCGACGGCTCTTCCGGACGCGGTCCGCGCGGCGCCCGCGCACCCGGTCGCGGGCCTCGGTTCCTTGCCCCGTACGCCCGCTTCGTGGCATCGGCCCGGGCGGGGTCCGCGTCCCAGGGGCGCTGTGGCGGCGACGGACGCCCACGGCCGCGAGTCTCGTCCGTGGCACCTGGACCGGCGATCGCCTCGTAGGCCGCCTTGATGGCCAGGAATCGCGGCACGGCGGTCTCTCCGGCGGTATCCGGGTGATTGGCCTTGGCCAACCGTCGATAGGCGCGCTTGACCTGCTCGATGGTGGCGTCCCGGCCAAGGCCGAGCGTGCGATATGGATCGGCGGGTGATGCCATCAGGTCAGGCGGTTCGCTCCTGGTCGCGGTCGGTCGGCGGCGGCAGCCGCCGACGAGTGGGTCAGCTGATCCGCTCGCCCACGGGCGCGAGATCGAATGCGGCCACCGCCTCGGCCGCGACCCGGCCGTGCGGGTCGAGGATGGCGGGCCGGTGATAGCGGGACAGGACCCGCAGGGACTGGCCATCGAGCACGCCCGCCTGGCGCAGGGCCTCGACAGAGGCGGCCCACGTCCCGCGATCGTACCCATCACCGTCTTCGATCTTGACCGCCATCCCGGATGTCCCGCCACCGTTCGTTGCGGCGCCGCGGGCCGTCGCCAAGATCCCGATCCCGCGCAGGGCCTCCATGCCAGCCTTGCTGATCAAGGCCCCAGGCACGGCCTTCATCAGCGACGTGTCCAGGCGATCGTGTCGTCCGCCGACCATCTCCGGCTCGGCCAGCATGGCGTCGCGGACGATCGTCAGCGAGTCGGCCACCGATGCGCGCGGATCCGGCGCGGACACCGCCGACGGGTCGGCGAGGAAGGCGTACGCCTGGGCGACCTGCCGCAGCGGGAAGGCGTAGGTCTGCACGCCACAGCCGTCGATCGCGGTCACGAGCTGGTCCGGCGTCGTGCCGAACGCCCGCGCCACCGCCGATCGGTAGGCCACCTGCGACGGGTGCTCGGGCCGCCAGTACGTCTCCAGATCCCAGTCGTGCAGTCGCGACAGCAGGAGCGACACCGCGTGTTGACCGGAGCACATGTGGCGGACAGGCCCGGCCTTCTCACCGTCGCGCGCCAGGCGCGATGCCGTCAGCGCATCGAGCGGCATGGCCTCGTTGCCGCAGGCCAGCAGGGTCTGGCTCACGCCGGCTCGGCGGAACATGGCCTGGATCGTCCGGACATGGATGTCCTCGCCGCTGTGCGACGAGGCCAGGATCGCGATCTCGCTCGACTCCAGGCCGAATGCCTCGATCCCGCCCGCTTCGATGAGCGCGACGGCGCCGAACGGCTTGACCGTCGAGCGCAGGGTCACCAGGCGCTCGGCATCGCCAAGCTGGCGAAGGATGCGACCGGTCACGTCGACTTCGACGATGTCGCCGCGGTGGACGCTCTCCTCGATCCCGTTGCGCATGAGGCGCACGAGGATCGGCGTCGCCGGCCGCACCGAACGGCTGGCGCGGCTCGTCCGGGGTTTTGCGCGCTCGGAGACCGTCATCCGACGAGGATACGCTGGGAGGGCCGGCGCGGCCACGTCAGGACGACCACTTGACACGCTGTGAATACTAGGGGGGAGTATCAACCCACACCGAAGGACCCTGCCCGATGGACGCCCACCACGACCATGATCCGATGTCGCACGACGCCGCCTCGGCGCCGAGTGCGCCGCACGCCACGGACGGTGGCCACGCTGGTCACGCCGGAGGCGGTGGACACGACGGGCATGGCCCGGCCGCAGGGGGCCACGACAAGCACGCCGGTCACTCGGTGGCGATGTTCCGTGACAAGTTCTGGCTGAGCCTGCTGCTGACCGTGCCGGTCATCATCTGGAGCCACGACCCCCAGGAGTGGCTCGGCTACATGGCGCCGATGTTCCCGGGGTCCGACTGGCTGCCGGCGATCCTCGGCACGATCGTGTTCCTGTACGGCGGGCTGGTCTTCCTGCGTGGGGGCCTCGGCGAACTGCGCGATCGCACGCCAGGGATGATGACCCTCATCTCGATGGCCATCATCGTCGCGTTCGGGACGTCGTGGGCGGGCACGCTCGGCTGGTTCGAGGTCGAGATCTGGTGGGAGCTCGCGACCCTCATCACGATCATGTTGCTTGGTCACTGGCTGGAGATGCGCTCGATCGCCCAGGCGCAGGGCGCGCTCGCGGCCCTCGCGGCACTCCTCCCCGACAGCGCCGAACGCGTGACGCCGACCGGGACGGAGACCGTCTCACTCGCGGATCTCGCCGTCGGTGATGTCGTCCTGGTGCGACCGGGGACGCGGGTCCCGGCCGATGGAGTCGTCGCGGATGGCGCCGCGGACGTGGACGAATCGATGATCACCGGCGAATCCCGCTCAGTGGCGAAGGTGGCCGGCGACAAGGTCGTCGCGGGAACGATCGCCGCCGGCGGCTCACTCCGGATCCGGGTCGACGCGGTCGGCGAGGGTACGGCGCTGTCCGGGATCATGCGCCTCGTGGCGACCGCCCAGGCCTCGGCGTCCCGCGCCCAGGCGCTGGCCGATCGCGCGGCGGCTCTGCTGTTCTATGTCGCGCTGGCCTCGGGGATCGTGACCTTCGTGGTGTGGACCGCGCTCGGCGACACCGAGGGTGCACTCCTGCGCACCGCCACCGTGCTCGTGATCGCGTGCCCCCACGCGCTCGGCCTCGCCATCCCCCTCGTCATCGCGATCTCGACCTCACTCGGGGCACGCAACGGGCTGCTGGTCAAGGACCGACTCGCCCTCGAGCGAGCCCGCGACCTCGATGTCGTCATCTTCGACAAGACCGGAACGCTGACCCTTGGCGCACCCGCGGTGGCCGCCATGGTGGCTGTGAACGGCCGCACCGAGGATGACCTGCTCGCGCTGGCGGCGGCCGTCGAGGGCGATTCGGAGCACCCGCTGGCCCGGGCCATCGTCGAGGCCGCAACGGAACGGGGTCTCGCCACGCCCGGTGCGACGGACTTCCGTTCCCTTGCCGGTCGCGGGGCGGGCGCCATGGTCGATGGACGACGCATCGAGGTCGGCGGCCCACGCCTGCTCCAGGAGGCCGGCGGCTCTCCGCTGCCCGCCAGCGAGGCCTGGGCGGCCGAGGGCTGGACCATCCTCCACGTCCTGGCCGACGGCGAGGTCATCGGCGCCCTGGCGCTCGAGGACGCGATCCGGCCCGAATCGAAGGAAGCGGTCGATCGTCTGCATGCGCTCGGCGTGCGGGTTGCGATGATCACCGGAGACGCCCAGTCCGTCGCGGATTCGGTCGCCCGCAGGCTCGGTATCGATGAAGTCGCCGCGCAGGTCCTGCCGGCCGACAAGGCGGCCGCCGTCGAGCGGTTCCAGGCCGGGGGCCGACGGGTCGCGATGGTCGGCGACGGCGTCAATGACGCTCCGGCGCTTGCCACCGCAGACGTCGGGATCGCCATCGGGGCGGGCACGGACGTCGCCGTCGAGTCGGCCGGGATCGTCCTGGTCCGCTCGGACCCGCGCGATGTCGTCGGTGCGATCCGGCTATCCAAGGCGAGTTACGCGAAGATGGTCCAGAACCTCATCTGGGCGACCGGCTACAACGTCATCGCGATCCCGGTCGCAGCCGGCGTGCTGGTCCCCTGGGGGATCGACCTCCCGATGGCGGTCGGTGCCGTGGCCATGAGCGTGTCCACGATCGTGGTCGCGGCCAACGCCCAGCTCCTGCGCCGGGAGGACCTTCGGCCCACTTCGTGACGCGACATCGGTTTGCTAGGGTTTCAGTACACGCGGCACGGGGACCGCGTGCCCGCCCTGGAGTGTCGACCCGATGCCGACCACCGTCCTGCGCCGGATTGGCACGTCGCTCGCCGTCGTCCTTGCCGTCGTCCTGACGGTCGCAGCCTGCGGCGTGGGTGGCAGCGCGCGTCCGACGATGAACACCGTCCCGGTCAACCCGATCCGGCCCCGCCTGACGCCGTCGCCCGGCCCCCAGGACGAGGCCATCGCCAGGTTCGTGGAGCTCGTCATGGCCGAGGACTTCAGCTATCGGGTCGCCTTCAAGGGCGGGGTCGGCCTGTCGACGGCGCAGCTCCCGATCGACGGACGGACCGACGTCGCGGGTGCGGACTTCACCACGACCTTCACGTACGACTTCAGCAAGGAGCTCAAGAAGTTCCCGGACCTGCCGGATCACATGAAGCTGTCCGTCCGCGGCGTGGACGGCAAGGGCTACATGCGTCGGGACAGCGGGTCGTGGTCGAAGATCAAGGTCGGTGCCAAGGGCGAGACGTCGACGGCATTCTGGGCGGTCACGGCCCCGAAGGACATCACGTTCGTGGCGACCGACGAGCGCGAGTCCGGCACCTTCTACCGGATCCTCGTGCCGAACGCCGTCCTCATCCACCCGATCACGGTCCCGTATAGCGTCCGGGCGGAGAAGGTGCGGACGACGTCGCTGGAGATCCTCATCGACGCCGACGGGCGACCGGTGATCGGCACCTGGAAGGCCTCGAACCAGGCACGTGTCGGACAGAGCGGCCAGCTCCAGGGCATCGCCTACGAATTGCGGCTGACCTTCTCGAGGCTCGGCGAGCCCGTGGAGATCAGCAAGCCCTGATCATCGCCCGCCTCAGTCGGTGTGGCCGGTCCCGAACTGGCGATCGCCGGCGTCGCCGAGGCCGGGCATGATGTAGCCCTTCTCGTTGAGGCCGCGATCGAGCGCCGCGCAGTGGATCTCGACATCGGGATGCGCGTCCTGGACGGCCTTCACGCCTTCCGGCGCGGCGATGAGGTTGACGAGCTTGATCCGGACGGCGCCCCACTTCTTGAGCACATCGATGGCGGCCGTGGCGCTGCCGCCGGTCGCAAGCATCGGATCGAGGATGAGGCACAGGTCGACGGTCGCGGAGTCCGGCAGCTTGTTGTAGTACTCGACCGGGCGCAGGGTCCGCTCGTCGCGGAACAGACCCAGGTGCCAGACCTGCGCGGTCGGCATCAGTTCGAGCATCGCATCGACCATGCCGAGCCCTGCGCGCAGGATCGGCACGAGACCGATGCGCTCGCCGAGTTCGGCCGCCTCCATCGATTCCATCGGCGTCTCGATCGTCTTCGGCCGAACGCCTGCGTCCTGGAGCGCCTCGTAGCCGAGCAGCCAGCTCAGTTCGCGGACGATCTCGCGGAACTTCTTGGGCTCCGTCTCGACGTCGCGCAGGATCGCCAGCTTGTGGAGGATGGCCGGGTGCCGCGAGACATGGAGCGTGGTGGGTTCGGTCACTCGGGCATCCTAGCGCGCCGCTGGGCAGAGTGCCGCCGCCGCGGCGCGACCCCACGAAGAACGGCCGGCCCCGGTGCGGGGCCAGCCGTTCGACGATCCACGGTGAGCCCGCGGCGCGGCGGAACCGCGCCACGAGCCGGGTACGGCTAGTTGCCTCCGGCGGTCACTTCGACGGTGCCCTTCACGAAGGACGCGCCCTTCGTGTCGGCGTCGGCGAGCTCGGCCAGGGCCGCCTCGGCCAGATCCGTCCGGTACGCGTCGGCGGGCGGCGCGGCCTTGATGATCCCGGCCGCGAGCGAGACGTCGACCGTCTGCTGCCACAGCGCAGGATCCATGAGGCCGATGCCGTTCGCGGAGGGCCAGACCAGCGGGTTGATCTCGTTCATCATCCAGCGCTGGTGGCCGGCCGGCAGCTGCGACCCGGCGTTGACCGTGTACTGGATGCAGTCGTCCGGATTGTCCCGGCAGTAGATCCAGCCCTGGAACGAGGCCTTGAGGAAGGCCTGGGTCACGGCTTCGTTGCCGTCCTCGCCGAGCCACGCGGCCCGGACGAACAGGGCGTCCTGGAGCATCGCCGAGCCCTCGTCGTTCCAGTTGATCACGTTCAGATCGGTCGGCTGATACAGCTCCCCGGTCTCCGGGTTGGCCGCCTCGAGGACCTGAGCGTACTCGTTGTAGATCATCGCCTCGGCGACGTCGATCTCCCGCGAGAGCAGCAGGGTCATGTCGAACGGCTGGATGACCTTCTCGTAATCCGTCCCCTGCTCGAGCCCGACCAACTTGGCGCCGGCCGTGACCTCGTACTCGTTGCCGAAGTCCCAGACGCCGATCTTCTTGCCCTTGAAATCGGCCGGCTTGGTGATGTTCGAATCCTTCCACGACACCGACAGCGTGCCGGAGCGCTGGAAGATCTGGGCGACGTTCACGAGGTCCGATCCGGCCTCGCGGGCCTCGAGGACCTTCGGCACCCAGCTGATCGTGAACTCCGGGCCGTCGGGCGCGGAGCCGACCTGCTGCGGGACGACCGTCGGACCGCCGTCCATGATCGTCACGTCAAGGCCGGCGGCCTCGAAGTAGCCCTGCTCCTTGGCCGCGAAGTAGCCAGCGAACTGGGCCTGCGGCGTCCACTGGAGCTGCAGCCGGACCGCGGTCATCTCGGCCGCCGGCGATCCCGACGGTGCCTCGGTCGCCGGTCCGCTCGTCGGGGCGCCGCTGTCGGGCGCGGTGGTCGCGCCGCCGCCACTCGAGCACGCGGCCAACAGGATACTGGCCGAGCCGGCCAGCGCCAGGATCGTCCTGGATCGCTTCATGTCGTAACTCCTCCTCCAAGATGTGGCCGATCGGCCACGTCGATGGTCTCCTCCGTCGTCGCTCGCGCGGCCTCCTCGTGCGAACCACGGTCCCGACGAAGCCTCTCTACGGCTCCTGTGCCCGAACGGTCGAATGCCACGGGATCACGGCACGTTCGACGACGACGATGGCCAAGTAGAACACGATACCGGCGAAGGCGGCGAGCAGGATCGCCGCCCAGGTCACATCGAACCGCAGCGCGCTCGACGCCTGGACGATGATCCGGCCGAGGACCAGCGACGACCCTCCGAAATACTCCCCGATGATCGCCCCGATGAGGCTGAGCGTCGTGGCGACCCGCAGCGCCGTGAAGAAGAATGGCATGGCGTTGGGCAGTCGAACCTTGCGCAGGATCGTCCACTCGGTCGCAGCATAGGAACGCATCAATTCGAGGGCCGACGGTTCCACCTGGACGAGCCCGCGGGTCACGTTGGCCATGACCGGGAAGAACACCAGCACCGCCGCCATCATCATCTTGGACAGCGGGCTGAGCGTCCCGAACCAGTTGTTCATGAGCGGTGCGAAGGCGATGATCGGGATCGCGTTGGCGGCGATGGCGAGCGGCAGGAGCGTGTTGCGCGCCGTCGCCCAGCGGGCGGTCCCGAACGCGGCGATCACGCCGGCCACCGTCCCGATGACCAGGCCACCAACGGCTTCGAACAGGGTCGCGAGGAACGAGGGCAACAGGGCGTAGCGACCGTCAGCCCAGTTGTCGACCAGGGCGGCGACGATCGCCGACGGCCGCGGCAGGATGAAGGCGCGCAGGTCCAGGGCGCTCACGAGGACCTCCCACAGCGCGATGCCACCGATGAACACCGCGACCGCGGGCACGTACTGGCCAAGGCCGCGAAGGCGCGACGCACGCACGCGGGCCCCGCCCGCGCCGGGCGACCCGGCCGGTCCCTGGTCGAGTGTCCCGACCGACGCGCTCACCCGACCGCGCCCTCGGCCCGTGTCCGCCGCGCTGACCCGACGCCGCCCGCCACGTCATCGTCGCGCTGGCGCAGCGCCTCGCGGACCTCGGTCACGAGCTCGAAGTAGCGGTCGCTTTCGCGCGTTTCGTCGTCGCGCGGCCGGGCGAGGTCAACGTCGACGATCTTCGTGATCCGGCCGGGTCGGGCGCTCATGACCACGACCCGTGACGAGAGGAACACGGCTTCGGGGATGGAGTGGGTGACGAAGACCACCGTGGTGCCGGTCTGCTGCCAGATGCGCTGCACCTCGGAATTCATCCGCTCGCGGGTCATCTCGTCGAGAGCACCGAACGGCTCGTCCATGAGCAGGATCGACGGCTCGAGGGCGAGCGCTCGCGCGATCGCGACCCGCTGCTGCATCCCGCCCGACAGCTGCCACGGGTAGTGACGGAGGAAGTCCTGCAGCTCCACGAGCTCGAGCATCCGGGTCGCCATGGCCTGGCGCTCGCGGCTGGCCATGCCCAGGACCTCGAGCGGGAGCTTCACGTTGTCCTCGACGGTTCGCCACTCGAACAGGACCGGCGCCTGGAAGACCATCCCGTAATCCCGGTCGCGTCGGGCACCGGCGGCGGGCTTGCCGTTGACGATGACACTGCCGCTCGTCGGGGCGATGAGATCCCCGATGATCCGCAGGAGCGTCGACTTGCCGCAGCCGGACGGGCCGATCAGCGACACGAACTCACCGAGCCCGACCTCGAGTGCGATGTCCTCGAGCGCGGTCGTGCGGGCTCCCTCGCCCGTCACGAATGTCTTGCCGACGCCTTCGAGCCTGACGATGGCTTCGGCGGAACCGGCCGCGGCGCCGGAGCCGGCGGTGGCGGAGGCGGTCAATGCGGACGCACCGGCTGCGGTCGAGTTCGGGGCATGAGGGTCCTCCATGGTCACGCGGCATCGGGCGCGGAGCGGCCGCGCAGGACGAGGATCTCGGCGAGCCGGATCAGGGCATAGAACGCGATTCCGAGCAGCGCCGCCGCGAGGATCGCGGCCCACAGCTTCTCCGGCCCGGTGACGTAGTACTGGTTGAAGGTCGATATCACCCGACCGAGACCCTCCTGGATCGCTCCCGTGTCCTCGCCGATGATCGCCCCGACCAGGCTGGCCGTGGCCGCGATCTTCAATGAGGTGAACAGGTACGGCAGCGACGCGGGCAGGCGCAGCTTGAGGTAGATCGCCAACGGGGAAGCGGCATACGAGCGCATGAGCTCAAGCGACCGAGGATCGAACGAACGGAGCCCGCGGATCATCGCGATCGTGACCGGGAAGAACGTGAGGTACGTCGCGATGACGACGACCGACACGACGCCCTGGCCGATGGCGAACACGATCATCGGGGCCAGCGCGATGATCGGGATGGTCTGGCTCGCGATGACGTACGGGACGAAGGCGCGCTCGAGCAGCCGCGAATGGACGAACAGCGTTGCCAGCAGCAGACCGAGCCCTGCGCCAAGGGCGAACCCGATGGCCGCCTCACGCCAGGTGTACAGGGCCGCGCCGAACAGATACTCAGCGAGATTCACGTCGGTGCCGCCCTGGAACGGCTGGCCGAACGCATACGCGATGTTCCAGACGTGGGGCAGGTTGAGGTCGGTCGCGAACGCCCAGCGGAAGGGCGGGTTCCAGAGCGCCTCGCTGCCGGGCACCGCTCCGATCGGTCGCCACGGGACGCCGCCGAGGAACTTGGCCCCCTCCCAGACGAGCATGACCACGACGACGAACGACACGAAGGTGACGATCGGCCGCAGCCGGGTTCGGAGTCGGCCCGGCCGTCGGGCCCGGATCGCAAGGTCGCCAGCCGCGGCCGTCGCGCTCATGGCTACCCGGCCACCGCCTGGTCCGCGATGTCAAGGGCGGCATCGATGATCTCGAAGCCCTCTGCCAGCTCATCCTCCGTGATGCACAGCGGCGGGTTCGTGTGGATCGAGTTGTTGGCGATCAACGCGTACAGCCCGTGGTCGCGGAAGTACTTGCCGATGGCCTTCATCTCGTCCGACGTCCCGTTGAACGGTGTCATCGGCGTCCACGGGTCGCGCGAGCGCACGAGGTCCAGGATGCCGAACAGCCCGAGGTTGCGATGCGCGCCGACCGAGGGATGCTTCGCCGCCAGGCGCTCGTGGTGGCCACGCAGGACCAGACCGAGCCGAGCCGAGTTGCCGATGAGGTCGTCCTCCTCGTAGACGCGGATCGTCGCGAGCGCGGCGGCCAGCGACACGGGGTGCGACGAGTAGGTCAGGCCGCCGAAGAACATCTTCGACTCGAACGCCTCGGCGATCCCGTGGCGCATCCCCACGCCGCCCAGCGGCAGGTACGAACTGGTCAGGCCCTTGGCCATGGTCATCAGGTCCGGGACGACGTCCCAGTGATCGACCGCGAACCAGCGCCCCGTCCGGCCGAAGCCGGCCATGACCTCGTCGGCGACCATCAGGATGCCGTGCCGGTCGCACAGCTCGCGAACCCCGGCGAGGTAGCCGTCGGGCGGGATGAGGATCCCGTTCGTCCCGACGATCGTCTCGAGAAAGATCGCGGCGATGGTGTGCGGGCCCTCATAGCGGATGACGTCTTCCAGGCCCTGCAGCGATTCCGCCACGGGACGCGGTTCCGCCTCGCCCCAGCGGTGCGTGTCGGGATAGCGGACCACGCCGACGAGGCCCGGTTCGTTGGCCCAGCGGCGCGGGTCCCCGGTCAGGGTCATCGCGCCCATGGTGGCGCCGTGATACGCCCGATACCGAGCCAGGATCTTGTGCCGGCCGGTGTAGTGGCGGGCCAGCTTGATGGCGTTCTCGATCGCCTCGGCGCCACCGAGGGTGAAGAACACCTTGTCCATGTCGCCGGGCATGATCTCGGCGAGCTTCTGGCCGAGCCGCGCGCGGATCTCCGTCGCGAACGCCGGCTGCACGTACTGCAGCTTCGTCGCCTGTTCGGTGATGGCGTCGATGACGCGCCGATCACCGTGGCCGATGTTGACCGACATCAGCTGGCTGTTGAAGTCGAGGATCCGGCCGCCCTCGGGCGTATACAGCCAGACACCCTCGGCCCGGTCGATCGCGATCGGATCGAGCGCGCCCTGTACGGACCACGAGAAGAACGTGTGCGCTCGATTGAGGGCGACGATCTCCTCGCTCGTCATCGCCCCGGACGCGGCGTCGATCACCATGGGACCTCCTCCTGCGCCGGCGACGGGGTCGCGGCGCGGACCCGATTACAGCACATCCGCTCAGGTCAGGCGGGCCCGCAAGGCGGTCAACGACCCGATCGCCTCGCGACGAAGCTCCGCCACGATCGCCGGATCGACCGGCGCGGGGTCGGCGACGACGAGCCCGGGCAGCCGCGGATCATCGAAGGCGCACACCAGTTCCGGCCGGCCGATCCGCCGCAACAGGTTGCGGTTCTTGTCCGTGGTGATCATCGAGATCGACGGTATCCCGTACGCCGTGGCCACGACGGTCCCGTGGAACTTGTGGCTCGCCAGCATCGTGCACTCCCCGATGGCGCGGCTGAGCGCGGCCAGGTCATCGGACGCCACGGTCTCGTCGACCGGCAGGTCCAGGCGAGCCAGTGCGGCTTCGTCCTTGCGGCGGACGTCACCGGTCGCCAGCACGATCGAGCGGAGGCGGTACCCGAGGGCGCGGCCGCGCTCCGCCAGAGCCCGGACCGTCGAGAAGTCGTCGTGGTCGTTGCGCCAACGGACGACGATCCCGAGGATGGGTCGGTCGGACGGTCGATGGACCTCGGGCAGGTCCAGGGCGAACACCAGGTCGGCCGCCATCTCGACGGGCACTCGGGGCTCAAGATGCTCGCGGATCCAGGCCGCGCTCTCCGGATCGCGGGCCGTGATCGAACGCACGCTGCTGTGGCGGAGGAATCGGCCCAGGGTCCGAAGAGCGGACGGCTTCGACTCCCGCCAGGTGGGCACGCCGACACCGATGACGTGGACCGGCCGACGCAGGAACTCGCTGGACCAATAGCGATCCGCGGTCCACCACGGGACGATGAGGTCACCGCCACCGATCACGATGGCGTCCTGCGCCCGGACCGCTGTGCGCAACGCCGGTCGGGTCATCGCATCCGACCCGGTGTCCAGCACGGTCAACGCGGTGGCCGAGCCAAGATGCTGTCGAAAGACGTCAAGGAACAACTCGTCGCCGTAGTTGCCGGGTCCGTAGAAGCCGACGAGGCCCGTTCGCGGAGGCGTCGCTGGTCCGTGGGGCAGGATCTCCGGGGGCCAGCCGACGGTCGCCCGGTCGGGCGCGAGACGATAGGCCAGGCGCGCCGGCACCCGTCGCACGCGAACGGGGATGCGCAACGGGAACGGGCGGTTCCTGGGCGACGTGGGTTCCGGGGGCACCGGCGGATTATGCCGGTCCGGAGCCCGGTGCTACCGTTGGCACTGACCGACGACCCCGTAGCGCTCGAGGAGGCGACCATGGACCGAGAAGGATTCGGAGCCTGGCTCCAGCGATACGTGGATGCGTGGCGACTGAACGACGCGGCGGCCATCGGCGACCTGTTCAGCACGGACGTGCGGTACGCCTACGACCCGTTCGGGGAGGCGCTCGCCGGTCGGAATGCCGTCATCGAGTCCTGGCTGGATGCGCCGGACGACCCGGATTCATGGCAGGCCGACTACGAGGTCCTGGCCATCGACGGCGATGTGTTCATCGCCCACGGCCGGACGCGCTACCTGACCGACGACCGGGGCGAGATCGATCGCGAGTTCGCGAACGTCTTCGTGTGCCGGTTCGACGACGACGGGCGCTGCCGCGAATTCACCGAGTACTACATGCGAAAGCGGCCGGACGTCCCGCCCGACGAACCGCCAGCGGCAGGCTGACGGCGGTCGCAGGTCGTATCCTCAGGACTTCGCACCTACCCGCCGGTCGCAGTCCCGAAGCGAGGTATCGAGATCGATGTCGAGAATCGTCCGCGGCGCGCTTGTCCAGGCCAGCTGGACCGGCGACAAGGAATCGATGATCCAGAAGCACGAGGAGCGCGCCCACGAGGCGGCCAAGCAGGGTGCCCAGTTCATCCTGTTCCAGGAGCTCTTCTACGGCCCGTACTTCTGCCAGGTGCAGGACGCCCAGTACTACAGCTACACCGAGCTCATCCCTGACGGGCCGACGACGAAGCGGATGCAGGACCTGGCGAAGCAGACCGGCATGGTCGTCGTGGCGCCGATGTACGAGGAGGACGAGAAGGCCTCGGGCATCTACTACAACACAGCCGCCGTGATCGACGCCGACGGGACCTACCTCGGCAAATACCGCAAGACGCACATCCCGCACGTCAAGGGCTTCTGGGAGAAGTTCTACTTCCGGCCCGGGAACCTGGGCTATCCGGTGTTCCAGACCGCCGTCGGCAAGGTCGGCGTGTACATCTGCTACGACCGGCACTTCCCCGAAGGAGCGCGGGCGCTCGGACTGAACGGGGCCGAGATCGTGCTCATCCCGTCGGCCACGTCGCGCGGCCTGTCCGAGTACCTGTGGCGCATCGAGCAGCCGAGCCACGCCGTGGCCAACGGCTACTACGTCGGGACGATCAACCGGGTCGGCATCGAGGCCGATATCGGCGAGGACGATTTCTACGGTCAGAGCTACTTCGTCGATCCGCGCGGGCAGTTCGTCGGCGACATCGGGTCGGCCCATGACGAGGAGCTCATCGTGCGCGACCTCGACATGGACAAGATCATGGAAGTCCGCAATACGTGGCAGTTCTATCGTGACCGTCGGCCCGACGCGTACGAGGACTTGACACGCCCATAGCCCGGAGGCGCTATCATCCGCGCCGGCTCGACTGTCTGGAGGAGGACAGCCGAGCCGCTTCATTCCTCCGGCGCGGCGCCATGAAGGAGGACCGCTGATGCAGTTCGGATTCACGCTCAAGCCCGACCACAGCGTCGAGCGGACCCTGGCCCTCACACGCCAGGCCGAGGCGGCCGGGTTCGAGCACGGCTGGCTGTTCGACAGCCACGTCCTGTGGCGGGACCCGTATCCGCTCCTGACGCTCATGGCCGGCGCGACCACGACTCTGCGCCTCGGGACGTGCGTCACGAACCCCGCCACGCGTGAGCCGTCCGTCACGGCCTCGCTCCTCGCCGTGCTCAACGAGATCAGCGGCGGCCGGATGGACCTCGGCATCGGCCGAGGCGATTCGGCACGGCGCGTCCTGGGCAAGGCGCCGACGTCGATGAAGGACCTCGAGACCTCGGTGACCACGATCCGTGCCCTGGTCGAGGGCCGCAGCGTGGAATACGAGGGCACGGAACTGGAGTTGCCCTGGTCGCCGGGTGGGAAACTGCCGGTCTGGATCGCGGGCTATGGCCCAGTCGCGCTCAAGCTCACTGGCCGGATCGCGGACGGGGCGATGCTCCAGATCGGCGACCCGGACCTGGTGCGCTGGTTCGTCTCCCAGGTGCGTGCATCGGAAAGCGCATCGGGTCGGGACACGGGTTCGGTCCGGATCATGGCCGCGGCCGCGTCGTACATCGGCGACCGGGAGGTCGCTCGCGATCGCGTCCGCTGGTTCCCGGCCCTGGTCTCCAACCACGTCGTCGACCTCGTCAACAAATACCCGCGCGAGGATCTCCCTGAGGAGCTCACGACCTACGTCCGCGACCGTGAAGGCTACGACTATCTCCACCATGCCGAGGTCGGCAGTTCGAACGCATCATTCGTCACGGACGAGATCGTCGATCGATTCGCGGTCGCCGGGTCGGTCGAGGACCACATCGAGCGCCTGCGCGCTCTCGCGGACGCCGGTGTCGATCAGTTCAACCTGTACCTGATGAACGGCGACGAGGAAGCGCAGCTGGAGATCTGGGGCAAGGAGATCATTCCCGCCCTGCGCGGCTGAACCTCCCCGCAGCCGGGCCCGCGCGAGGCGCGCCCGGCTCCCGTGGACGCCCGATTCCGCCACGGGTCATGGGGGTCATGGGCCGAGGGTCAGGCTGGGCAGACGAGGCCGTGAGGGTCAGGATGGATGGGACCCCCGAATCCCGACCGTCCGCGCCCTGGAGGAACCCGCTGATGCCCGCGACCCGACGTCGACGCGACCCGTGGTGGGATCTGGAGGGCGTCGATGCGCGACAGCATCGCGTGCGTCGCCGGCTCGTCACATCGATGGCCCTTGCCGTCGCGGTGGTGGCCTGTGGGCTGACCATCGCCGCGTGGATCCAGCTCCTGTGGCCAGCGCTGGCGTCACTGCGCCTCGGCTGAGGATCGGGCCCCGACCCCGGGTATCCGGCCTGCGACCAGGCGCATATCGCCTACCATCTGCCTCCTGACTGACTCGTCGTCCGTCGCCCAGGAGGGATCGATGCGCACGCTCATCACCAACGGCACGATCGTCACCGCGGAGGGCTCGCAGCAGGCTGATGTCCTGATCGACGGCGAGACCATCGCCGCCATCGGCGCCGATCTGGCCGGCGCCGGCATGACCGCCGACGAGACCCTCGACGCGACCGGCAAGTACGTGATCCCGGGCGCTATCGACGTGCACACCCACATGGAGTTGCCGTTCGGCGGCACGTTCGCCAAGGACACCTTCGAGACGGGCACGCGGGCGGCGGCCTTCGGTGGCACGACGACGATCGTGGACTTCGCAGTCCAGACACGGGGCGCCTCGCTGCGCGACGGTCTGGATGCGTGGCACGAGAAGGCAGAGGGCAATGCCGTCGCCGACTACGGCTTCCACATGATCATGAGCGACGTCAACGACGGCACGCTCAAGGAGATGGATCGGCTGGTCGCCGAGGAGGGCGTGCCGGACTTCAAGCTGTTCACCGCCTATCCGGGGGTGTTCTACAGCGATGACGGGGCGATCTTCCGGGCCATGCAGCAGACGGCCAGCAACGGCGGCCTGATCATGATGCACGCCGAGAATGGGATGGCCATCGACGGCGTGGCGGAGCAGACCGTCGCCGCCGGCACGACCGATCCGATCGGCCACGGCCTGGCCCGCAAGGCGATCTTCGAGGGCGAGGCGACGAACCGGGTCATCCGCCTTGCCGAGGCCGCGGGCGTGCCCGTCTACATCGTCCACCTGTCCGCGAAGGAGGCCCTGGCCGAGCTCCGCGCCGCCCGCGACCGCGGCACCATGGCCTTCGCCGAGACCTGCCCGCAGTACCTCTTCCTGTCACTCGACGACCTGGGCAACGGGTTCGAGGGCGCCAAGTACATCTGCTCACCGCCCCTCCGCACGAAGGATCACTGGGACGATCTGTGGAACGGCCTCGTCAAGGACGACATCCAGGTCGTCAGCACGGACCACTGTCCGTTCGACTTCGAGGGGCAGAAGGAGCTCGGCCGCGATGACTTCCGGAAAGTCCCCAACGGGCTGCCCGGCGTGGAGGATCGCGTGGACCTGATGCACGACGGAGGGGTCGTCGCCGGGCGGATCACGAAGGAACGCTGGGTGGAGATCATCTCGACCGCGCCGGCGCGGTTGTTCGGGATGTTCCCGCGCAAGGGTTCGGTCAGCATCGGCGCCGATGCCGACCTCGTGATCTACGACCCGAACCGGACGCGGACCATCTCGGCGCACACCCACCACATGGATGTCGACTACTCGTGCTACGAGGGGCGCCAGGTCCAGGGCGCGAGCGACGTCGTCCTGTCGCGCGGCAGCGTCATCGTGCGCGACGGCCAGTTCACCGGCCGCAAGGGCCACGGCCGGTTCCTCAAGCGCGCGCCAGCCGACTACGCGCGGCTGGCGTGACCGATCGCGCCATGGCGCGCCACCTGCAGGTTCCCGCCGACATCGACCGGATGGCGGACGTGCGGGCCTTCGTCCGGGACGCGGCGCTCGATGCCGGCGCGCCGCCGACCTGCATCGAGGACCTCATCCAGGCGATCGATGAAGCCGCCACGAACGTCGTCCTGCATGGGTACCGGGGGGCGCCCGGCGACATCGACGTGACCGTCGACACCGACGGCGAGGACCTTGTCGTGACAGTCGCCGATTCCGCCCCGACGTTCGATCCCACCACGGTCGCCGCCCCCGATCTGACCGTCCCGCCGGAGCAGCGGACGCCCGGTGGGATGGGCATCCACCTCATCCGCACCGGGACCGATGTCGTCAGCCACTCGCCGCGAGCCGGCGGCGGCAATATCCTGCGCATGACACGTCGCATCGACCCGCGACCGAAGGAGGAACGCTGATGGCCCTCGACACCACCGTCGAACAGGTCGACGCCCGCGTCCCACTGACCGTGATCGCCCTCGATGGCGAACTGGATGCCTCCAACTTCGAGGCCTTCATCGAGACGGCGCGCGCCCAGTACGACGCCGGCGCCCGGGCGCTGCTGCTGGACATGACGGACCTGCGCTTCATGGCGAGCTCCGGGCTCGTCGCGCTCCACTCGATCGTCCGCATCCTGCACGGCGAGGCGCCGCCGGACCCCGAGGCCGGCTGGTCAGCGCTGCACGCGACCTCGGGTGCCCAGAAGGACGTCCAGCTCTGCGCCCCGCAACCCTCGGTCGAACGCGTGCTGGCCCGGACCGGGCTCGACCGCCTGTTCGTCGTGCATCCCGATCGGTCGAGCGCGATCGCCGCGTTCTGACGGGTGACGTGATCGAGCCCGCGTGGATCCCGCACACCCGCTGACCCCGGTCGGTCTTCAGGCGATCGTCGCCCCGTTCGGCCCCCTCGCGCCGGGCACGGTCGTCGCGATCGAGGACGAGCACGGAACGCTCCTCGCCGCATCGCAGGGCGAACCCGTCACGGGCGACAGCCCCAACGCGGATGACGCCGACGTGCATCGGAGCACCCACGAGATCGTCCATGGCGCGGCATTGATCGGACGTGTCGTGATGCGCGGCGCCGCAGGGGATTCAGCGCTGCTGGCCGCATCGGGCGCCGCTCTGGGCGCGACGCTGTCCAGTCTCGTCGAGCGGATGGCGTTCGAGCGCCACGAGGCGAGTGCCGCCGCGACCCGCCGGATCGATGGCGAGCTCGCCCACGGTCGTCAGCTCCAGCGCAGCTTCGTGTCGCTCCAGGCGCCGGACGTCCCCGGGTACGACCTGGCGAGCCACTACGAGGCCGCCCGCGAGGTCGGCGGCGACTTCTTCGACCTGTTCCGGCTTCGCCGGCGTGGTCGTCCTTTGAGCATCGTCATCGCCGACGTGACCGGCAAGGGCATCGCGGCCGCGCTGCTCATGGCCTTCGCCCGGCCGTTGCTCCACGCCGCCATCGACCACACGACCGGTCCGGGCGAGGCGATCGTCCGCACCAACAAGATCCTCGTCAACGAGCGTCGCTCATCGCTGTTCATCACTGCGCTGGTGGCGCGGATGGACCTGCCCACCGGCCATCTGCGCTTCGCCAATGCCGGTCACGAGCCACCGATCCTCGTTCCGGGCGACGGCAGCCCGGCCAGCCTCGTGCTCGGCTCGGGGGCACTCGTCGGCGCGTTCGAGGACCTTGACCTGCCGGAGTGCGCGGTGGATCTCCAGCCGGGCGATCTGCTCGTGCTCTACACGGACGGCGTGACGGACGCCCGGTCCCCCGCCGGTGAGCGGTTCGAGGAGGAGCGCCTCTTCGCCGCCATCGAGTCGGCGAGGAACGGATCGGCACGGGACGTGGTCGCGTCGATCGCGACCGCCGTCAGCGCGTTCGCCGATGTCACGGAACCCGCGGACGACATCACCATCGTCGCCATCCGGCGCCTGCCCACCAGGACACGATGATGCCCGGGACCGGCGCGGTCGTCATCCTCGACGGCGGTCTGGCCACGGAGCTCGAGGCGCTCGGCCACGACCTCACGGATCGACTGTGGTCGGCTCGGATCCTCGTGGATGACCCGGGCGCCATCGAAGCCGTCCACCGCGCGTACTTCGCGGCCGGCGCATCGGTGGCCACGACGGCCAGCTACCAGGCCACCGTCCAGGGATTCGCTGCCGCTGGCCTCGACCGCGACGCCGCCCTGGCGGCGATCCGGCGCAGCGTCACGCTGGCGCGGTCAGCGAGGGACGCGCACGTGGCCGCCACACCGGGTACGGACGCCGCCGAACTGCGCGTGGCGGGATCCGTCGGGCCGTACGGCGCGATGCTCGCCGACGGGTCCGAGTATCGCGGCGACTACGACCCGGGCGAGGCGGCGCTGCGCGAGGTCCATGCGCCGCGGATGGACGTCCTCCTGGAGGCAGGCGCGGACCTGCTGGCGATCGAGACGATCCCCACCCGTCGCGAGGCGGAGGTCCTCGTCCGGCTCGTGGAGGAGCGAGGTGCCACGGCGTGGCTCTCCTACCAGTGTCGCGACGACCGCACGACCGCCGCCGGCGAAGCGATCGGATCCGCGGTGTCCGTCGTCGATGGCGCGCCCGGCTTCATCGCCGTGGGCGTGAACTGCACCGCCCCGAGGCATATCGACTCGCTGCTCGCGGCCGTGCGGACCGCCACGGCGCTCCCGCTCATCGCCTATCCGAACGGCGGCGACACGTGGGACGCCGTCGGTCACCGCTGGATCGCCGATGACGCGTCGGGTTCGTTCGACGCCAAGGCCGCCGCCGGTTGGGCGTCCCATGGCGCTCGCTGGATCGGCGGGTGTTGCGGCACCGGCCCGGCGGACATCGCCGCGCTCCGGACCGCGCTCGCCGATACGACGGCATGAGCGTGCAGGGCGTCCGTTTCGTCGGTATGCGCGTGGCGGATCCGACGGCCTACGCCGCGACGGTGGCGATGTACCGGGATGCGCTCGGCCTGACCGTGACCAGCGACGATGGCGGCCGTTCGACGCGCTTCGTGCTGGGCGATGGGACCGCGCTCCACGTCTACGGGCCTGAGGATGACGAACACCTCGCGTTCGGAGACCGCGTGTGCATCGGGTACATGGTCGAGGACGTCGAGGGGACGCTGGCACGCCTCCGTGCGGCCGGAATCGAGCTCCTCGACGACCCTCCGCAGTCGGATGGCACCGATGCGTGGTGCCATATCCGCACACCCGACGGCGCTGTCCACGAGATCCTCGGCCGGGACCGCACCGCCGCAGGCTGACGCCGGACCGCGGCCGACGCCGCTACCATCGCCCCCGATGGTCTTCTCCTCGATCACGTTCCTGTTCTTCTTCCTGCCCGCCGTCATCGCCGGCTACTACCTGGTCCCGCGACGTGCCCGCAACGCGCTGCTGCTGGCGGCGAGCCTCGTGTTCTACGCGTGGGGCGCAGGCTCGATCGTGTTCGTCCTCCTCGTCTCGATCGCGTGCAACGACATCGTCGGCATGGGCGTGGAGCGGTCGATGGACCAGGGCCGGCGGGGCCGTGCACGATCGATCCTGGCCGTCGCCGTCGTCCTGAACATCGGGCTGCTGGCCTGGTTCAAGTACGCGAACTTCACCGTCGACATCGTGGACGGGTTCCTCATCGGTGGCGGCCGCGACGCCCTGCCGTGGACGACGATCGTGCTGCCGATCGGCATCAGCTTCTACACGTTCCACTCGCTGAGCTACCTCGTCGATGTCTACCGCGGGACCGCTCGCCATCTCCCCTCCCCCATCGACTTCGCGCTGTACATCACGTTCTTCCCGCAGCTCGTGGCGGGCCCGATCGTGCGATTCCACGAGATCCGCGATCAGATCCTGGTGCGCACGGAGACCAGCGCCACGTTCGTCGCCGGCATCTATCGCTTCAGCCACGGCCTGGGCAAGAAGGTGCTCATCGCGGACACCGTGGCACCCGTCGCAGATGCCATCTTCGCCACGCCGCCGGGCGAACTCGGGACCGGTGCGGCGCTGCTCGGCGTCGTCGTCTACGCCGTCCAGCTGTACTTCGACTTCAGTGGCTACAGCGACATGGCCCTGGGCCTGGCGATGATGTTCGGGATCCACCTGCCGGAGAACTTCGCACGGCCTTACGCGTCGCGCTCCGTCACCGAGTTCTGGCGGCGCTGGCACATGTCCCTGTCGCGCTGGTTCCGCGACTACCTGTACATCCCGCTCGGGGGCAATCGTGGCTCGGCTGTCGCGACGTATCGCAACCTGATCATCGTGTTCCTGATCACCGGCCTGTGGCACGGGGCCGCGTGGACGTTCGTGCTGTGGGGCGCCTTCCACGGCGCCGTCCTGCTCATCGAACGCATCGCCGGGATCGGCGGCGTCGCCGACGACGATCGCCCGGACCGGTTCGGCCAGGTGAGGACGATCGCCCTCGTCCTCTTCGCCTGGATCCTGTTCCGATCACCGGACCTGGACTACGCGCTGGGCTACATGGGCGCGCTGCTCCACCCGTCGCTGGCACTCCCCGGGGACGTGGCTCGCGCGCTCGATCCGCTGGCAGTCATCGCCATCGGCATCGGCTGTGCGAGCGTCCTGCTGCCGCGCGACTGGATCACCGGTCGGCGCCTGGAACACGCTGCGACGCCGCGACTGCGCTGGATGCGTCTGGCGTCGATCACCGTGGTCTTCCCGGCAGCGATCGTCTTCCTCGTGGCCGGCGACTTCAGCCCGTTCCTGTACTTCCAGTTCTGATGGCCGACGTACCGACGCCGATCCCGAACCGGCCGCGCGAGGAACGCGTGGTCATCGGCGGATTCCTGCTCGCGCTCATCGTGCCGGCCATCGCCCTGCTCGCCGGGGTGCGGCCACCGGACCTCGAGGGCGGCGCGCCGGCTGCGCTTCCGTCGATCGACCTCGCGACGGCCGGCGATCCGGCCACATACGCGGCGGTCGATCGCTGGGTGGCCGAGTCGTTCCCCTTGCGCGCCGCGGCGGCCGGAGCGTACGGGGCCCTCGATTACGGCCTGCTGGGTGGATCCCCGAACCCTGACGTCATCGTCGGGCGAAACGGCTGGCTGTTCACCATCACCGAGCTCCGGCCGGTCTGCCGCTTCACGGCAGCCGAGGTCCTGGCCGGGCTCGACGACGTCAGCACCGCCTTCGCCGCCCGTGGCATGGAGTTCCGCTTCACGGTCCCGCCGGATAAGCACGTCATCCACCCGGAGGAGGTCGTGCCGGACAGTGGCCTGGGCACGTCCTGTGCGGATGACCGCGAGGCAGCGCTGCAGGCCGGCATGCTGGCCCGGCCGGACGTCGCGGTCCCGGTCTGGTCGGCGCTCCGCGCCGTGCGCGTCGCGGATCCGGAACGCCCGATCTACTTCCACCAGGACACCCACTGGACCCCGCTCGGGGCACTCGTGGCAACGCAGGCCTTGATCGACGCGCTGGCTCCAGGGTTGTGGAGCCAGGACCAGGTCCCAACCGACGGCTTCGCCGCCTACGAGACCGACCTGTCCCGACTCATCGGGCTACCGGCGAAGGAACGCGTTCCCAAGCTCGTCATCCGGCCGGGGGTCGACGTGACGGAGGGATCGATCGAACTCGACGCCGCCATCGATAACGCACGCGACATCGCGACCTTTGCGGTGGGGCCGGACGCCGCCGCGGTCGAGGGCCGGACGCTCATCGTGTACGACAGCTTCTACGGCACGAACATGCGACGAATCGCACCGTGGTTCAGGGAGAGCGTGTGGGTCCACCAGGGCGACCTGAGCGACCACCCGGCACTCGTCGCCAGCCTGCCGACGTTCGATCGCGTCATCGTCGCCCGCGTCGAACGAGGGGTCTACGACACGGACCTGCCAGCCCTGCTCGGGCCGATCCTCGAAGCCGCCGGGAATTGACGGCAAGAATCACCAAGGCCGCCGGGTATGCCGGCGGCCGTGTGGGGAGAAGGAAGGGATCGCCGCGGGCCGCTCGTCCCGACCCGCGGCGGTCGATCAGACGACCGTCGTCTCGCGTCGGTCGAAGATGCGCAGGGCGGCGAGGATCAGCAGCTCGATGAGCGTCCAGCCGATGAGCGCCACGGCGGCGGCGATATCGAAGACGGAGCCCTGGTCCGCGGTGACCT
>JBKJHI010000126.1:0-2529 GCA_046599085.1 Candidatus Limnocylindrales bacterium
CTTGAGATCGGGACGCGTCTTGCGCCCTTCTTCAGTCGAGAACTGCATGAGCCGACCGACGCCGAGCGGGTCGAGTTGGGCGAATGGATCCTTCTCGTAAATCTTCGCGTCGAGGTAATCCTTCAGGAACATCCCTGAGTCGTCGCGCGAGAGACCATAGGTCGTCTGCGTAAGGTCGTTGGTTCCGAAGCTGAAGAACTCGCCGTACTTGGCGATCTCGGCCGAAGTGAGTGCGGCACGTGGGAGTTCGATCATCGTGCCGATGAGGTAGGTGACTTTCGCTCCGGTTTCCTTCATCACGGCGTCTGCTTCTTCGACGCAATACTCGCGGATAAACTTCAGCTCGCGCCAATCGCCGACGAGCGGAATCATGATCTCAGGTGTGATCTTGAACTTCTCGTTCTTCACGAGCTCGCAGGCGGCTTCCATGATGGCCCGAACTTGTGTGCGATAAATCTCAGGATAGCTCACACCCAGGCGGCAGCCGCGATGACCGAGCATCGGGTTGAACTCATGCAGGCTCTCGGCCTTGCGCTTCAGGCGTTCAAAGGGAACCTGGATTTTATTGGAGAGCTCCTTCAAGTCCGCATCGCCATGCGGAATGAATTCGTGGAGCGGAGGATCCAGCAGCCTGATCGTGACCGGAAGGCCCTTCATCTCGCGGAAGATGCCGATGAAGTCCTGCCGCTGCATGGGTAGGATCTTAGCGAGCGCGCGCTCGCGGCCAGCGGACGTGTCCGCCAAGATCATCTCGCGGACGGCGTCGATGCGCCCGGCTTCGAAGAACATGTGCTCAGTCCGGCAAAGGCCGATGCCTTCGGCGCCAAACGAGCGGGCGACGCGGGCGTCGTTTGGCGTGTCGGCATTGGTGCGCACTTCCATCTCGCGCACTTCGTCGACCCACTTCATGAGCTCTTGGAAATCCTGATTGAGGGAAGGCGCGATCGTCGGCACTTGGCCTAAGATCACTTCACCGCTCGAGCCTTCGAGCGTAATCCAGTCGCCTTCGCGAATCGTGTGCGAGCCGACTGTGAATTCCTTCGCGTCGTAGCTCACTTTGATGGCGGAACAGCCAGAAACGCAGCTCCGTCCCATGCCGCGTGCGACGACAGCCGCGTGCGACGTCATTCCGCCGCGGGCCGTGAGAATGCCTTCGGCGACCGCCATTCCGTAAATGTCTTCGGGCGAAGTTTCGATGCGAACCAAGATCACTTTTTTGCCACCGTCCTTCACCCACTTCTCAGCCGTGTCGGGATCGAAGACGACTTGGCCAGAGGCAGCGCCAGGGGAGGCGGGGAGACCTTTGCAGAGAACTTTCTTCTCGGCCTTGGGGTCGAGTCCGCGATGGAGGAGCTGGTCGAGCTGCTCGGGCTGGATGCGAAGCATCGCCTCTGGCTTCGAGATGAGCTTCTCCTTCACCATGTCGATCGCGATTTTGAGCGCAGCCTTGGCGGTGCGTTTGCCGGACCGAGTCTGAAGCATGAAGAGCTTCCCGCGTTCGATCGTGAACTCGATGTCCTGCATGTCGCGATAATGCTTCTCAAGCTTCTGGTATGCCTTCACGAGCGCGGCGTAGGGCTTCGGCATCAGCTTCTCAAGCGTTTGAAGCGACGCGGGATTTCCGGAGTCGACGATCGAACCCTTGTTGATCGGCTGCGGCGTGCGAATGCCGGCGACGACGTCTTCGCCTTGGGCGTTGACGAGGAATTCACCAAAGAACTTACGCGTGCCGATGGAAGGATCGCGCGTAAAAGCAACGCCAGTCGCGCAATCATCGCCCAGGTTTCCGAAGACCATCGATTGAACGGTCACAGCCGTGCCCCAGGACTCGGGGATTTCGTTGAGACGGCGATACGTGATCGCGCGCGGGCTCATCCACGAGCCGAAGACGGCGCCCATGGCGCCCCAGAGTTGTTCCCAAGGATTCTCAGGGAAGGTCTTGCCCTCGAAGCGGACGATCTTCTTGAACTCGGTCACGAGTTCCTGGAGATCTTCGGCCTGAAGCTCGGTGTCGAGCTCAACGCCACGCTGGTGCTTTTTCTCTTCGAGCGCGACTTCGAATTTATTCGCGTGGATGTCGAGGACGACATCCGAGTACATCGTGATAAACCGGCGGTAGCTGTCCCACGCGAAGCGCGCATTGCCGGATTCCTCGATCAAGCCTTGAACGGTTTCGTCGTTCAGGCCGAGGTTGAGGATCGTATCCATCATGCCCGGCATCGAAGCGCGGGCGCCGGAGCGGACGGAAACGAGCAGCGGCTTTTTCCGCGCTCCGAATTTCCGCTTCATGACTTTCTCGACCTTCGTCATGGCGAGTTTGACCTGGGGGTCTAGGTTCTTTGGATAGGCGCCCTTCGGATTGGTTTTCTTCTGCGAGTAGAAGAAGGTGCAGACTTCGGTCGAGACCGTGAAGCCTGGAGGCACCGGAAGACCCAAGCGGGTCATGCCGTGGAGGTTTGCGCCTTTTCCGCCCAGAAGCTCTTTCTGCTCCTCGCGGCCCTCGGCTTTTCCAGCACCGAAGGAATAGAC
>JBKJHI010000138.1:0-10328 GCA_046599085.1 Candidatus Limnocylindrales bacterium
GCTAGGGTACCGCGGGCCCGCCGGGCATGCCGAATAATGGCATCTGTTCGCCGCCCCGCTCGACGATCGGATCGAGCCCCAGGAGCGGCTCCAGGACGGCCAGATCCGGCGGATCGCCGGCGAGGAACGTCTGCAGGTGATCCCACTTGAGGATGTTCCACGCACCCGCTTCAACGGCAGCACGGAGTAGCGGCGAGCGCTCCAGCTTGTGGCGCACGAGCTCGGTCCGCTCGGGAGCGATCACGAGGAACCGTACGAACTTGTCGTCCTGGCCGATCCGGGCGTGCCGGCGCAGCAGGGTCTCGCCGAGGATCGCGGTCCACTCGACCTCGAACAGGAACGTGACCTTGCCGCGGACGTACCAGATGACATCGACCTCGGCCAGGTCCTCGGCCGCCCTCGAGATGCTCGACAGGTAGACATGCCGCTCGCGGACGTCGAGCAGGTCGCCGAGCGTGCCGCGCCCACCGCCGAACCGCCGCGCCTGCTCCCGTTCGCCGATCCAGACGCGCATCCCGAGGCGATGCCCGGCGTCGACGAGTCCGGCGATGATGCCGGCATGCTCCTGGCTGCGGCGCAGCAGGTCGTCGGCCGTGACCAGCCGCTCCTGGGTGCTGGCGCCGCCCCGATAACTAGCCAGACAGGCGCGGACCAGCGTTTCGTCGGGCAGGTCGTGGCCCGTGTACAAGGTCGCGATCCGTTCGAAGAATGCGCGCTCGGTCATCGGTCCGCCGGTGGACAGCAGGCTGAACACGGACCATTCGACGCGGTCGGCGAGCGGCGGCGCGGCATTGTCCCGGTCGCCGCGGTCACCGAGCCACCAGCGGCCGGGCTCGATCTCCTGGAGTCGATGCTGGCTGGCAGCCGCGAAGCCATCGCGGATGAGCCGGACGAGACGCTCGACCGGGTCGGGCCGCGCCGAGTCAGCCGTCGCGATGCCCGCGACGAACGTCGTCGTGCCGCCACGGCCTGATCCACCGCCATCGCTCGGCCCGGCCTCGCGCCGATCGTGGTCTCGTGATGCGGTGCCGTCTCCGGCCGGGCTCGGGTCGCCCATCGCCGCCGCGGACTCGGTGACCGCCGCGTCCGGATCGCCGGCGGCGTCGGACGCATGGGCCGCCGTGGGTGCGGATGCGATCGCCGGCGTCGGCCGATGGTCCGTCGGTCCCGGGCGCTCGGGCGCGCCGCCGGCATCCGGGCTCGCGGGCATCGATCCCGCCGCCAGCCGTCGCAGCTGCCCGGACCGATCCAGCGCGACCAGCACCTCGCCGAAGAGTCGCTCGAACCGCGCCGGCTCACCGCGGGCGCGCAGCGTCTCGATGGCCGCCTCGGACACCACGCGCGTCGCTTCGAACTCGGAGAACGGGCGTCGATCGAATCGCTCTGGCGGAGCGAACAGCCCCGGCCCCGGCACGAGATCGGGGTCGCCCGGGCCACCGGCCACGGCCGGGAGCCCGACGTTCGCCCGAGTCCGCGGTCCCGGTGGCAGCGCTCCGCCTGGCGGGACGAACTCCACGACGCTCGGCGCGTCATCGCCGGGCTCCGCCAGGCGCGCGGCGACCAACCGGAAGCCGGCGGACGCGGCACCGATCACGACCGCGGCCAAGGCCTCGGCGCCCCCATCGACGAACTGGACGAGCCGCCCGTCGCGGGCCATGACCGGAGCGACCGCGGCCAGGGAGCGCCCAAGAGCGACGGCCTGCCACGACCAGGGCGGCCGCAGGGACGACTCCGCGAGCGCATCGATCGGCAGCAGCGAGGCCGCCTCGCGTCCCAGGGTCCAGGCGGTGCCGTGGTATGCGGCAGCAAGGCGATCCAGGTCAGGGCGTACGGGGGGCTGCCCCAACACGAGGCGGACGCGCGGATCGCTCGGGCGCCCGTCACCAAGGGCACGGATCGCGGACGGGCTGGCGACGGCCAGCACGGCGGTCGCTGTCCCCTCCCCGAACGCTCGCAGATCCTCGCCGAAACGCGCCTGCATCGGACCCAGGGCACCGCCCTCGAGCCGCTGCACGAAGCCTCGAACGAGGCGGAACCCGTCCTCGAACGCGTTCCAGGGATTTCGCTCCCGCCACGTCGCGGCGGTCGGCGGGCGCACATGGCCGTCGTGGATCCGCAGGGCTGCCACGCGTCCGGTGGCAGTCGCCAGGCGCGTGGACGGCAGCAGTGCGTGGAGGACGGCCAGCCGGAGCGCGGCGAGGACCGAGGCGGCACGCAGGTCCGCCTCGATACGTTCAAGGATCGCCACGAGCGATACCAGCTGCCGGGGCGTGTGCAACGCCAGGATCTCGTCCACCAGACCGGGCGCCCCGTCCACCGCGGGGAACCGAGCGTGGGCCCATGCGAGCGCCTCGTCGTAGCCGCCTGTGGCGGTGGCACGCCGGACATCGTCGGGGTCCAGCGGCGCCTCCCGCGTCTCGGCGGCGCCGCGCTGGTCCCGACAGACCACGCACCGGTAATGACGGCTGGTCGGCGTCTCAGTCGCTGGCTTCGAGCCACCGCCCGCCTCGGTGGTCCAGGTGAGGCCATCGGCGACGAGCATTCGCCCGCACGTGGCGCAGCGCGTCGCGTACAGATCGCCGAGCGAGACCTTGAGGCTGGACTCGCCGCGCGGCGAGGCACCCATGCCCTGGAATGCCGCGTCGAGATGCCGGACGTCGGGTGGACGAAGGACGACTTCCGCGAGCATGCGGGTCAACGGGCTCGATTCGATCGAGACCGCGCGACGCTGACGATCGACCGCGCCGCGGGCCACCCAGCCGCCGCGCCCGGCAAGATCGACGACGATGTCGCCGGGGCCCGTGTGCGCCTCGATCCTGGCCGCCACGAGCGCAGGGTCGGGCGGCGGCGCCAGGCGCTCGAATGCGGGCAGGACGTAGCCCTGCTCGGTCCGCGTGGAGACGATCCGGCCGCTCATGTCCGGGACGATGCTAGCCCACCCCGACGGCGTCGTTCGGCGGGGCGCCGCATGGCGACCCGCCCGCGCTTACGCCTCGTCGAGGTCGTCGTCCTCAGCTTCGAAGGCCTCATCGGTCGTCGCCTCGGGCGGGAGGACGCGATCCAGATCCTCGATCCCGTCGTCGTCGTCGTCGTCCTCGAGATCCTCCTCGAGGTCCATCTCCTCACGCACGAGGGTGCCCTTCGTGTACGGGCGCAGGTCCGTGGACTTGGCAGCGGTCGGGAAGCTGACCTTGCCGTAGTTCGACGGGTCCTGGAAGACCTCGCGGATGATGAGGCGCACGTCCTTGTCGCCGAGGCTGGTCACGCCGGCCGCGTACTTGTTGCCGTCCGCGATGAGCTTGAGCAACCGAGCCGCCACGCGCGGCTCGACGATCCCGATTCGGATGCCATTGCTGATCGCGATGAGGCGGCCCTTCTCGGGCATCAGCTCGACGGCGTCGCCGGGGTTGACCTGGGCGAGTTCCTTGGGCGCGGGCAGGTCCGTCAGGTAGGCGAACCCGGTCTTGCCGGTCTCCTCGACGAAGATGCTGACCGGAGCCTTGCTGCCCTTCATCGCCGGCACGGTCTTCTCGCCGGCCGCGTTGAGCAGCATCTTGAGTCGGTCGATGTTGCGCTCGGCGATGCGGTTCGTGGGATCGAGCGCGAGCGCGGTCTGGTAGTGCTCGCGCGCCTCGCCCAGCATGCCGAGCTCCCAGAGCGCCTTGGCGAGACGGTTCTCCGCCTCGACATCCGGGCCGAGCTCCAGCAATTTGCGGTTGGTCTCGGCCGCCTCGGTCCAGTCGGCGGCGGTGGAATGCGCGATCGCCTGCTCAGCCAGCTGCCGCTTCGTGCGGATCAGGTTGACGGGGCTCTGGGCGTTCGTCGACTCGATGTCGGGGAAGGTCACGGGTGGATGGTCCTTTCGGGCGGGCGCGTTCCGGGTCGCGTCGGTGAGGCACGCGCGGACGCGGAACGATGTCGGAAGACCGACGTGTCACGAACGGTCTTTCTAGCACGGGTCGGCCTTGCCGGTCAAACGCCGGGCGACGGGACCGCTATCCGCGCAGCAGCAGGTTCCAGGCCACGACCGCGATGCCGAGGACCGCGAGGAGGACGATCTGCCAGATCCACCGTGCGTCGCGACGGCGGGCCGGGGTCGAGGCGTTGACCGCGTCCCACAGGTAGAAGGCCAGGGTCAGGAGGGCCGGACCCAGGAGCCGCGGGATCTCCATCGCGCGGACGGCGGCGGCGCCGATCGCGATGGCGGCGGCATACGTCGCCGCCGCGAACACCACCTCGCGCGCGGACACGAGTCGCAACGCGGCGGCCCGATACCCGAGCAGGAACGCGACGACCGCGTCGCCCGCCGCCAGGACGATCAGGTCCGATTCCGGAAGCGGCCCGCCGGCCGCCCCGCCGGCTCCCGGCTGGACGAGGCCGCCGAGCACGCTGGCGCCGATCCCGACGAACGCGAGGAACCCGACGATGAGCGTCGTGACCAGGACGTTCGTGCGCGCGTCGTCATCGATCTCCTCGTCCTCGGCGGCCAGCCGCGCCTCCAGGGCGAGCGTGCGCGCGACGACCAGCCAGGTCAGGGCGAGCGCCGGCGCGAGGAACAGCCCGAACGGAACGAGGCGGATCGCCCCGATGCAGGCGACCGCTGCCACGGCTGGCAGGATGAGTGACTCGATCGGTGTGCCGAGGGCGCCGCCACTCCGGGCCGACTCGTCTCCAAGGACCTGCAGGGCCCCGAGCAGCATCGCCCCGAGCAGAAGGATCGCCACCAGCCAGACGGTCGGTGGCTCGATCAGACGGGACAACCCGACCACGGTCACTGCGGCGAGTGCGAGATCTCGGCGGGCCAGTCGATCGATGTGCATCGTCGCGATGGTAGGCGAGCCGCTCATGCCCGGCCCGGCTTGCCGGCGACCCACGCCAGCAGATCCGCGCGTGATCGTGTGTTGAGGACGTTCGAGGCCGTCACCCACGCGCGGCGCGCCTGGCTGATCCCCCACTCGAGGTGGTCGAACTCGCGCGTCGTGTGCGCGTCCGAATCGATCGACAGCAGGCAGCCCAGTTCGACGGCGAGGCGCGCCCGCTCGACGGCAAGGTCGAGGCGGTGGGGCGACCCGTTCATCTCGAGCGCGGTACCGGTCCGCGCGGCCTCCGCGTAGACCACGTCCCAGTCGAGGTCCAGGTCGTCCCGCCCGTTGATCATCCGGCCCGATGGATGCGCGATGACATCCACGTGCGGGCTGCGGATGCCGTTGAGCGTCCGCTGCGTCAGTTCCGCGCGCGACTGGCGTCGCGACACGTGCACCGAGGCGACGACGACATCGAAGCGCGCCAGCAGGTCATCGTCGTAGTCCAGGGCACCGTCCGCGCGGATCTCCAGCTCGCACCCGTGCAACAGCCGGAAACCCTCCGGCGGCGTCTCCGGCGGGGCAGAGCCGTCGGCCTCCTCGGCCGCGTACAACGCGTTGAGGGCCGCGATGATGGCCCGCTGCTCCTCGACCCGATCGGGCGCCAGGCCGCGTGCGATCGCCAGGCTCTGCGAGTGGTCGGTCAGGACCTGGTAGGCATGACCGCGCCGTCGGGCCGTCTCGGCCATGACCTCGATCGGATGAGTGCCATCGGACCAGTCCGAGTGGCTGTGCAGGTCGCCGCGCAGGTCGGTGATGGAGATCAGGTCCGGCAGGCGACCGGCCAGCGCCGCCTCGATCTCGCCGCGATCCTCGCGCAGCTCGGGCTCGATGTACGGCAAGCCGAGGAAGGCGTACGCCTCCGCTTCGGTGGCGAACGTGCGCAGCTCGGCGTCTGTACCGGTCAGGGGCTCGCCGTCCTCACCGATCCGCAGGAACCCCTTCTCGGACAGGCTCCGGCCCTGGTCGCGGGCCCGCTCCCGTAGCCGGACGTTGTGCTCCTTGGAGCCCGTGAAATGGATGCGGTACGTGCCGGCCTCTCCGGGCGGCACGACCATCAGGTCGACCTGCGGCCCGCGCAACAGTCCGATCGCCGCCTTGTAGCCGCCGCGATGGATGACCTGGTCCACGACGCCGAGCGTCGCGAACCGCTCGATCAGGGCCGGGCCATCGGACGTCTCCGCCAGCAGGTCGAGGTCGCCGATCGACTCGCGCCGGCGCCGGAAGGATCCTGCCGGCTCGATCCAGGTCAGGCCGGGCGTATCCGCGAGGGCCGAGATCATGCCGTCGATGTGGTCGCGCGCCTGGTACAGGAGCAGCCGCTGGGGCCGTGACTCAAGGCGCAGGATGCCGTCCAGGATGAGCTGCTCGGTCTTCGCGGAGAGACCCTTGATGCCTCGGAGGGAGCCCGCTTCCGCGGCGTGCCGAAGGTCCTCCATCGAATCGATCCCGAGCTCGGCGTGGATGAGCCGGACGGTCTTGGGGCCGAGGCCGGGCAGCCGCAGCAGATCGACGAGGCCGGCCGGGACCTCAGCCGCCAGCCGATCGTAGAACGCCAGCCGTCCCGTCCGGGCGAGCTCCGCGATCTTATCGCTGATCGCCGGCCCGACGCCCGGGATCCGCGGCGGCGAACCGGCCTGGTAGGCGGCCACGAGGTCCACCGGCGAGCGGCCGATCGTGTCCGCCGCGCGGTGATAGGCGACCGTCTTGAACACGAGCTCGCCCTTGATCTCCAGCATGTCGCCGATATCGTGGAAGATCCGGGCAAGGTCGCCGTTGGTCAACGGGCGGTCGCCGGCCTCGGGGCGGTCATCCGGCTCCTCGTGCGGGGCGGCCGGCGATCCGGGATCGTCTCGACGCTCGGGAAATGCCATCGCAGGTGATGGTAGGTCAGCCCTCAGGCGGCGACCACCCGATCGCGGCCACCGCGCTTGGCTCGATACATCGCCCGGTCAGCGGTCGCGATCAGCTCCTCGATCGACTCGTCGGACTGGGTCGCCACCGCCACGCCGACCGACACGCTGACGCCGCGAACGCCATGCTGCCGCAGGTCCAGGCCGCGAACGGCAGCCCGGATGCGCTCCCCCACCTCGACCGCGACCCCTGCGTCCGGGTTGCGCAGCAGGACGACGAACTCCTCGCCACCGAATCGTGCCGGGACGTCGTCCTCGCGCACGGCGGTCACGATCGCGGCTGCGACGGCGCGCAGCACCTCGTCCCCGACCCCGTGGCCGTGGGTGTCGTTGAGCACCTTGAACTTGTCGATGTCCACCATGAGGACGCCGACGGCATCGCCGGAGCGCCGGCGCCGTGCCATGAGGGCCACGTACTCATCGAAGTAGTGCCGATTGGGCAGGCCGGTCAGGGCGTCGGTCGAGGCGCGCGCCTCGGCATCGCGATGGGAGTAGGCCCGCGCGAGCGCCGCCGACGCCTCCGACGCCGCCGCGTCCAGGATCCGCTGCGTGGACGCCGGCCACGGCCCCGTGCGCCGCGACAGGACGATCGCCCCGACCACTGCGCCGTCCGCCGACAGGGGTGCCGCGATGGGGTGGGTCAGGCCGTACACCGTGCGGACGCGCTTCGCGATACGGGTCGCGGCGTCGTCGCCACCGCTCGGCTCCAGGTCGTCGGCAGGGAGCAGCGTCGAGCTGTCCGGGACGCCTGGGTGCGAGCTCACGAGCCGAGCCTCCAACAGACGGGCATCCGGGCGCCGGCGGACGAGGACGATGTGGTCCGCGCCGGTCACCTCGCCGAGGTCCTCGACGATCGCCGTGACGATCGCGTCCGGCGAGACGGACCGGGACAGGCCGGACAGGATCCGGGCGAACGAGGCCGCCTCACTCGTCCGTCGTCGCTCGATGCCGGCCATCCCGGTCGCGTACACGCGCACGGCCGCGGCGGCGATGACGAGCAGCAGGGCGAGGACCCAGTCGAGCGGCCGTCCGCCATCATCGGCGACCGACAGGACGATGATCGCCGCGATCGCGACCGAGGCCGCGAGGAACACCTGCCAGGCCCGACGGATGCGCATATCCGACGCGGTCGGCGGGTCGATCGGGCGCTGCTGCGGTGCGGTCACGTCAGGGATAGAGGATGGCGGTCCGACGGGTCCGCGTCCACTCAGAACGAGAGTACGAATGGCGGTTCGGGGCTAGTACTTCCGGGTCATCCGGGTCATCCAGCCCGCGAGCCGGCTGGGCCGCTCAGGCCGCCGCGCTGGCTGGGCCGCTCAGGCCGCCGCGCCGTCCGATGCCGCGGCCGCCTCGTGGCCACCCGCGCGCTTGACCGTGTAGAGGGCCTCGTCGGCGGCCGCGATGAGTTCCGTCGCAGTCCGACCGTCGGCCGGGAATGTCGCGATGCCGATCGACCCAGCAAGCGGCACGGGGCCGCGCTGCTCGCCGACGAACGGCCGGTCGCGAAACGCATCCAGGATCCGGTCCGCGGCCACCCGCGCCGCGTCCAGGTCCGTGTCCGGCAGGATCACAGCGAACTCGTCGCCGCCATAGCGCGCCGGGATGTCCGACGCCCGAAGCGTCGAGCGGATCAGTTCCGACGACCAGACAAGGACCTGGTCCCCGAACAGATGGCCGAACGTGTCGTTGACCAGCTTGAAGTCGTCGAGGTCGAGCATCAGGACGCTGAGCGGCCGGCGGGCTCGCTGCGCGCGGACCACTTCCTCGCCCAGTCGTTCGTGCAGGAATCGGTGGTTGTAGAAGCCCGTCAGCGGGTCGCGGTCGGCGAGTTTGCGGGCGTCCTCGTACAGGCGCGCGTTCTCGAGGGCCATGGCTGCCTCGTTGGCCATCGTCCAGGCGAGGTCCAGATGCTCGTCGTCCCAGCGGACAGGGCTTCGGGAGAACAGCTCGACAAGGCCGATCGACTGGCCTTTGACCACGAGCGGCAGCATCGCGAGCATGCGGTTGCCGTCGCGGGTCATGAGCGTGACCTCGGCAGGGTTCGAGGTCGGGTCATCGGCATCGATGACCACGGTCTCCTGGCGCTCCAGGGCCCGGAGCGTCTCCGGGAAGCCGCTCACGAGGAAGTACGGCTCGAGCTCCTCGAGCCGGAGCGGTGGGTAGTAGCCGAGCGATTCCAGTTTGTCCGACGGCCTGTCCCAGTAGCTGATCGCGCATTCGTCCGCACCCATCGCCGTGGCGAGATGCCCCGCGATGAGGTTCGCCACCTGGCGAGAATCGAGGCTCGCCGACAGCTCGCTGCTCATGTCGAGAAGGCGACGCAGCTCGCCCGCGAGGCCCTGAGAACGCGTCAGGAGCCGGGCCGACTCCAGCGCGGTCGCGGCCTGATCGGCGAGGATCGTGAGGAGCTGCAGGTCACCGTCGCTGAAGCCGTTGAGTCCCAGGCGGGAAAGGGTGATGACGCCGATCGTGACGCCGTCATAGCGCATCGGGACGACGAGCATCGATTCATCGATATCGTCGGTGCCATCGATGTTCTGACCGCGCGGGTCGGCCGAGGCGTCGTTGACCATGATCGACTCGCCGTGCTGCGCGACCCAGCCCGTGAAACCCTCGCCAAGCCGGCATCGCAGCAGCGACATATCGACATGCTCGTACGCACCCACCCGTCCCTCGAAGGCGATCGGGACGACCAGGTCCGGCGATTCGATGAGGTAGACGCGGGCGTTGTGGTAGTCGATGATCCGCCGCGCTTCCTCGACCACGGTCCGACCCACGCCCTCGACGGATCCGGCTCGGGTCAGTCGGGCGGAGGCGGCCTGCAACGTCGTCAGCTGCGCGGCCCGCTGCTCGGACTTGCGGAACAGCTCAGCGTTGATCAGGGCGATCGCGGCGTGCTGCGCGAGGGTCGCCATGAACGCCTTGTCGGCGTCGCTCCAGGTCCGCGGCTCGCGGGTGGTCGCGTTCAGCACGCCGACGACCTGGCCGTCGTGGACGAGCGGTACGGCGATGGTGCCGGCCCACGTGACGGCGGGATCGTAGCGGTCCATCCCATGGCGTGGGTCCGTTCGCGCGTCCTCCCATGTGGTGACCTCGCCGTTCTGCACGACGTCAGCGACCCAGCCCTCGTCGAGGGTGAGCACCGGCAGGGCCGCTGCCGCGGCATCCTCGAGGCCGGCCCACGCGACGACATGCAGGCGACCGGCGTCGAGAAGACGAACGGTCACGTCGTCGGCGCGGAGGCCGAACCGGGCCTCGTCCACGATCGTCCGCAGCAGCGCTTCCCGGTCGTGGGAAGCAGCCAGCCGGCCGGCGATCGCGAGCACGGATCCGAGCCGCGACGCCAGCTCCGCCTGCGGGGACGGGATGGCGCCGACGTCCCCCGAAGCCAGCGGAAGGACCGGGGCGCTGGGCAGCGCATCAGGTGCGGGCCGGTCCTCGGGGGCAGCCGTGACCAGGCGCTGGAACAGCGCCGTCGCCCGCTGGCGGGCGCCGCCGGGCGCGGCCGCACCGGGCCGTGGATCGCTGAGGCTGGGCTGCGCGCTCATCACCG
>JBKJHI010000040.1:0-11048 GCA_046599085.1 Candidatus Limnocylindrales bacterium
CGAGGGGTTGAGCGAGCTGAAGTAGTCGCGCACGTAGTCCTTGACCGACAGGGGCACATAGCCGCGATCGAGCGAGGTCTGGGCGTACCGCTCGAAGTCGGAGAAGACATCCTGGTATGGCGTCAAGGTGCCGTTGTCCGTGCCGGTCCCGACCTGGCTGCCCTGCTGGGACTGCCCGTCGCCGCCGGTGCCTGCCACGTAGGACGGATCGCCGATCCGGCCCAGTCGATCGAACGGTGCGAACACGGACGCGACATCCGAGCCCAGCTCGGACGGGCGATTCGGGTTCGTCGGTCCCGCCGGCTGGCCGCTGCCGCCCGTCCCTGACCCAAGGTGTCGCGCGTTGGAGCCGCCGCCGCCGATGCCACCACTGCCTTGGCCCTGGCCTTGACCCTGGCCTTGACCCTGGCCTTGACCCTGGCCTTGACCCTGACCTTGACCCTGACCCTGACCCTGACCCTGGCCTTGACCCTGACCCTGGCCTTGACCCTGACCCTGACCCTCGCCTTGCTGACCTTGTTGGCCGGCATCCGCCAGGTCACGTCGGGCACCCTGGAGTCGCGAGGCGGCCTCGCCGAGGTCGCGGTTGGTCGCCACTCGAGCCTGCGCGCCGTTCAGTGAGTCGCCCACACGTCCGAGGGCCGAACGCGCGCCTTCGGTATCGCCCTGGGCGAGGCTCTGCGCGGCATCGCGCAGCGCTGAAGCGGCGGCTCCGTCCGCAGCCGATGCGGTGGCTCCCATCTCGGCAAGCTGCCGGGCGAGCTCGCGCTGCTCCTCCTCGGTCATGCCGTCCAGCTCTTCACCCAGAGCATCAAGGTCACGCTCGGTCTCCTGGGGATCGCCGTCGCGATTCGCGTCCGGTTTGCCCGTCGCGGCCCTGGACAGGGACCGTGCGAGTGACGTCAGCGCCGAGGCACGCTGCTCCGTCGAGGGATCGATCCGTGCGCGGACGTCGCTTTCCAATGCGCCCAGCTGGCGCAGGTTGGCGGCGAGATCATCCGGCTTGTCGCGCAGTCGACGCGCGAGCTCTCGCAGTTCCTCGGCCAGCTGGCTGCGGGGATCGCGGCTGTCGGCACCCTTCGAATCCAGGTCGTCCGCGAGGTCCTCCAGTCGCTCCGCCTGTCGATCGGCGGCTTCGCGCACGTCGCGTTGCTGGGCGATGATCGCGTCCTGGGGATTGGGCAGGACGAGGACCGGCACGAGCAGCAGGCTCGCGATCACGGCCATGACGGCGGGCGTCCTGGAGAAGCGGGGTCGGAACAGAGCGGGCACGGTCCGCATCGATGCCAGTGCGTCGCGACGCTGGCGGCGAACGAAGCGGTCGGCCTCCAGCGTGTCATCGGCCACCGGCTCATCGAGCGAGATGGCATCCTCGGCCGGCGGCGTCGCCGATGCCGGGAACCCGACGGCGAGCTCCATGGCCGACGAGACGCGATCGCCCAGTCCACCCTCGACGTCAACCGCCACGGCCGTCTCCCCGAGGCTGGGTCGTGCCCGCACGACGGCGACGAGGAGGGTCATGGCCACGAGGATGGGCAGCGTGGCGCCGACGACCGGGGCGGCCTCCAGGGCCACGAGGCGGGCGACGGTCCACAGGGTGAGTTCGGCGACCGCGAGTGCGGCAACGGCCATCCATGTCCGTCGGACGATGCGGCGAAGCCACAGCCGCCGCTGGTGCGGGATCAGCGACGCCCGGACCGCCAGGAGCGCCGGATCGAGCGGGCCGTCGAGCACCGCTCGAGGATCCGGTGGCACGATCGCGTGCCGATCGGCAGCCGACGGGGCGGGTCGGTGGAGCAGGCGGCGAATGCGTGACGTCATGCGCTGGGACTCCGATCTGGGCGACGACGACGCAGGCTCGGACGCCAGCGCCGGGTCGGGGAGACGGACTGGATGGCGATGAACAGGAACAGAACGGAGAGCAGGAGCCACGTGATGACGCTGCGGACCCAGATGGAGTCGCGCTGCGGTGCGACCTGCTGCGGCGCCACGTCCTCGGCGGCGAATCCGGGCTGGACGATGACCTCTTTGCCGTCGATGGTCTGGAGGACCGGCGGCGCGGGCACCGGGACCGCGCCGCCGTCGACGAAGACCACGCCATTGCTGTTCGGGACCAGGCTGTCGACCGTGCTGCACCAGCCGCCGCCGAAGCTCGACTCGGTGGTGCACATCACGTCGGCCTGGGCGATGAATGGGTTCATGTAGGCAAGGACCGCCGGGGCGCGCATCCCGAACAGGCCGCCCGTGCGGTTGCCGTTGTTGTCGAACGTGCCCATCGCGGTCCAGAAGATGAGGATGAACGCGGTGCCGATGGTGATCGCCAGCACGCCGAAGATGCTGATGGCGGTCGATGCCGTCGTGCGCTTCACGAGTGACGAGCAGGCGAGGCCGAACGATCCAAGGCCGAGCGCGGTGGCGAGCAGGACCAGGTAGCCGGCGAGGACCGTCTCCGGTCCGATCCCGCCGAAGACGAACACGACGGCCATGAGCGGGATCGATGCCGCGATGAGCAGGAACACCCAGACGAGCGCGGAGAGCAGCTTGCCGACCACGATCGCGAGCGAGGAGATCGGCGTCGCGATGAGCAGCTCGAGGGTCTGCTTCTCCCGCTCGAGGCTGATCCCGCCGGACGTCGAGGACGGCGCGAGGAACACGACCTGGAGCGTCATCAACATCAACAGCGCGGTGAAGATCCCCTGCCCGATGGCGGCGCTGGCGAACGCCGCGGAACCGCCGAAGCCAGTGGTGAATGACCGCTCGATCAGGATCTCGACCATGGCGGCGAAGCCCGCGAGCAGGACGAGGTAGATCGTCAGCACGATGAATGCCCGCTTGCCGCGCATCCGGCCGCGCAGCTCCTTCACGCCGATGGCGGCGATCCCGCCGACGGTGCGCGCGAAGCCCAGGCGGCGCTGGCCGCGGGGCCGCGGGACGCCAGGGCTGATGTCATTCGACGGTTCCGGCGGCTCGGCGTCGCCCGCGGCCATGTCCGTCAGGTCAGTCAGGTCGGTCGTGGTCATCGTCTCGTCGGTCATCGCTCGCCCGGCCTACGCCGCTTCCAGCGGCTGTCGATCGGGGGCGGTCACCTGGAGGAACAGCTCTTCGAGGTCGCTTGCGGCCCGGGCGAAGCTGATGATCGGCAGGCCAGCCGCCACGGACTGGGCGAGCAGCCGTGCCGTCGCGGCGTCGTCGCCACGGAAGCCGATCTCGATGGTGCCGTCGTCGAGCACGATGGCGGACGCGACGTCGGGGTCGGCGGCGAAGGTGTCGCGTGCCGCGACGAGTGCCTCGCCCTCGGCGAGGAGCCGGATCCGCAGGACCGCCCCGAAACGCAGGCGACGCTCGATGTCCGCCACGCGACCCTGGGCCAGGACCTGGCCGCGGTCGACGATCGCGACGCTCGTGCACAGCTCCTCGAGCTCCGGGAGGATGTGACTGCTGATGAGGATCGTCTTGCCGAGCACCCGGAGCTCCCGGAGCAGCTCGCGCAGCTCGACGCGGGCGCGCGGGTCCAGGCCGGACGCCGGCTCGTCGAGGATGAGGACGTCCGGATCGTGGACGAGCGCATGGGCCAGGCACAGGCGCTGCTGCATGCCCCGGGACAGGGTCTGGACGTAGGCATCGCGCTTGTCGGCGAGGTCCACGAGCTCCAGGAGGTCGCCGATCATCCGACGGCGCTTCGCGGGCTCGATGCCGAAGCAACGCGCGAAGAAGTCCAGGTACTCCCAGACCTTCATGTCGTCGTAGACCCCGAATGCATCCGGCATGAACCCGAGGACGCGACGGACCTCGTCCGGGTTCCGGGTCACGGAGAACCCGGCCACCGACGCTTCCCCGGCCGTGGGTCGGAGCAACGTCGCCAGGATGCGCAGGGTCGTGGTCTTGCCCGCTCCATTGGGCCCGACGAGACCGAAGATCTCGCCCTGGCCGATGCTCAGGTCGACGCCCGCGACGGCCAGTGTGTTGTCGTAGCGCTTGACCAGCCCCGAGGCGTGGACGATCTCGGTCATCGCAGATCTCCCGTCATGGACAGGTCCAGGCTGAACCCGACACCGTCGTTGCGATCGTTGACGAAGCGCACGAGCAGAGTCCCGGTCGAGGGGTCGACGTAGCGCTCCGGGTCCGTGATCGAATAGCGGCTCCCGGCGGACATGTGCGGGAATCGTCGCCACGTCGACGTCGTCAGATCGTAGAGCTCGACATCCGGCATCCCGTCCACGTTCAGCTGGCATTCGGGCGTCGGAGGATCCGGGCATGGCTCCGGGATCTGGTCCAGGGGAGCGATCGGCTTGCCCTGGCCGCCGAAGCCGGGTTCACCACCGAAGCCGAGGGTCATGCTGACGTCGCTGACAGCGAACGTGCCCGTGAAGGCGATGGGCCGATACGAGATCTCGACCGCGCCGCGGCCGAAGTTCATGCTGTACGGGTCCTTGCTGAAGAAGGCCGCGTCCGACGAGACGACCGTCGAGCGCAGCAGGTCCGTCGAGAAGGTGGTCGTACCCGTCACGGCCAACGCGGTGGGCAGGAAGTACAGGATGTTGCCGGTGCGCTTCGGAACCTGTCCTTCGATCTCGAGCTCAAGCAGGCTTTCCGTGCTCCATCCGAGCACGACCGCGCCTTCGACCGGCAGCTGGCCGGTGAAGCCCCAGTTCGGGTCGTAGGTCAACTGGTCGATGATCGAGTGCCGCGCGAACTTGCGCGCGGCATCCTCGCCCTGATCCGTCTGGCCGTCCGGGAAGAAGATCGGCCCGACGATCCGGTCGGACAGCTGCTGGCCGAACTGGAACGGTGCGATGGCGATGTCGACGTCCGCGCTCTCGCCCGGCGCCAGATCCCGGAGGGTCGCGACGGTCCCACCGAGCACGACGGCCGGCTGCAGGAATGGCTGGTCGGAGTCGTTGGTGACCGTGCCGCGGAGATGGCCGTCCTCGAGGCGCAGCGCTGCGGCGATACGCGGCACGGCGACCGCCGTCTCGGCGCGGACCGTCCGGAGGGATCCGAACCCGACGTTCAGGTTCCGGATCGTGGACGTCTCGCCCTGGAGGACATCGAGCGATGCCGCCTGGCCGTCGCCACCGAAGAAGTCGCCGCTGGCCGGCGCCGAGATCAGGGCACCTCCCGGGACGCGGACCTGGTACGTGCCCCGCGACGGAGAGAAGACGCCAAGGTAGACCTGCGCGGTGCCTTCGGTGGCCCCCGGCGACCCGCGCACGATGGCGACCTCGTTGACGATGAGCTCGCTGCCGCGCAACAGGGAGCCGAAGCCGTACGCCCCGACCGCGAATGTGACGATGAGCACGGGCATCGTGACCCAGGCCCATTCCCGTCGATCGAGGCGCTTGAGGACGAGGTAGTTGATCGGTCCGATCAACAGGATGTAGGCGCCGAGGAGGGCGGCCAGCCCACCGACCGGCGGTAGCGCCAGCTCGGGCAGCTGCGACACCGCAGAGACCAGCTGGCTGTCATCGGTGATGACGAGGCCGCCAGCTGCCTTCGTGGGCAGCATCCGTCGCCACAGGCCCTTGGCCAGGGTCGTCTCGTCGATCCAGTCGATCGTGGGGTCGAAGCCAAGCAGGGTGACGGTCCCGCCACCGTAGGCGCGCTCCGCCGCGACGACCTGTCCGGCGCTCGTGGCCAGAGCCCGGCCGTCGATCATGGAGCCCGCGAACGCCGGGACGTCGGTCGCTCCCTCGGGGAGTTCGCCCAGGAGCGCCACGAGCGATGCCGGGGCGACGTCGATCGTCGTCGTCGGGCGGTACGGGAGCATGGTGTCCGGGAAGGCCGCGAGGCTGTCCGGGCCGGTCGTGCCGCCGGCGATGATCAATCGGCCACCGCCGGCCAGCCAGGCCCGCAGTGCGTCGAGCTGGTCCGGCTCCAGACTCGCGGCGTCCATGTCCTGCCAGATCAGTCGGTCGAGTGTCGCCCAGCCTTCGACGCGGCGCGGGAGGTCGGCTGCATCGAGCGGGATCACCAGCGGCGCACGACCCTGCTGGTCGGGCAGCAGGTCGAGGCTGCCGACGATGTCGCCGGGCCGTTCAGCCATGACTCCGATCACGAGCTGGGTCGGGTCGTGGCTCGTGTATTCGACCTTGAGGCTGTCGACCACCGTCGTCCCCTGGACGAGGGATATCTCGACCGTGCGTCCGAACCCCGGTGGCTGGGCATACAGGCGGTAGACCTTGTCCGACTGCGTGGGCAGGTCGACGGCCGTACCGAACGTGGTCTTGCCCTGGACCCCGCCGGTCAGGCGCAGCTCGCCGACGATCGGGGGCCCGTCATTCTTGACGTGGATGTCGATGGCCATCCACGTGCCCTGGCGAGCGTGACCGTCGAGCAGCACGCGGGCCTCGATCGTCAGACCATCGACGGCGGCGCGAGTCGTCGGCGCGGGCACGCCCAGGAGGGGCAGCAGGGCAAGGAAGCTGGCGGCAACGAGCCGCGCGGTGCGCCAGCGGCGCGTCGTCGGCGGTGCAGACTCGGGCTGGCGCACGGTCACTCCGTCAGAAGGATCTGGGGATGGTCGCAGCAAGGACGCCCTGGCCCCCCCGAAAGTTGCACCCGCGGTGCACGGCATGCCTATCGTACGATGGCGTCGTCCCGTGGACCATCGCCCGCCGTTCCGTCACGCCGGGTTCGCCTGAGGTATCCGTGCCCGAGATCCGCCCGTTTCGCGCCCTGCGCTACGCCGCCGCCGCCGTGAGCGATCTCGCGCTCGTCGTCGCACCGCCGTATGACGTGATCGGCGCCGACGAGCGACGACGCCTGATCGACCGCCATCCGGCCAACGTCGTGCGCCTGGACCTGCCGGCCGACGAGGTCGGCGACGAGCCGGACGACCGCTACCGCCGCGTCGCACGGACCCTGGCCGGCTGGCGCTCCGACGGGACCTTGCGCAAGGATCCGCACCCGTCGGTCTACGTCTATGAGCAGACGTATCGAGTGCCCGGCACCGACGTCGAGCGGACGCAGCGCGGGTTCTTCGCCCGACTGCGCCTGGAGACCTCCGGGCCCGCATCCGGTGTCCTGCCGCACGAACGGACGATGACCGGGCCCAAGGAGGATCGCTACAAGCTGCTGCGAGCGACGGGTGTCAACACGAGCCCGGTCGTGGGCCTGTTCGAGGATGCATCCGGCGCGACAGGCAGCCGGCTGGCGACGACGACCCAGCGAGCGCCGGAGATCGACCTGCGGGATGACGACGATGTCCGACATCGCCTGTGGTCCGTGCCCGCCGACGGAGAGGGGGCGGACGCCGAGCTCGCGGCCGCGCTCATCGCCGCGGCATCGGCCGGGCCGGTCACCATCGCGGACGGCCACCATCGGTATGAGACGGCACTGCGCTATCGCGACGAGCGGCGGATGACGCGTTCGTGCGAGGAGGATCCCGCGTTCGACTTCCTCCTGATGCTGTTCCTCGAGTCCACCGGCGAGGCGCTCACGGTATTGCCGACGCATCGGCTCGTTCGTGGGCTCGGCGACGGCGCTGCGACGCTGCTCGACCGAGCCGCCGCCCTGTTCGAGGTGATCCCCGTCGCGTCAGCCGATGAACTCATCGCGAGGTTCGGGGGCGTGGGTCTGGCCGCCGGCGGTGAAGGGCGGTTCGGCGTCTGGACGCGGGACGGTGGTGCGTTCCTCACCGCGCGGCGCGAAACATTCGTGCCGCTGCTTCAGCATGGCGGTGAAGCCCTCCGGGCGCTTGATGTCACGCTCCTTGGCGCGGCACTGGAGCGCCTGGCCGGCATCGATGCGACCGCCGTCGCCGCCGGCGCCATCGCATATACGAAGTCGGCTGCGGAGGCGGTCGCCAGCGTCGCGGACGGGAGCGCCGATGCCGCGTTCCTGCTCGAAGGGACCCCAGTCGCATCGATCGCGGCCGTCGCCCGTGACGGCGACGTCATGCCGCAGAAGTCCACGTACTTCTACCCAAAGGCCCTGACCGGCCTGCTCATCAACCCGCACGAATGGTGAATCGACGGTGAGCCGCTCTCCCGACCAGATCCCGGATCCCATCCTGTCGCGCGCCCAGGTCCCGCCATCCAGCGGCAGGCCGGTGCGCAAGGACGAGATCGAGCTCGTGGATCGTGGCGTCTACATCGAATCGTGGCTGCCCGAGCGCCGCTCCCGTCGCAAGCCGCTCCTGTTCGTCCACGGCGAACTGGCCGGGTCGTGGGTCTGGGAGCGCTACCTCGGCTACTTCGCGGGACGTGGCTGGGAAGGGCATGCCGTCAACCTGCGCAACCACTATTGGTCGCTGACGGCCGACCCCGTGGAGCTCTCATTCGATACGTACACGGAGGACGTGGTCGCCGCCCTGGATCGCCTGGGTCCGACGACCGTCGTGATCGGCCACGGCATGGGCGGACTGCTGGCGCTCAAGGCCGCAGAACGCGTCGCGATCGCAGGGATCGTGCTGGTGGCATCGGAGCTGCCGCGCGACTTGCGCATCCCTGCACGCCAGCACGAGCTGCGCCAGATCCCGGACGTCTACGGCCGGAGCGCGATCGGCTGGGAGACGTTGCCGGAGCGGCTGCAGCGGGACGATCGCGATCTGACCCTGCCGGACATCCTGCGCATCCAGCACCTGCTCGGCCAGAAACCGCACGAGGCCGGAGCGGCGAAACGACAGATGCTGGCAGGCGTGTCGGTCGATCGGCGCGTGCTGGCCGACGTGCCGCGCCTCGTCATCGCGGGAGGGCTTGACCGGCTGGTCGACCTCGAAGGATCCGAGCGGCTCGCGGAGTGGCTTGACGCCGAGTTCGAGCCGTTCGGGGCCCACTCGCACTTCGGGCTCATCGCCGGCGAATCCAGTCACCAGCAGGTGGCCGAGTCGATCAGGGCCTTCCTGGAGACGAACCGGCTCTAGCGACGTCGGCTGAGGTACCCGGTGTGTCTCAGCTTGATGACGAGAATCGGAGCGCTGCTCGGCTGAGGGTCGTTCAGGGATTCTCTAGTCCAGCCCGAGCTCGGGCCGTGCGACTATTCGATCATGCACTTAGTTCGCTTGGTCGCCGCGAGCCTCCTGGCGCTAGTCGGGTGCGCACCTGTCATACACGCTCCCGACCCCCCCCGATTCCCGGCGATGCGGTACAGATTCGCGTCTACACGGAGGGTGGGCAGGCGGACCCAGTATCCCCGAGACGGTCCGATGGACCATCGACAGCCTTGGCGCCGTAGAGCGCCCGAGCGATGCGTTCGTGGAAGGATCGGGGCCCGCCCTACTCAGGAACCACATGTCGTTGGCTGGGGTAGCGTGCCCGCGAACCACGCGTTCGGATGTCTCGGCGCACCGAGACCTGGACCGACCGGCCATGGATCGGGCGCAGCCCCTGACAGTCCCGGACTGTCGATCCAGAAGGGCGTCCCAGCGGCTTCATTGCCCGCAATAGCGAACACGAAGGTCCCGTCGTCACTGAAGCCACCGGTCGCCTTGACGCCATGGATCGCAAGCGACGTCACGCCAGCTTGCGTCAGCTGGCCGAACACGAATATTGGCCGAGCAAGGTCGGTATTGGCGCAGCGGACCGATTCCATGGCGTTCGAGGTCGCCCCCTCGGGACGCGGCGCATTGATCGACTTCACGGTCGTGAGGACCCAGCCGCGGCCGCGCTTGGTGACGAGAATCAGCTGGACCTTGTCGTCGCCCCATCGCGACGTGACAGCCCCGTCTTCGGTGGACCAGACGGCGGCCGGCTCGACATCGGCCAGCGCCGCGATCAGCTGCCGATCCGACCATGCCAAGCCCCCATCGGCGATCTGGGTACGACTCGTGCCGATGACGACCGCCGCCACCGCGACGACCAACACGGCGGCGACACCAGCCAGACGCGGCGCCCAGATCCATGGTGATCGAGTCTCAACCTGGTCCGTCGCCCGAGCACGAACCCGTGCGAATGCGGGAGGAATGTAGCGATCGACTTCAGGATGTCCGCGCCGCAACTGGCGCTCCAGCGTGTCACTCACTCGGTTACTCCTCAATCCATGTGCGCAATCGCGCGATGCCGCGAAAGACGTTGGCTCTCGCGCCGCTCTCTGAGATTCGGAGGACCGTCGCGATCGCCGCGAAATCAAGGTCTGCCCGGTATCGCAGGTAGATCGCGGCGCGCTGCCGCTCGGGCAAGCGGTCCACCTGAGACCAGAGGGTGATCCGCTGGGCATCGTCGGGGTCCTGCGAAACGACTTCGATCTGGGCGACCACGATCCGCCGCCCGCGTCTGTGGTCATCCATGGCCAGGTTGTGGGCGACCCGGAAGAGCCATGCATCGACGTTGGTCGGACGCCGCGAGGACTGAAGACCAAGAAGCCGAGCGAAGGACTCCTGAGCAACCTCCTCGGCACGCGCGGAATCGAGTCCGAGCCGACGACCGTATTCCCAGATCTGCGTCGCCCGGCGCTCATACGCGCGCTCGACGGTCGCGTCCCAGTACTCGTGGGACTCCGTGATCAGAATGGCCAGCTCAGACTTGGTGCTCGTCACGCTAGTGTGACGTGGGGGCTGATCACTGCGTTTACCCCAACCGGGACCATCACTGTTCCACGACCCGAGATACCGATGTGCTCAAACACTGCGAAGCGGCACCTCGCCGACTTGCGCGCCCGGTCGGACTTCACCACCGAGCAACTGATGTACAAGGGACGGGCGGCGGGTGGCTAAATTTTTCGAGTCTGCGAACCGGGTTTGACGAGTCAAACACCGTGAGATACTGGCTACATGGCGCTATCACGTGTTTGTCACGGTGCCACCCGAACCTGCTGCCGCTGGTATCCTGTCCGCTGGCACCGAGGGTCCATAGCGACCGTCGTGCCTCGAGGCCGCATTCGTCTAGAGGCCCAGGACACCGCCCTCTCAAGGCGGAGATCACCGGTTCGAACCCGGTATGCGGTACCAGACGCCTTTCCCGACGCCCCCGGATCGCGCCCCGGGGGCGTCTCTCGTTTCGTAGACTGCCCACGTGCTTCCCACCGACCCGCGCCGGCTCGTCATCCTGACCGAGGGTCAGTTCGGCGTCCACGATGCCAAGACGGCGCTCGGGGTCATCCGCTACGGACGT
>JBKJHI010000082.1:0-3158 GCA_046599085.1 Candidatus Limnocylindrales bacterium
GGCGCCGATCCGATCGCCATCAGCTGAGCCGGATCCGCGGGTCGAGCATCGCCTGGCCGATGTCGACGATGAGGTTGATGGCCACGTACGCCACGGCGCCAAGCAGGGTGATACCCATGATCGCCGGGTAGTCCACGCTCAGGAGGGCATGGACCGCGAACGTGCCGAGGCCCGGCCAGTCGAACACGATCTCGACGAAGAACGACCCGGTCAGCAGGTAGCCGAGGGTCAAGCCGATGACCGTCAGGACGGGCAGGATCGCGTTGCGCAGCGCGAGGCGGTACTCGATGAGAACCCGGCCAAGCCCGTATGCGTGCGCCGTCCGGATGTAGTCCTGCTCCAGCGTCTCGAGCATCGCCGAGCGGGTCATCCGCGCGATGAGCCCGATCGGGTAGGCCCCCAGTGCCACGGCCGGCAACACGAGATGGCTGGCGGAGTCGCCCAAAGCCGTCCAGTTCGCGGTCAGCACCGCATCGATCACGTTGAACCCGGTGATCGACTCGAGTGGCGACGTGAACCGCAGGTCGCTCGAGACTCTGCCCGTGAGGGGGAGCACGTCGAGCAGGCGGAAGAAGACCACCTGGAGCAGGAGGGCGAGGAAGAACGCCGGCAGTGACACGCCGACGATCGACACGAAGCGGACCAGGACGTCCGGCGTCTGCCCGTGCCAGCGTGCCGACAGCACCCCCAGGGCGATGCCGATGGGGATGGCGATGAGCAGAGCCGCGGCGATGAGCTCGAGCGTCGCCGGGAGGCGTCCCAGGATGTCGTCGAGGACCGGCTGCTTGGACCGGATGGACGTGCCCCAGTCACCCCCGAGGACGTCGCGCATGTAGGTCAGGTACTGGATGGGCAGCGGCTGATCGAGGCCGAGCTGTCGCGTCACCCGCTCGATGTCCTCGGGGCGGGCGCGCGGACCGATGTACAGGGCAGCCGCGTTCGACGGGATGACCCTTGCCAGGGCGAAGGCGATCATGGAGATGCCGGTCAGGACGACGATGGCGCCCGCCAACCGGCGGATGAGGAAGCGCTTCACGGTGCGAGCCTCCGCGATGGTGCCGTTCCCGCCGGACCGCGGGGCTGGGGCCCCGGGATCCGGGCGGGATCGGACATCGGTCAGGTCAGCTCGCGGGGTACATCGGGTAGAAGAACTGGGCGAACGGGTAGTTCAGGTTGTACTGGTATCCGCCGACCCGCTTGGGCACGACCGTCACGAACTTCGTGTCGTAGAAGAACACGCCCGGTGCCTGATCCACGAGGAGCTTCATCGCCTCGACGTACTTGGCCTGGGCCTCGTCCCGCTGCGTCGCGGTCAGGGCGCCGGCTTCGTCCACGAGGTTGTCGTACTGCTCGTTGACCCAGTAGGAGAGGTTGAAGAACGGCGACTCACTGCTGTGGAACAGGGACCACAGGTTGTCGGCGCCGGCGTCGCTGTAGGTCGGCCAGTACAGGACCAGGAACATGTCCTGGCGCCCGGCCGGGTCGCCCTTGGAGCGCTCCCACTGCTGGCTGAACAGCATCGGGGTGATGGTCACGTCCACGCCGATCGAGGCGTAGGCCTCCTTGATGAGCGGCGCGAAGCGAGCCTCGTTCTGGTTCTCGCTGGCGTAGGTGAGCTCGAGTTCGAACCCGCCGCCCTCGTAACCGGCGTCGGCCAGCAGCTGGCGAGCCTTGTCGAGATCCTGGGTGTACTGCGGGACACTCTGATCCCATGGGAAGACGCCGGCCGGCACGGGCCCGCGCGACTGCGTCCCATAGCCCTGGGCGCCGATGGTCACGATGTCCTCATACGGCAGGGCATACGACAGCGCCTGGCGGACACGAACGTCGTCGAGCGGCTTGTTGTTGACGTTGAAGTAGCCGACGTAGTTGAAGAACGACGGCTCCTCGATGAACGTGAAGTCCGGGTTGTCCTTGTACTGCGCGATGTTCTCGAGCGGCAGGCTGAGGGCGAGATCGACATCGCCGCCGTCGAGCAGCTGCTGCTGGGTGACGGCTTCGGGCGTGATCGAGATCAGGACCTTGTCGTAGTGGGTGACGTCGGTCGTGGCGCCCCAGTAGTCCTCGTTCACCGTGAGCAGGACTTCCTTGTCCGGGGTGTACGACTCGATGGTGTACGGGCCGGTCCCGGCGTCGATGCCGGACTCGAAGTAGGTCTCGTCAGCAGCCGCTGCGGCCAGGGCCTTGGGGCTGACGATCCAGGCGCCGTACAGCGACGACGCGACGAGATCCATCGGGGCCGAGTACTTGAGCGTCATGGTCACGGTCGTGGCGTCGGTCGCGGTGACCGTGTCGAGCGGAAGCCAGATGAACGACGCACCGGCGCGCTCCTTGGCGGCCTCGATCGACTGCTTGACGGCCTCTGCCGTCAGCGGCTCGCCGTCATGGAAGGTCACGCCTTCCCGGATCTTGAACGTCCAGGTCAGGCCATCCGCGCTGGATTCCCAGGAGGTCGCGAGGGCCGGGGTGAAGGGCTCTGCCGCTGACGGCGGGTTGACCCACAGGAGCGGCTCGTAGATGTTGGCCAGGTAGAGCGCCTCGGTCGAGAACGACTTCACCGGATCCCAGGTCGTGATCCCGGCCGTGGCCGCGACCTTCAGGACGACCGGACCCGACGCCGTCGGGGCGGCGGTCGGCTGGCCGGGATCGGCTGACGGGGCCGTGCTCGGTGCCTGCGATGTCGTGGACGACCCGCACGCGCCGAAGACCAGCGCGGCGATGCTGAGGCCGATGAGCAAACGTTGCCGGGGCGCCCGTCGCCCTCCGCGGTGTGTGGCTGTGGTCACTGGGACCCTCCTCTTCCAAGCGTGGGGCGACAGAACGGGACCGCGATCCGCGAATCCTCGCCGTGGCCGACAGTCTTGCCCTGGCGGCCTCCCACGTCCAATGCTTCCGCGGTCCGTTATCATGCCTGAAAGGCATGAGTCTGAGGCACGAATGGAACTCCGGGTGCTGCGCTACTTCCTGGCCGTCGTGGACGAAGGCTCGGTCACCCGCGCGTCGGCTGCGGTGCGGATCGCCCAGCCGTCCCTGTCACGTCAGCTCCGCCAGCTTGAGCACGCCCTGGGTGTCCAGCTGTTCGTCCGTGGCCGCGGCCGGATGCGCCTGTCGCCAGCGGGCCGGCAGTTCCTCCCGTATGCGCGCGATCTGGTCGCCCG
>JBKJHI010000168.1:0-3505 GCA_046599085.1 Candidatus Limnocylindrales bacterium
TGGTTCGCGCGGGCCGACGAGCCGCTGCTCCTCGGTGCCCTGACGCTGGCCGAACTCGACGACCTCCTCCAGCGCGAACTCGGTGTCGAGGTGTCGCTGGAGGTCGTGCGCTCCATCGTCGACGGCGGCCTTCGCCTCGTCGCGCCGACGCGCGGTGACCTGTCGCGAGCCGCCGAGCACCTGGCCGAGGCGGCCGAGCATCGCCCGCGCCTGGCCGATGCGGTGCTCGTGGCGTCCGCCGAGCGGCTCGGCGTGCGCCGCATCGCCACCTTCGATCGACGGCCGATCGCCGTGTTCAGGCCGCGCCACGTCCGGGCCTTCGATCTCGAGCCGTGACGTCACCCGCGGTACCATCGCGGCCGATCGCGACGTTCAGGCGTCGCATCCTGGACCCGTGAGGCGTCCCAGACCACGGCACGACATGCTGTCGGCTCGCCGCTCCCAAGGCCCCCGAAATCACTGGCTGGACCACACCGCGTGACCTATCGCCCCCCCAGGCGCCGCCCATATCGGCCCGATGCCGCCCGAGAGCGCTGGTACACGCGTACCGTGGCGCTGATCTCGGTCGTGGTCATCGTGGGTGCCGCCGCCGGGACGTGGGCGATCACCACGGACACCTTTGGCGCGGGGACGCGGTTCGCGGCGCTGGTAGATCGCGTGGACCGGTTCATCGCCGGACCGGTGCCGGATCGGCCGGCGCCGTCCACGATCCTCGTCACGGAACCACCCGCCACGCCGGCTCCGACGGCGACCCCGTCCGCGTCCCTGGAGCCCGGTGAGAGTGCAGCACCTGCGCCCACGCCCAGCCCGGCCCCCGTACGAGAGGCCATCGACTTCTCGATCACGGACGATCCGGCGGGGGTCTTCAACAGCCAGGTCGACAAGGACTGGTGTTCGCCGGCCGGCGTCCAGATGGTGCTCGCCCAGCTCGGGCACCTGGGCACGACCGACGACGAACAACGCGAGATCGCCGGACGGGTCCGCGAATGGGAGTCGTACGACGACAGCCACAACGGCAAGTGGGGACCGGCAGCCATGGCCCTCGCTCTTGAGGCGTACGGTGCCCCGGGCTACGAGATCCGTGCGTTCGAGGGCCGCAAGGCCGCACTCCGGGATGCGGCGAGGACCATCATGGAGACCGGCGCGCCCGTGATCCTGCTGACCTGGAAGGGTGCCCACACGTGGGTCATGACCGGGTTCCGCGCGGACGCCGACCCGACCATCTTCCGCGACGCGCAGGTGACGGGCACCTACATCCTCGACCCCTGGTATCCGCGGGTGTCCAGCATCTGGGGCGCGTCCGACGGACCTGGCGTCTTCCAGGACGACCGCGAGATGATCCGCAACTTCCTGCCGTGGAAGCGTCCAGAGGGTACCTACGCCGACCGCGACGGCCTGTTCATCACCGTGGTGCCGACGATCCCGGTCACATAGGCTCGACGGCAGTGCCGTGGGGCATCCCGCGTAGACGGATGGCCAGCACCGCCAGCAGCAGCACCAGGCGGACGGCCGCGCCCAGGGCGAAGCCCGCCGGGATGGCGACGACGCCGACGACCGGGACGAGGAGGGTCGTCGCAAGGAGCGTGACCCCAAAGCCGATGAGCGACGCGAGGACCTGGCCGATGGTGTGCCTCGTGGCGTAGATCGCGCGGCTGACAAGATGGCCAAGGCTCTCGAACGGCACGGCGATGGCGAAGACCGCGAGGACGCTCGCCGTCCGCGCGACGGCCTCGGCGTCGAACCGCCCGCCGCCGAGCAGGACCTCGATGGCCACGGGCCCGACGATCGCCAGGCCGACGGCGGCCGCCCCGGTGATGAGCGCGATGGTCGTGCCAGCCCGGCGGATCTGGCCCACGAACGACCCACGATCGCCGGCCGCATAGGTCGCGGCGAGGACGGGGAACGCGGCGATCGCGATGGCGACGCCGATGAGGCTGACCGGGACGCTCTGGAAGTTTCGGGCCAGGCTGATGGTCGTGATGCTCCCGGCGGCGAGGCTCGATGCGACCGCGGTGAAGAACAGGAAGGTCAGGGGCTCGATCGGACTGGAGCCGGTCTTGGGCAGCATCAGCCGGAAGAACTCGCGGATGGCCGGCATGCGCAGCGCGAGCCGTGGTCGCGGTCGGAACGGGGTCCGCGCGATACCGACGAAACGGATGCCCAGGTGGAGCGCCGCCCCCAGCACGACGCCGATGGCCGGCGCGACGATGCCGAGGCGATCGCCGAGCGCGACCGTCCCGATCACGATGCCGACGTTGTAGAGGAGGGGAGCGGCCCCATAGAAGGCAAAGCGTCGTTCGGCCACCAGCACCTCTCCGAGCGCCATCGATGCGGCGAAGAGGACCTGGGTCGCGGCCATGATCCGGAACAGGTCGACGTAGCGTGCTCGCTGTTCCTCGCCGAAGCCGGGTGCGACGACCTCGATGGTCAGCGGGGCCAGCACGAACAGGACGGCGGACACGACCGCCATCGCCAGCAGCGCCAGGGTGAAGATCGTCTGGCCGAAGGCGTGCGCAGTCGGCTCGCCGTCGTCACGATGGAGCGCGGCGTAGATCGGGATGAACGGCGCGGCGAGGCCACTGGCGACGATGACGCCGAACATCAGCTCGGGGATGACGAACGCCGCGTTGAACGTGTCGAGCTCGGTCCCGGCGCCGAAGGTCTGCGTCAGGATGCGGTCACGCAGCAGGCCCATGAGGTAGCTGCCGAACGTGAGCACGGATAGCACGAGCGCGCCGCGCGGCACGAATCGATCGAACAGCCGCCACACGGTGGCGCGCAGACCGCGGTCGGGTCGTTGCGTGGCGGTCATGGCGCGTCCTCCCCGCGGTACGATGCCGCTCGATGCCAGCCCTGCGCGACGGCCATCTGGACCGCGCCGGCAGCCATGGTATCTGGCACATGCTGGAGGGTCCGAGTGAGCCGGTTCGAATGGGTGGCGGGCAGCGCGCGGCTGCTGGCGCAGACGGGCGAGGAGTTCGATCGGACGCAGCCGTTCGCCGGGCTACGCATCGGGACGGGTATCCATCTGGAGCCCAAGACGGCTGCGCTGCTCATGGTGCTGCGCCGTGGTGGGGCCGAGGTCGTCAGCACGGGCAACCTGAACTCGACCCAGCAGGAGACGGTGGACTACCTGCGGGCCAATGGCATCGATGTCATCGGGGGGCCCACGGCCGATCCGGCCGAGCACGACCGCTTCCTTCGTGAGGTCCTGGCGACGAAGCCGGAGCTGATGCTCGACAACGGCGGCGACCTCTTCTCGCGCTCCCTGGAGGCGCCGTGGGACGGCCTACGCGGCGGGACCGAGGAGACGACGTCCGGCCGGGATCGACTCATGCCCCTGCGCGACCAGCTGGCGATGCCGATCCTCGTCATCAACGACAGCCCCATCAAGCAGTTCGGCGAGAACACGCACGCCGTGGGAGCCGGGACGGTCGAGTCGTTCATCCGGATCACCAACCGGATCACCAACGGACGGCGGGTCACGGTCTTCGGCTACGGCTCG
>JBKJHI010000030.1:0-17429 GCA_046599085.1 Candidatus Limnocylindrales bacterium
CTCGTGGGCGAGGATCTGCTGCGTCCGCAGGGCGAGGCGGGCGCTCTCCTCGGTCGGGAGCGCGAGGGCCTCGTCGCGCGAGTTCGTGTGCAGGCTCTGCGCACCCCCGAGGACCGCGGCAAGGGCCTGGACCGTGGTCCGGACGACGTTGTTGTCGATCGACTGGGCGGTCAGGCTGGACCCGGCGGTCTGCACGTGGAAGCGGCACAGCAGGCTGCGCGGATCCGTGGCGCCGAAGCGCTCGCGCATGATCGTCGCCCACATCCGGCGAGCTGCCCGGAACTTGGCGACCTCTTCGAACAGCTCGCTCCAGGCGGCGAAGAAGAAGCTCAGCCGGCCGGCGAAGGCATCGACATCGAGGCCGCGCTCGACCGCCGCGTCCACGTAGGCGATCGCGTCGGCCAGGGTGAAGGCCAGCTCCTGGGCCGCCGTCGCCCCGGCCTCCCGCATGTGGTAGCCGCTGATCGAGATGGTGTTCCACTTCGGCAGCTCGGCCGCGCAGAACTCGAAGACGTCGGTCACGAGGCGCATCTACGGGCGCGGCGGGTAGATGTACGTCCCGCGGGCGATGTATTCCTTGAGGATGTCGTTCTGGGTGGTGCCGCTGATCGTCGGCCGGGGCACGCCCTGGGCCTCCGCCGCGGCCACGTACAGCGCGAGCAGGATCGGGGCCGTGGCGTTGATCGTCATGCTCGTGCTCACCCGGTCGAGCGGCAGGCCATCCAGCAGGACCGCCATGTCGGCGAGGCTGGAGATCGGGACGCCCACCCGACCGACCTCCCCTTCCGCGGCCGCAGCATCGCTGTCGTAGCCCATCTGCGTCGGGAGATCGAAGGCGACGCTGAGCCCCGTCTGCCCCTGCTCCAGGAGGTAGCGGAACCGGCGGTTGGTCTCTTCGGCGGTGGCGAATCCGGCGTACTGGCGCATCGTCCAGAAGCGGCTGCGGTACATCGTCGGCTGCACGCCACGGGTGTAGGGGTACTCGCCGGGCCGGCCAAGGTCACGGGCCTCATCGAGACCGGCCACGTCCGCCTGCGTGTAGAGGTCGCGGATCTCGATGCCCGAGGAGGTCACGAACCGCTCACGCCGCTCCGGGGCGCCGCCCAGGGCCTTCGCGCGCAGGGTCTCGCGCCAGCGAGCGCGACCCGGGTCCTTACTCTCCCCCACCGGGCGGTCCGGACGGGTCATCCCAGGACCACCAGGAGGTCGCCGACCTCGACAGTAGACCCAGCCGCGACTGCGACGCGGGTCACGGTCCCTGCCCGAGGCGCCCGGAGCTCATTCTGCATCTTCATCGCCTCCACCACCAACATGGCCTGGCCCGCTTCGACCGTGTCATCCGCGGTGACCCGCACATCGACGACGCGTCCCGGGATGATGGCACGGACCTCGAGTGGACCGCCCGATGCCGTCCCACCGCCACGCTCGCGGGTGGCTCGATCCCGGAGGTCGGCGCGGGCCGCATCCTCCACGACGGTGTCGAAACGCCAGCCACCGATGACGACCTCGACGTGCCGGCGGCCATCCTGGTCAGCCCGTCCGACCGCGCCGAGGACGGCATCATCGCGACCGCCGCCCGGTCTGGTCTGGTCCGCTCCCCCGCCGTCATCGACGATTCGGGGCTCATCGCCAGCGATCGAGACGCGCTTCGGGCGGGCCATCAGCGCGGCCACCGATCGGTCCCGCGTACTCTGCCGCTCGACCGCCAGCCATCGGTATACCCGGTGTCCGTACGCAAAGACACTGCGGCGGGTCGGGCGGTCTGGCCGGCATGGCCTGGCATCGACCCTGCATCGGCGGCGACCGCAGCCGCCGCGGCGAGGCCAGCGGCTTGCTCGGCGTACGCGGCGCGTTCTGCCGCGCCGTCCCAATGCAACGAGACGTGGTCGATGGAGAGCGCGGCCTCGCGGAACGGCGTCGACGCCAGCAGGGCGCGATGGAACGGCAGCGTCGTCTGGACACCTGTGACGGCGACTTCGTCGAGTGCGCGCTGCATGCGCGCGATGGCCGTGTCGCGATCCGCCCCGACGGTGAGGATCTTGGCGATCATCGGGTCGTAGTCCGGCGGGACGCGGTCACCAGGTCGCAGAGCCGTGTCGACGCGCACACCAGGACCTGCCGGCATCACCCACGTTCCGACGCGGCCAGGTGCCGGCGCGAAGTCGTTCGCCGGATCCTCCGCCGACAGCCGAACCTCGATCGCATGGCGCGACGGGCGCGACGCTTGTTCCGCCGCCGTCACGACCGCTGGCCGCAGCGGATGTCCAGCCGCGATCCAGAGCTGCTCCGCGACGAGGTCCAGATCGGTGACGAGTTCCGTGACACCGTGTTCCACCTGGAGCCGCGCGTTGACCTCGAGGAACCAGAAGTGCCGATCCCCATCGAACAGGAACTCGGCAGTGGCGGCGTTGTGCAATCGCGCGGATGCCGCGGCCCGCACAGCCAGCTCGTGCAATGTCGAGCGCTCGAGATCGGTCAAGCCTGGCGCCGGCGATTCCTCCAGCAGCTTCTGGTGCCGTCGCTGGACGGAGCAGTCGCGTTCACCGAGAGCCACGATCGTCCCGTCGTGGTCGCCGAGCAACTGCACTTCGATATGCCGAGCCGGGCGGACCTCGCGCTCCAGATATACCGCGCCGTCACCGAACGACGCGAGGGCTTCCGCAGCCCCGGCCGCCAGCGCTGCCGGCAACTCGTCCGCGGACGCGACGCGACGCATCCCCCGTCCTCCCCCGCCGGCCGATGCCTTCACCAGCAGCGGGAATCCGATCCGCTCCGCGGCGTCGATGATCGCCCCGACGTCGGACGCCCGATCTGTCGATGCGGGCTCGAACGTGCCCGGCACGACCGGGACCCCGACCGCGTCGGCCGTGCGTCGTGCCGCCAGTTTGTCGCCGAGCGCATCGATCGCTTGAGCATCTGGACCGATGAACGTGAGGCCCGCTGCGGTGACAGCACGGGCGAACGACGCGCGTTCGGAGAGGAACCCGTACCCGGGATGGATCGCCTCCGCACCTGTGTCGACCGCCGCAGCGACGATGAGGTCCGCGCGCAGGTAACTCTCAATCGCCGGCGCCGGGCCCAGCCTGACCGCCTGGTCCGCTGCCTGGACATGGGCCGCGTCACGGTCGACATCGGAATACACCGCGACCGTTGCGATCCCAAGGTCACGACATGTCCTGATGATCCGAAGCGCGATCTCCCCGCGATTGGCGATGAGCACTTTGGCGAATGGCCGGTCGATGTCTTTGCGTACAGACACCGGCGCCACGTCGATGGTCACAGGGGAATGTTCCCGTGCTTCTTCCGCGGATTGGTGTCGTGCTTGTCGGCCAGCATCTCCAGGGATCGGATGAGTCTTGGCCGCGTTTCCGACGGACGGATCACATCATCGACGTAGCCACGCGCCGCAGCCGCATACGGATTGGCGAACCGTGTCTCGTACTCGCTGACGAGTCGCTTCCGCTCCGCGACCGGATCGTCCGCTTTCGACAACGTGTCGCGATACAGGATATTCACGGCGCCCTCCGCACCCATGACCGCGATCTCCGCCGTCGGCCACGCCAGATTGATGTCGCCGCGCACGTGCTTGCTCGACATGACGTCGTATGCGCCGCCATACGCCTTTCGCGTGATGACCGTCATCTTCGGCACGGTCGCCTCGCAGTACGCGTACAGCAATTTCGCGCCGTGCCGGATGATGCCGCCGTCCTCCTGCGCCGTCCCGGGCATGAACCCCGGCACGTCGACGAAGGTGAGGATCGGGACATTGAAGCAATCGCACGTGCGGACGAATCGGGCGGCCTTCGTCGATGCATCGATGTCGAGCGCGCCAGCAAGGACGAGCGGCTGCTGCGCGACGATGCCGATGCTGCGGCCACCGATCCGCGCGTAGCCCGTGATGATGTTCTGCGCCCAACCCGGCTGGATCTCCAGGAATTCGCGATCGTCGACGATCGCACGGATGACGTCGTGCATGTCGTAGGCCCGGCTCGGATCGTCGGGCACGATCGAATCGAGCGACGTATCCATCCGATCGACCGGATCCCCGGTTTCGACGACTGGCGCATCCGAGAGATTGTTCGACGGCAGGTACGACAGGATGCGACGCGCCGCGCTCAGCGCTTCGGCCTCGTCGTGGGCAGCCAGGTGCGCCACTCCACTCCGCGTCGTATGCGTCGTCGCACCACCAAGCCGCTCTGCATCCACGTCCTCATGCGTCACGGCCTTCACGACATTCGGGCCGGTGACGAACATGTAGCTCGTCCCCTCGACCATCACGGTGAAGTCCGTGATGGCGGGCGAATACACAGCGCCGCCGGCACACGGACCCAGGACCAGTGAGATCTGCGGCACGACGCCGGACGCGAGGGTGTTGCGCAGGAAGATGTCGGCATAGCCACCGAGCGAGACGACGCCCTCCTGGATCCTCGCCCCGCCTGAATCATTCAGGCCGACGATCGGCGCACCGACCTTCATCGCCAGGTCCATCACCTTGCAGATCTTATCGGCGTACGCCTCGGACAACGATCCGCCGAAGACCGTGAAGTCCTGGCTGAAGACGAAGACCAGGCGCCCGTCGATCGTCCCGTGGCCGGTGACGACGCCATCGCCGAGGTACGACTCGGTCGTCTCCGCGTGTCGGTTCGTGACGAACGCGCCGAGCTCGATGAACGAATCCGCGTCGAGCAGCAGATCGAGTCGCTCGCGCGCAGTGAGTTTTCCGCGCGCATGCTGCTGCTCGATCCGCGCGGTGCCGCCACCGAGCATCGCTTCCGCTCGCATGGCATCAAGCCGGGTGATTCGTTCGTCATTCGTTGGCAACGTGAGCTCCCTCCCCGTCTTCGGGGTGTCTGTGCGCAAGGACAGTGGTCATCATACGGCGCGACTTATCCACGGAAACGGTGAACAACTCTCGATGCGTGTGGATAAACGGGCTGTCGCAAGACGCACCGTGGGGGGTACCATGACCGCCTCCCGCCACAGTGTGCCGCGCGTTCCGTGTCGGCCCGAGCGATTCGAGGTGATGCCCCGGTGACAAGTGTGATCGCGATCGCCAACCAGAAGGGTGGCGTCGGCAAGACGACCACGGCGATCAATCTCGCGGGCGCCCTCGCCGAGGAAGGCTACCGGGTCCTCTGCATCGACATGGATCCGCAGGCGAATCTCACCGCGGGTCTCGGCATCAACCTCAACACCATCGATCGCTCGATGGCCGATGTTCTCGCGGATGGGCGTTCAACCCTCGCGGAGGTCATCATCTCGACCGAGATCGAGGGGATCGACGTGGCGCCGGCGCACATCGACCTTGCATCCACGGAAGGTGAGCTGTTCACGGCTCTCGGACGTGAGCAGGTCCTTCGCGAGGCGCTCGAGGGCACGCTCGACAACTATCAGTACGTCCTCATCGACTGCCCGCCCAACCTCGGCCTGTTGACGGTCAACGGCCTGGTTGCTGCGACCGGCGTGATCATCCCGGTCCAGACGCAGTACTACGCGATGAAGGGCCTCACGAATCTGGTGAAGGTCATCAACGCGATCCGGACGAAGCTCAATCGAGACCTGCGCATCCTCGGCCTGCTGCCCACCTTCTACGACGGGCGGACTAACCTCGCCAAGGACATGCTCGATGAATTGCGGGTCGTCGGTGACCATCACGTCTTCGCCAGCATCGTCCGCAATACCGTGAAGCTCGGTGAGGCGCCGCTCGTCGGCCGCCCGATCACGTCCTATGCCAGCAGCAGCGACGCCGCCCGCACGTACCGCGAGCTGGCGCGAGAGGTGGTGGATCTTGGCCCGGCCTGACTTCCGCGCCGCGGCCGCGCGCCGCTTGTCCGAAGAGCGCGAGCTCTCGCCTGCGATCGTCAGCCTGCTGTCGGCGGCCGCGCCGACACGCAGTGTCGGCATCCGCGTGGTGCACATCGACCGCATCGACCCGAACCCGGAGCAGCCGCGCCTCGTCTTCAATCAGGACACGCTCGAGGAGCTGGCGGCGTCCATCCGCGAGCACGGCGTGCTCCAGCCGATCCTCGTGCGCCCGATCGGCATCAACCGCTTCCAGCTGATCGCCGGCGAACGACGCTGGCGCGCATCCAAGATCGCGGGCCTCGAGACCATCCCGGCGCTCATCGAGGATATCGACGACGACACAGCCCTCGAGATCTCGATCATCGAGAATCTCCAGCGCGAGGACATCTCGCCGCTCGATGAAGCGTCGATGTACGACCGGATGATCCGCGACCACGGCTACAGCATCCGGAAGTTGGCCGAGAAGCTCGGCAAGGACAAGGGCTACGTCGAGAATCGTCTCCGCCTGGCGGACGCACCCGACGAAGTCCGCGCCCTGGTGTCCGTACGCAAAGACACGCTGTCGCACGCCTACGAGTTGATGAAGGTCGACGACCCGAAGAAGCGCAAGCGACTCGCGGCGCAGGTCGCCAGCGGCGAGCTCAGTCTCGTGAAGCTCCGTGACAAGATCGAGGGACGTCGGGCCCGACCGGCCGCAACAGATGTCCTCGAGGCCGATCCCGCGACCGTGCCACATGACTCCGTGGTTGACGTCTCGGACGAGCCGGATACGCACACGAACATGAGCGATGCTCTCTGGACGGGTACCGCTCCCCGACCCACGGCCGCCGCCCCGCAGGACTTCGGCGACGATTCGCTCATCAACGCCAAGGCCTCCCTTGGCGACGCGCTCGACGCGCTGGTGGGCGTCCTTCGCTCCCCGGATGCGGTCCGCTCGATCCCGGATGTGGACCGGACGAACCTCGCGAAGTACCTGACCATCGCCAAGCTCCGTCTCGAGAATGCGATCGCGATCGTCAGGACCGGCAACCCGGGCGACTGACCGAAACACGACCCGCGAATCTCGAAGCCGGCGCCATCGGGCGCCGGCTTCGTCGTTTTCCTGTGGGATCCCGATCAGGTGATCACTTGCCGTGGCGACCGGCTTTCTGCTCCGCCTTGCCGGCCTTCGCATGGGCCGCCCGATCCGTGCCCGTGAGCTTGGTCGCCTTGACGTCGGCGCCGTCGCCCTCGGTGGCGGCGTCGGCTCCGGCCTCGTCAACGGCCTCCTCGACCTCGCTACCCGACTTGCCGGCATCGCTCCTGGCGACCTCTGAGACATATTCCCCGTGGTTGCGGTAGCCGTCAGGCGTCTCGGCCTTGGCGGCCTGCGACACGTACCAGCCGTGGTTCATCGGGTGCTCCGTGTCGGCGGCATCGGCGTCGGCGGCATCGGCGTCGGCGTCCTCGTCGGTCGCCTCGTCCTCGTCGGTCGCCTCGTCCTCGTCGTCGTTCAGCTCAGGGACGGTCACGTCCCCATCCTCCGTGACTTCGGTCGTGGCGGGGGCACTGGCGGCGCCAACGTGGCTGGGAACACTGGCCGGGCGGGCGGCAAAGGCAACGCCAGCCGTTAGCGCCAGTGCGGCGAGGGCGACCATGAGGCCGCGAAGGTGGGTCATCAAGCGATGCACGGAAATCCTCCCAGGACGGGGCGACCGGACGGTCGACGACCCGCTCCATCGTTCATCTAGTGAACGACGACAGACGGGACGTCGTTAGGCGTACCTTCGGCCTGCGGACGGGGCGGAAGTCCGGCGCGCCCCCGCACCGGGGCGCCTCAGGCGGTCGCGGTTGCTGCGAGCAGCCAGGCGACCGCAGCCAACGCTGCTCCCACGGCCTGGATCCGCCATCCCCACTCGCGCCGGTCCGGCGAGCCGGCCCAGCCGACGCCAACCCCCGTGGCGACCACGGCCAATGCGAGCATCACGAGCACGATCCTTCCCGCATCGGCGAGCGCTGCCACCAGCCACCCGACGGCGATGGTGGCCGCGCCGCCCCACGCGATCACGAGCGCCACTCGGGACCCTGGATCGCCGAGACTGGTGGCCACCGTCACGACACCCGTCTGCCGGTCGCGTTCCTCGTCGGCGCGCGCGTTGGCGACCGCGATCGCCGCCCCCGCGAAGGCGGCTGCCGGCACCAGCGCGACGGCCCACGCCGGAAGCTCACCCGTCGCGCCCAGCCACCCGTAGACCGGCAGGATCGGGATGCCAACCGCGAACGGCAACCACGACCAGACGGTACCGCGCGCCACGAGGTCGTATCCGAAGCCGATGACCAGCACGAGGGCGGCCAGGACGAGCAGCAGGGTGCCAGCGGTGGCCGCCAGCGAGAGCCCGATGGATGCCGCCACGACCAGCGCCACCCGGCCAGCATCGGCGGAGATCAGCCCGGATGGGATCGGCTTGGGCGGGCGCCGTCCCCCATCGGTCGGGGCGTCGTGGAGGTCGTTGAGGGCACCGATCGCGAACTGCAGCGCGGTCATGGACCCACCGAGCACGAGCGCCGAGGAGATCGGCGCCCCGGCGACGAGCGCGACCGCCCCGACGACGGCCCCGTCGAGGAGCGACGGGAATGGGTGGACGAGTCGAATCAGGCCGCCGACCCGGGCGACCACCCGGTCAGACGTACACGAGCTCGTCGAAGTTGGCGGCGAGGTAGGCGATGAGGCGGTCGCGGCCGTCCTTCGAGACCGCGCGGATCCCCGGCACGAGGGCATACAGCGCCACCGTGGGCACGATCACGTGTCCCTGGGCATCGCGGCCGATCACGGCGGGCGGACCATCGCCTGATGCGAACGCCCGTTCGATATCGGTGTCGCTCAGGCGCGCCGAACGGCGCAGATCGTCCATCACCCGCACGATCCCGCGGCGCTTCGCGACGTCGCGCAGCAGCTCGGCCGCCCACGTGTCGATCTGCTCATCGGTCTGCTCGGCGAGCCGGCTCTGGTATTCGGCTGGGTCGGCGGAAAGGCCGGTCTCTGGCACGGTGCCTCCTGCGCTGGGGGTATCGAGTCCGAGTATGCCAGACCGACCGGCTCAGCCCCGGTCCGGTGCGGGTCCTGGCGGCGGTGGCCCAGCGGACGCAGTCGACTCCGACGCGGCCTCCGCCGCGGCCTCTGCCGCGGCCAGTGCGGCCTCGCGGGATCCCTCCGGCCAGTCGTTGAATGCCTCGGTCAACCACGTCCCGATCCGACCCGGCCGTGCGACGAACGGCGCATCCGCCAGCAGGACCTGGAGCGACGCGGCGAGCGACGCCGTCATCGCCGCGATCGTGACTCGATGCGGCCGACCGTCCACGACCAGGAGCGGCTCCCCGATCCGCACGCGGACCCGGCCCCCGAACCGCAGCCAGCTCGTCCCGTTGATGGCGATGGGCACGAGCGGGATCCGCGAGCGCAGCGCGAAGTAGGCCGGACCATCGTTGAGCGGCAGCAGTCCGTTCTCCCGCGCCCCGATCCGCCCCTCGCCCGCGATCGCGACCACGCCGCCGACATCGATCACCGCGGCGACACGCCGGGTCGCATCGAGCAGGTCGTTCTTGCCCGGCTTGTACGGGATCGTCGTGCCCGTCCAGTGCATCACCCGGTTGCGTCCCCCGGCCCGCATGTCCTCCTCTTTCGGGCCGAAGAAGAACAGGCGCGGCCGCAGCGGCAGGGTCGCCATGAGGATGAACGGGTCCGACCAGGACAGGTGATTGAAACCGTAGATCGCCGGACCGGACGGCAGATGCTCGCGACCCTCGACACGGATGCGCAGCCAGCCGCGGGTGAGCGCCGCGACGACAAGACGCGACGTCCAGTAGCGGATCGTCCGCCGCAAGGTCCCGACCGCAGGTCCCGGCAGCGGCCGCTTGGCAGGCGCGGTCACGCGACCGAAGCTGGGCCGATGGTCGTCGGGTCGAGGTCGGCCAACCGTTCGAGCACGACATCGGCAAGATCGTCCGTGCCCGGCGCCGGGGGCACGCTCGCGTTGGGTACCAGCACGACGGTCATGCCGGCCGCCTTCGCCGCCAGGACGCCGTTCCGCGAGTCCTCCACGACGAGACAGGTCGTCGGGTCCGCGCGCAGCCGCCGGGCGGCCTCCAGGTAGACGTCCGCTGCCGGTTTGCCGTGCGGGACCTCGTCCGACGAGACGACGACGGCGAACCGATCAGCCAGGCCGATGGCTTCCAGCGCGGCATCGATCACAGCTCGATGGGCCGATGAGGCAACGGCAACCGCGTGGCCATCGGCGATCCGCCGCACGGCGTCCACAGCACCCTCGATGATCGGCGGACCCTCCCGTCGATAGCGGTCCACCACGGCGTCCACGATCGCCCGTTCGATCGTCGCGTCGTCGAGATCGAGATCAAGCCGCTCGCGCATCGTGCGCGACCACGCCGCCGAGTTCGCGCCCATCACGGCCGCCTGGTCATCCGGCCCCCAGGCATGACCATGGGCAGCGGCGAACGTCTGGCGGATCTCGTCCCACCAGATCTCGGAGTCCACGAGGACACCATCGAGGTCGAAGATGACCGGTCCGTTCAGGTGCCGTCGCCCCTGGGAGCCGGCAGCGCCAGCGTCGGCTTCGCTGGCCTCGCGCGACCCGCCGGTGCCGCCTTCGGTGCGCCAACGGCGAGCGGCCTGGCCGCTGTGCCGCGCACGCCCTTGCCGCCCTTCTGCATCGCCGGCGGTGTGAACGCCCGGCCATCGATGGCGGCGAAGAGTTCGAGCGCGAAGGCCGCGATCGCGTCGGCCTCGGCATCGGAGCCTTTGAAGACCTGGCCCTCGACCTGGAAGCTCAGCAGGCGGTGTCCGTCAGCCATCTCGACGGCCAGCTCGCCCACCGACAGGCGGCTCCAGCGAATGAGTTTGGCGGAGGCGCGGGGGCCCTCAAGCGGAATGTTCACGCGGACAGGGATCTGGAGCAGGCCGGCGGCGGTCGGTGCGAAGACCACGTAGCGGGCCGCGGGATCGTCGCCCCAGGAGACCCAGCACCCCGGATCGGCCCCGGCGCCCAGTGCGATGGTAACGGACCGGATGACCTCGACGACCTTGGGCGCCATCGATTCCTTGAACGGCGCACGGGCCTGCCAGTCGCTCAGACGCATAGGGCCACCTCCGGATCGCTCATCCCGAGCGGGACCAGCCGAGGCTAGCACAGGGCCGTCCGCCGTCGGGCGCATCAGGTCGCGACGGGCGTCCATGCAGGCCCGTACGATGCACGTCCCATGGACCTGCTCACCAGCCCCTACGCCATCGCGGCCGCCATCGCCGGGGTATTGGCCGGACTGACCATGCTCGGGCGCGGCTTCGGCAGCTACCGGACGGCCACCCGGATCGCCGGCCACGGCACGTCCACGGTGGCTTCCATGGCGGCCGGCGAGGTGCGTTTGAGCGGCATCATCGAGCCCGCCGAAGTGACCCTCGTCTCGCCGCTCCAGACCAAGGCCTGCGTGTACTACCACGCCACCATCGAATCCGGCAGCGAACCCAGTGAGGCCGGCAACATGGACGAGGAACGTGCGGTCGGCTTCGTGCTGCGTGACTCGACCGCAGCCGTGCGCATCTTCCCGCGGGGAGCGCGCTGGGATGCCCCACTGGCGTTCGACGATCGCAGCGACGCGTTCGGCGATCCCCCGCCCGGGCTGGCGCTGCGGACCGGGAGTGCGATCGGGCCAGCAGCGCTCAGTCACGAGGCAGCGGTCGCGGCGCTTCTGTCGGTCCGGGCCGCCTCCCTCGCCTCGATCGGTCGCGGGCGCAAGACGTTCCGCGAACGACGGCTCGGCCCAGGCGACGCCATCACCGTGATCGGACGCGCTGTGCCGTTCGGCATGCTCAACGACCCGACCGAGGCCGACGTGGACGTGGGCTCCATCTTGGCAGCCGACGATCCCGAGGTGCTGGCCAACATCGCCGAAGCGCGCGAGGCGGGCCTGCTGGTCGGCGATGCCCAGGTCGCGTGGGGCAATGCCGCCATCCCCGGATTCGGCATCGGTCGCCCGGTCCGAGCCCCTGACCTCGACGAGGCGGCCGATCGGTTGGCCCTTGCCGACGCGGCCGCCGCCGCGGCCACATCGCGGCGCTTCGACATCGATCCGAACGAGCTGGTCCTCGCCAGCGCCCCGGACGTCCCTCTGCTCATCGCGTACGGTGTGCCTGGCGCGGCCGCCGAGCGCCACCAGGATCGATTCATGATCGGCCTGCTCGGAGCAGTCCTCGCCATCGCTTCCGCGCTGGTCCTGGCCATCGGCGTCACCGGAGGTTTCGCATCGTGACCCCGACCACCCTGGCCGCGCTGTTCGCCGTCGGGCTGGTCATCGTCGTGATCGGGTTCGTGGCGGTCACGACCTACAACGCGGTGATGGCCCTCATCCAGCGCACTGACAAGGCGAAGGCCAACATCGATGTCGCACTCAAGCAGCGCCACGACCAGCTGCCGGCGCTCGTGGACGCGGTTCGCGGGATGCTCCGCTTCGAACACGCCGTGTTGACCGAAGTCGCCCAGGCGCGCGCGGCCTACTCCCCCACCGAGCCGATCGCCGACCAGGCCGCCCACGCGGACGCGACCACGGCGGCGGTGCGCTCACTGTTCGCGGTCGTCGAGGCCTACCCCGAGGTGCGCAGCGGCGCGAATGTGCTCGACCTCCAGGATGAGATCGAGCGCCTGGAAGCGATGATCGCGGACCGCCGCGAGCTCTACAACGACCAGGTCTACCGCTACAACACGCGCATCGCGACGCTGCCCACCGCGCCAATGGCGTGGGTCTTCGGCTGGATCCCGCGGGAGTTCTTCGCGGCACTCCCCGAGGAGACCGAGCGGCCCGACGCCAGCCTCGCCGAGGATCGCTCGTGAGTGGAGCGGACGCCCCCGAGCGGCAACTCTGGCTCGTCCGCCACGGCGAGACCGAGTGGGCCACGCTCGGCCGCCACACCGGGCGCACGGACATCCCCTTGACCGATGCGGGACGCGATCAGGCACGAGCGCTCGGGGCGCGGCTCGAGGGGCGGTCATTCGCGCTGGTCCTGACCAGTCCCCTGTCGCGTGCCGCGGAGACGGCGGCGCTGGCTGGTTTCGGGGAGCAGGCGCACCCCGAGGACGACCTGATGGAATGGGACTACGGCGCGCTCGAGGGCCGAACGACGCTGGACATCCAGACCGAGTTCGCGGATTGGTCGATCTGGGAGGGGCCGTGGCCCGACGGCGAGACCGTCGAGCAGGTTGGTGCGCGCGCGGATCGCGTCCTCGCCCGCTGCTTCGCGCCCGATGTGACCGGCGACGTGTTGCTGTTCGCGCACGGGCACATGCTGCGTATCCTCGCGGCCCGGTGGCTCCGCCTGCCGCCCAGGAACGGCGGCCTGTTCGCGCTCTCCACGGCGACGGTCTCGATCGTCGGCTGGGATCGGGGCCGTCCGGTCATCGAGACCTGGAACGACAGCGGACACCTCTAGGTCAACGACGCGTCGCGCAACGGCCTAGGCGCGACCATCAAGTCAGGATTGGCTCCGGCGGTAAGATTCGAACTTACGACCAAGCGATTAACAGTCGCCCGCTCTACCACTGAGCTACGCCGGAACGGATCGGTGCGCTGTCGCGCGACCGGATCGGGCACGCCGCAGGGGCGCGCCGCGGAAGGATACACCGAGGCATCGACGGGCTGCCAGCACCGTGGGTCCCCGCCGGGTTACGGTGGTGGTCAGGGGCATTCGACCGTGCTGTCGGGAAGGTTCCCCCACTCTTCCCACGACCCGGCGTAGTTTCGGACGTCCTCATAGCCCGCGAGTTCGCGCAGCACGAACCAGGCGAGCGAGGCTCGAACGCCGCTGTGGCAGTACGCGGCGCGGATCTGGGCGGGATCGGCGCCGGCGCCCCGGATCAGCGACAGCATCTCGTCAACGCCTCGAAAGGTGCCCTCCGGCGTCAGCAGGTCCTCGAACGCGCGCTGGCGAGCCCCCGGGATGTGGCCGCCACGGGTCGCTCGCAGATCCGTGCCGATCCACTCGGCCGCGGTCCGGACGTCGAGGGTCCGCGTCGGCGGGGCGGCGCCCGTCGTCGATTCGCGGCTCCAGGCGAGGACCTCGTCGTACGTCGCGATCAGCGACGGATCGAGCTCACCGAGCGCGATCGGCTGGCGCAACCCGTCGGCGAGGTCGGCTTCGGGAATGTCCTTCGTGGTGGGCTGCTCGGCCCGCGTCCAGGCATCGATGCCGCCGTCGAGAACATGCACCTGATCGGTCGGGAACCCGTACAGACGCAGCAGCCAATAGCCGCGGATGGCGTGTCGATTGAGGCCGACGTCGTCGTACAGCACGACATGATCGCCCTGGCCGACGCGCCACCCGCGCAGCGTGACCTGCGTCTGCTCGCGCGTGGGCACGAGCGATTCGCGCTCGATGTCGCCGGTCTCCGGGGCGGTGCCGCGCAGCGCGAGCTCGCGATGCAGGTCGCTGAATACCGCGCCGGGCACGTGGCGCTTGTTGTAGATGCGGCGATCGGGACTCACGTGAACGACCCGCACGGCGGGATCATCGAGGCGGGCGACGAGCCAATCGACATCGACGAGGGGGCGAGGGGCGTCGTCGGCAGGCTTCGCGGCGGGCGCGCGCCTGGTCGATCGCTTCGGGGTCGATGCCTTCGCCATGCCAAGGATGCTAGCAGCCGGGTACCCTCGTGCTGATGACCAACCCTGCCTCGACCCAACGCTGGCGCACGCTCGTGCTGCTGTACCCGGTGATGAACGCGCGCGTCGGCAGCGGCCTCTCGAGGCGCCGGGCCCAGCGGGTCATGTCGCGCGAGGAGCGAGCGGCCGTCACGACCGTCGTCGAACGCCTACCGGCGACGGTGCTCGAGTGGTCGGACAGCGCCGCGACGCTCGATCCGTTCGATATCGTCGAAGTCCGGCGACCGATCGGATCGATGTCCTCGGTCGGCGGTGATCGATGGTGGGTCGGCCCGCGTGAAGTCCGGTCGGAGCTGGCCGACGTCGCGGCGACGGGCGCTCGATACGACTCCGTCATCGTGTTATGGCCGGGCGATCCGGCGATCGAGCAATGTGGCTGGGGGTGCACGATCGGGCCGGGCGACGCGACGTTCGGGGCCGGGTTCAGCTCGATCTCGACCGACCATTGGGCGACGCTGGCAACGGATCCGGACCCCGAGCAGGGCTACGTGCACGAGTGGCTCCACCAGGTCGAGGCGGTATATCGGGCGGTGGGGCTGAGCGAGGCGGATCTGCCGTCTCTGCACGATGCGGGGGCGTTCACGTCCGGGCGGGCAATCGATGAGCCGCCGTTCGGGGCGTCGTATGCGGCGCACCACGATGGGTTTGGCGGCCGAGCCGGCGCTCGAACGTGGGCGCCGTGGTACCGCGACTGGATGACGGGGCAGCTTCGGGCGGTGGCTGCGGCGGGGGGCATCGGCGTCGATCTCATTTCGTCCACCTCGACGTCCGCGACCGCGGCCCCCGCTTCTACCGCGTCGACATCGGCCATCTCGTCCACCTCGGGCACCTCGGCCACTTCGTCCGCCTCGCCGATCGGGCTCACGCCGGACCGCTGGGCGCTGCGAGGTCGCGCATGAGCCCGATCCACCCGCTCATCTCGGCCACGGACCTCGCGGCGCGCCTTGAGGATCCCGACCTCCGCATCGTCGATTGCCGCTGGTATCTGGGTCGGCCTGGAGCAGGCCTCGCCGCGTACCTCGAGGGTCATCTGCCCGGCGCGATCCACGTTGACGCCGACACGATCCTTACCGCGCCGACCGGTCCGGGGCGCCATCCACTGCCCGCGGCCGACACATTCACCGACGCCCTCGCGCGGCTCGGGATCGGCGACGGTGACCTCGTCGTGGCCTACGACGACGTGGGTGGCTGGGTCGCCGCCCGACTCTGGTGGATGCTTGATGTCCTAGGACATCAACGCGTTGCCGTGCTCGATGGCGGCCTGCAGGCGTGGACGGCCGCAGGCCTACCGCTCAGCACGGACGTGCCGGCACTCGCGTCCGTCGAGCTGCATCTGGCTGGCGAGTGGTCGCGCACGATCGAGCGCGACGAGCTGCGTGGCCGGCTCGGGACGTTGACCCTGCTCGATGCGCGCGCTGGTGCTCGATATCGCGGCGAGGTCGAGCCGATCGATGCCGTGCCCGGTCACATCCCGACCGCTGTGTCCGCTCCGACCGACAGCAATCTCGCACCCGATGGTCGATTCCTGGCACCCGCGGAGCTCGCGGCGCGTTTTCGGGAAGTGGGCGCCGGCGGCGAAGGTGGTCCCGTGGTCATCTCATGCGGCAGCGGCGTGTCCGCCTGCCACCATGCGCTCGCGATGCGTGCCGCCGGACTGCCCGATCCCCTCCTCTATCCCGGTTCCTACAGCGACTGGACCCAGCAAGGCCTCCCCGTGGCCACCGGCCCGGAACCTGGTGAGCCGCCGGCAAGTCGCGGATAACGGCCAGCTATGCGCTCCTCGCCACCATCCAGCGATGGGCAGCCGACAACGAGCGGTGGACATCGGAGCCGAACGGGCTCGGGCTGCGCTCGCCCGCCTCTCCGCGGAGGCGCGGGCGGCTCGGCTCCTTGCCGGGCTCAGCCAGCAGGACGTGGCCGGGTCCATCGGTATCTCGCGCTCGCAGTACAGCCGGATCGAGCGCGGTGGCTCGCCGGACCTCTCACTCGACATGGTCATCCGGCTCTTCACCGTGCTCGGACACGACCTCGCCGTGCGTGCCTACCCCTCGGGCGATCCCATCCGGGACGCCGCGCAGGCTTCCCTCCTCGGCCGATTGCGAGCGCGCTGCCATCCCTCGATCCGCTGGGCTACCGAGGTCCCGCTCCCGATTCCCGGTGACCTGCGCGCGTGGGACGCGACGGCGATCTGGACCGTGCGGATCGGCATCGAAGCCGAGACACGCGTGCGCGACCTGCAGGCCCTCGAGCGGCGGCTCGCGCTCAAGCAACGCGACGGCGGCATGGACCGAGTGATCCTGCTCGTCCTTGACTCACGATCGAATCGAGCCGTCCTGCACCAGCACGCCGACTGGGTGATGGCCAGATTCCCGGTCCCCGGGCGGCGCGCACTCGAGCTCCTTGGCGCGGCGGTCGATCCGGGCGGAGACGCGCTGATCCTGCTGTAGCGCGACGTCGCGTTGTCGGCCGGCCCACCCCTCGGGATACTCCTCCGCGTGCATCAGATGCACGCAACGTCGGGAAGCTCGTCCGGCGCGGCTACGACGTGCACCAAATGCGGCACCCAATGCTGCATTTGGAACGTGAGATGTCCACTGGACCGTGCCGCCCATCGCCAACTGTCGCGGATGCAGCATTGGATGCCGCACGATCGACCTCGGGGGGCGTGACCAGGCCGACACTCGTCCGTTGCGTGCGTTGGATGCACCACCCGACGGCGGATGGCGCATCTGATGCTGCATTTGGTGCGGGCGGGGGCGTGGGTGGGCGTGCGTGGCCGGGCACGCGGAGCCGGGCGTGCGGGGCGTGCGGGGCGTAAGGGGCGTGCGGGGGCGTGCGTGGGCGTGCGTGGCGTGCGGGGCGTGCGGGGCGTGCGTCGCCGGCCGCACGCAGCTGTGCACGAGCATGACCTGGGTGCTCGGCGG
>JBKJHI010000052.1:0-4307 GCA_046599085.1 Candidatus Limnocylindrales bacterium
CCATCGTGGAGGGCGTCAGCCCGACCGATGGCGACGCGCCGGGCCAGGAGCTGGATCCGTCAGCCTGACGCCTCACGGCGATCAAGCCGAGCGAGGGTACGTCGTCCAAGGCGACGCCCTCGCTCGATGACCTGAAGGTCCACGCGTCTGCGCGAACCCGGCCCGTCCAGGTCGTGGGCACGCTTGTCGATGTCGGCGGGGAGGGCCATCCTTGAACCCACTGGAACAAGGAGGTGCCCCATGCTTGGCTGGACTGACGACATCGAGCGGCTGACGCTCGACAACACCGACTTCCGACGGGTCATCTACACCGGCCCGCATCTGCAGCTGACGGTCATGAGCATCGAGCCTGGCGGGGACGTCGGCTGGGAGCGCCACGGCCACCTTGACCAGTTCCTGCGGATCGAGCACGGCACGGCCCGCCTGGACTTCGGTACGACCGAGGACCACGTCGAGGAGTCGCGGGACATCAAGGCGGACTGGGCGCTGATCGTCCCGGCTGGCGTGTGGCACAACGTCGTCAACACCGGTGACGACGCCCTGAAGCTGTACTCCATCTACGCCCCGCCGGAGCACGCTGACGGGACGGTCCATGTGACCAAAGCCGACGACCAGGACCACTGACCGAGATCGAGCCTCGACACCGGCGGACGACTCGATCGTCGCCAGGGCCAGCCGGCCAGGCAGGGGAGGGGAGCACGGCGTGACTGATCTGCACGAGCAGCTCCGCGTGGCGTTCCCGGGCGAGGTCCTGACCGCCACGGATACCGACTACGACGAGGCGCGTCGCCTGTGGAACGCGGTCCACGACCTTCGCCCAGCGGCCATCCTGCGTCCGCGCGACGCCGAAGAAGTCGCGACCGCGCTTCGATTCGCGCGAGAGCACGACCTGGTGCTGGCGATCCGGTCTGGCGGTCACAGCCCTGCCGGCCATTCGAGCACGGACGGCGGCATCGTCATCGACATGTCCCGGATGCGTGGCGTGTCGGTGGATCCCGGGCGGCGAACGGCCAGGGTCAACGGTGGTGCGCTCCTCGGCGAGCTCGACATCGCGGCCCAGGCGCACGATCTGGTCGTCCCCACTGGCGTCGTCGGCCACACCGGCGTCGCGGGCCTGACCCTGGGCGGTGGCGTCGGGCGGCTGCAGCGGTGCTTCGGCCTGACGATCGACAGCCTCCGGGCGGTCGAGCTGGTGACCGCGGATGGGCGCCACGTGCGGGCGAGCGCGACGGAGGAGCCGGACCTGTTCTGGGGCATGCGCGGCGCCGGCTGGAACTTCGGGATCGTTACCGCCTTCGAGTTCGATCTGCACCCGTTCGGGCCAACCATCCAGCGCGAGGTCCGCATCTACCCGGCGACCGCGGCGCGCGATGTCTGGGAGCTGTTCCGCGACGTTGCCGCGACCGTCCCGGACACCGTGGGCATGATCTACGGCATCGCCCCGCCCGAGCCGTCGCAGGTCCCCGCTGCGCCGACTCCCGGCGCGGATCCCGTGGTGTTCATCTCGTCCAATCACAGCGGAACGCCCGACACGCTCGAGCGCGACACCGCCGCCCTGCGCCGCGGGCCGCAGCCCATGACCATGAGCGGCGGCAGCCAGCCATTCCTTGAGGTCCAGACCGCGCACGACCTGCTGCTCGGGTTCGGGCATCGGACGTTCATCGCGGGCCTGTACGCGAACGACGTGCCGCTCGAGACGATCGATGCACTGCTGGAGCAGGTGGCAAACGGACCGGCCGGCGGCTCGTTCGGGGTGACGGCTCATGGCGGCGCCATCGCCCGGATCGACGAGGACGCGACGGCCTACACAGGGCGCACCGCACGGTTCGATTGCAGCGCCGACTCGACGTGGGACGACGCCAGCGACGACATCGCGAACGAAGGCTGGGTGCGCGCCACGATGGATCTCGTCGAGCCGTTCGCCATCGAGGGCCGCTACGCCAACGAGAACACCGACGTGGGGCCGGAGCAGACCCGTCTGATCTACGGCGACCGGAAGATGCCTCGCCTGGCCGCGCTCAAGCGGGCCTGGGACCCCGACAACGTGTTCCGCCGCAACCACAACGTGACACCCGCCGCCGACTGAGGCGCACATGTGAGGACGCCGCGACCACTGGCGTTCGAAGGCTCGCGTTCCGATGGCCAGCGTCCCCTGGCTCACCTGTCAGGTTCGGCGTCCTTGTCGACATCGGTCGGAATGGCCATCGCCGTCGCGATGCACGCAGGGTGTTCATTTCGGCCAGTACGGTGGGTCAAGCGCCGCTGGCACTCCCTCGGCGCCATCCAAGCGAGCCCTGGCGCACTTGCTGCGTGCAAACAGACCCGTAGGAGCCGCGATCAGCCGGCCCGCAGCCGCCACGCCGCATCGCCCGCGGCTTTGGCCCTTGGAAGCGCCCGAAATGCACACCATGCGTGCACGGCACCCAGCACGGCACCATGCGTGCACGGCACCCAGCACGGCACCATGCGTGCGCGGCCTGGCCCAGCCGTCGTCGTTGTCGGCACGCCGGCGGACACATTCGCGTCAGCACGGGCGCGCCTGCTGCCTACGTTGTCGGTGCCGCGACCCCCGTCTCTTCGGTGGTCGCGCGCTGAAGCACCTGCAGGAACACCTCGGTCTCCTGGGCCCCGGAGACACCGTAGCGCCGATCGATGACGAAGAACGGGACGCCGTTCACACCCAGCTGGCGGGCGTCGCGGAGATCGGCGGTCACCTCGGCCGCATACGCATCGGACTCGAGCACTCGACGGGCCTCTGCCCCATCAAGGCCGACCTCGATGCTCAGCCGGACGAGGGTATCGATGTCATCGAGCACCTCGCCCTCGACAAGCTGCCCCCGCAGCAGGCGCTCCTGCATCTCAGCGCCCAGCCCCTGGGCCGTGGCGAAGTGCGCCAGGCGATGGGTGTCGAAGGTGTTGATGACCTGGTAGCGCTCGAAGTCGTAGTCGAGCCCTTCCGCGGCGGCGAGGCTGATGACCCGGTCGTTCATCGCGTGGACCTGGGCCATCGATGCGCCGAGTTTGGTCGCCAGATACGTGTCGTGCGCCTGCCGGACGCCTCGCGGCTGGTCCGGGTTGAGCTGGAAGCTTCGCCAGATGACCTCGACGTCGCCGGCGCCATCGAACTGCTCCAGCGCGCGCTCGAACCGCCGCTTGCCGATGTAGCACCAGGGGCACACGACGTCCGACCAGATCTCGACCTTCACTCGATGGCTCCCGCGGGCACGCAGGTGTCGTCGATGCACAGGAGTTCGGTGTCTTCGCCACCGAACACGATCAACGGCGGCGGGGGAGGGGCCGGGGGCTCGGGCTCAGGTTCTGCATCGAGCTGCGTGGGGTCGATCACCTGCCCATCCTACGCCCTTTGGTTGCATCGGCAACGACGTACAGCCGGAGACCCATCAGTCCGGCAGGTTGGGGAGCCCTACCGCAGCGGGACGATCCACACCTGTAGGCGGCTCGCGATCTCGGGGACATCGCGGAGCGATCCATCGGCGATGGCGGCGACGAGGTCGAAGGCGTCGTCGTGGGGCGCGCGGAGATCCAGGCCGTTCAGTCGCAGGAACAATCGGAGCGCGACCCACCCAAGACGCTTGTTGCCGTCGACCAGAGGGTGTCCCGTGACGATCGAGTGGATGAGGGCGGCGCCCTTGTGTGGCACGCCGGGGTATGCCTCGACACCGAATGCGGTCGCCTGGGTACGAGCGACCGCCGCCTCCAGGAGGCCGACGTCGCGGATCTCGGGCTGTCGACCGACCGCGACCGCTGCGGCGGCGAGGAGGTCCTCGAGATCAAGATGCTCGGTCACATGCTCCCGAGTCGATCGAGGAGTGCGGCGTCCTCTGCCACGATCGCAGCCAGGTGCATCTCACGGCGCTCCGCCCGATGGCGCACGTACTCGTTGATCGCTGTCCGAGCGACGTCCTGCATAGAACGACGCTCGCGGCGCGCCGTCTCGCGAAGGGCCTCGGTCTCGTCAGGGGACAAACGAAGGGTCATCGGCATATGACGATGATATCGGCTGGTATCATCCCGTCAATCGCCTCCGCGCCTGACCCCAGATCCCGGGCGCGCCGGTTGATCCCCCTAGCGTCCGGGTCCCACGTGCCGATGGAGCTGGTTGGCCATGTGCCGCGAAGACCTGGTCTCGTGCTGGTTACGTATTGACACTGCTGTGGTACCTACCAGATACTCCGCCGAACGTGTTGGACCGCGAGCCGCTCCGCCGGACATCCGATGAACCGCTCTACTCGCGGTTCGAAGAACTCGTGCGCGAGCGGATCGAGTCTGGCCAATGGCCGATCGGG
>JBKJHI010000250.1:0-2712 GCA_046599085.1 Candidatus Limnocylindrales bacterium
CTGGGTCTTGATCGCCAGGACGGCCTCATGGATGACCTCCGAGGCAGCCGGCCCGGCGATGAAGGCACCGCGGAGCGTGCGTGTCCCGCGATCCACGACGATCGTCACGTGCCCCGAGGCCTCCGCCACGTACCCCTTCGCGGTCATGGCCAGGTCGGCGACCTCCTCGAAGACGTCATGGCCCGCCTCGAGGGCCTGCTCGAGCGTCATGCCGACGCCTGCCGCTTCCGGATCCGTGTAGACGGCTCGTGGCAGTGCCGAATAGTCGGGCCGAACGTTGTCACCAAGAGCGATCCGGACGGCGAGCTCTCCCTGGTAGTGGGCAAGGTGGGTACTCATCTCGGGACCGGCCGGATCGCCGATGAGGAAGACCCCACCTGCGATCCGCAGGTCTGGACCGACGGTCGCTTGTCCAGCGGATGCATCGACGCCGACGGTCTCAAGTCCAAGGTCGGCCAGCGGGTACGTCCGACCGACCGCCATCAGGATCTCGTGTCCTTCCACATGGCTGCCATCCGAGAGCCGGACGACGTGCGCGCCGGCCTCGCCCGCACCCGCCTCGATGCGCGTCGCGCGGACTCCCGTCCTGATGTCGACCCCATCGCCACGCAATCCCGCGTCGACCGCTGCGGAGTTGCGCGGATGGTCCTTGGCGTTGATGGCGTCCTGTGCGGCGACGAGCACGGTACGCACGCCGTATCGGGCATAGACCTGGGCCATCTCAACGCCCGTCGGACCGGCGCCCAGGATCACCAGGCTGTCCGGCAGCGTGCGGGTGGTGGTGGCCTGGCGGTTCGTCCACGGGGTGATCGACTCGATCCCGTCGATCTGCGGGACGGTCGGAGTCGAGCCCACCGCGATCACGATGTGACGGGCGTGCAGGGTCCGGCCTTCGTCTCCGCACTCCGCTGACACGACGACCGTCCCCGGTCCCGTGATCCGCGCCGTCCCACGGATCGTCACGGCTCCGGCGGCGTCAAGGCTGCTCACGTGGCCGGCATCGCTCGGCCAGTCGATCCCCTCGCGATTGATCATGTAGTCGCGTCGGGCCGATGCCTTTGGCCACTCGTAGTCGCCGCCGCCCACGTGCACGCTCGCGGCGTGCAACAGCGCTTTCGACGGCATGCAGGCCCAGTACGGGCACGAGCCACCAAAGAGCTCACGGTCGACGATAGCGACGGAGGCGCCCCGGGCCCGAGCCATATTGGCCGCGGCCTCACCGGCACCGCCAGCGCCGATGATCACGAAATCGAATGTGTCGTCTTGCACGAGGGATCAATCTCCATGAGGTCGGATGTTTGCCGTACCGTACCGGCGCGCACCGTGACGTGCTGTGGGATGCATCACGAATCGCCGTGATCGAGCCTCTTGGCGAGCGACGCACGGACATCGCTCAGATTCGATGTCTCAGGGCGCCGATCGCATTGACGGGGTGCACGGGGGGCGCCGATACTTGAGCAGTGACTCAAGCATTGGCGTTGACTGCAGACCGCTGCATGGCAGAGTGCCTCTGTCCGGAACAGGTGGCACCGCTCATCGGTCGCACGCTTACGACGGACCAGGCGTCAGGGGCAGGCGCCCTCTTCGCGACGCTCGCCGACCCCACCCGCCTGCGCGTCCTGCACGCGCTCTCGCTCGCCGAGGAACTGTGTGTCTCGGACCTCGCGCTCCTGCTGGGCCTGTCGATCTCGGGCCTGAGCCATCAGCTCGCACCACTCCGCGAGCAGGGCGTCGTCAGCCGGCGCAAGGTCGGCCGGATCGCCCAATATCGGCTCGCCGACGACCACGTCCGTCGGCTGCTGCTCGACGGGCTCGGGCACGCTGCCGAACCCGCCATCCAGGTCGTCCGGAAGGCCGGCTGACGTGTCGCACACGCAGAGCGCCGCTGGGGCGCACCGAAACCGCCTGGCGATCGCCCTCGGGCTGACGGTCGTCGTGCTCATCATCGAGGTGATCGGCGGCTACCTGTCGAACAGCCTTGCCCTCCTTTCCGACGCGGGCCACATGTTCACCGACGTTGCGGGAATCAGCCTGGCCCTGCTCGCGATCGGGATGGCTGCGCGGCCAGCCGACCGGAATCGGACCTTCGGCTATCTCCGGCTCGAGATCCTGGCGGCGGTCGTCAACGCCGTCCTGCTGTTCGGGGTCGCTGCGTTCGTCCTCTACGAGGCGTGGAGACGGCTGTCCGAACCGCCGGAGATCGCGCCCGGGCTCATGCTCGGCGTCGCTCTCCTTGGCCTCGCCGCGAACGGGGTGTCGCTGTGGCTCCTCCGCGAAGGGCAGCGGGTCAGCCTCAACATGCGCGGCGCATATCTGGAGGTCATGGGCGACTTCGCCGGGTCGGCAGCCGTGATCGTCGCGGCCATCGTCATCGCGGTGACCGGCTGGACGACCGCAGATGCGATCGCGTCGGCGCTCATCGGCCTGCTCATCCTGCCGCGCACCTGGCGCCTCCTGCGTGAGGCGGTCGATGTCCTCCTCGAAGCGACGCCCAAGGGGCTCGACTTGGCCCTGGTGCGCTCGCACATCCTGGAATCCCCGGGCGTGTCCGATGTCCACGACCTCCACGCCTGGACGATCACATCGGGGATGAACGTCGTCTCGGCGCACGTGGTCCTCGACGAGGGAGCCGAACCACCGATGGTCCTCGATCACCTGTGCGAGTGCCTGTCCGGGATCTTCGACATCGAGCATTCGACGTTCCAGCTGGAG
>JBKJHI010000047.1:0-3639 GCA_046599085.1 Candidatus Limnocylindrales bacterium
AGCGCCGCAGGTCGCGGCGACCCTCGCTGAAGCCCTCGCCGAGGAACGGAATGCGGCCGGGGTCCCGGGCGCGACGGCGCGCCCCCTGGCGACGGACAACCCAGCGGTCATCGCCGCGCCCGTTCCGCCGTTCGTGCCGAACTCGGAAGCGTCGGAGCCGACGGCATTCGAGCGGGTCGGCGCCAGGCGCGCCGAGCACCTGACGCCCGTCGCCGATCCCGATCCCGCTCCCGCGGCGGTCAAGCCAGCCCCTGTCGTGAATCTGCCGGTCGCCGGTCCGCAGATCCTGGGCTCGGCCATCTTCGTGACCGGCAGCATCGGCCTGCGCGCAGGATCGTGGTACACCCTCGAACTCGACGGGTCTGACCTGGCGATCCGCGGGCCGCTGGAGGTGGATCCCCGCGCCGCGGTCCTCGTCCGTCCGGTCGGGGAGCTCGACAGCTACGCGTTCAACGGCCAGCTCATCGTCCACGGCGAGCGCGGCCTCGTCCTCGTGTTCATGCGCGTCTCCGGCGACACGGCCGACCACCTCGCCGAGGTGATCGCCGACGCGGCTCGCGGGGCAGGCCAGGCGGCATCATGACGTTCAGGTCCCCAGGGGGGGTCGGGCCGCCAGGCGGTCCGGACCGTCGTGCCTTTGGTCTGCCCGGACCGGAGGCCCTGGGTTCACTGAGCTCGCTCGCCGTCCTGGTTCTCCTTGGTGCGCTGTTGCTCCCGGGCATGTCGGGCATCGGCGTGGCGCCCATCAGCCCGTCGCCGTCACCTTCGGTCGGCGGTCCGAGCATCGAGCCCTCGACGGTCCCGACCGCGTCTCGTCCGCCGTGGGCGAGTGACGCCGGAGCGCTCCATGAAGTGGACGCCCGCCTGATCGAGCTCGCCGACGACCTGACCGGCCTGCTGGATCCGCCACCAAGCCGGGCGGACGAGATCGCCCGAGCGCTGCGCGCCATCAACACGCGTCTCGCCTTCGCCCTTGAGGTCATCGGCCGCCTGGAGGCCGCCGGCATGCCGACGGATCTCGGCAGTGCCCTCCGTGACGCGCACACGACGGCACTCGCGGCGAGCCAGGCGACGCTCAGGGCGTCGGTCTCCAATGTGGCGGCCTACGTGGACGGAGGGTCGACCGTCGTCGAAGCGTTGACCGTCGTCGAGGCGCTCCAGGTCGACCTGGCCAGCGAGAGCGGGCAGACCTCGGCTCCCTGACGCGCCGACGCCTGGCGAGTCCGATGCGGGCGGCGTCGGGTCAGACGACCGCGGCTGATCCCACGACCGGTGGCGCGGCCGACGGCTTCCAGAACAGGTGCCGATCGACCTGGCCGGTCGAGAGCAGGTACTGGATCTGCTTGATCCGGGTGTGGGCACGGGACTCGAACAGCTCCGTGGACATGTCGATCGAGCTGAACACCCGGAGCAGCTGCTCCGCGCCGGCTCGGACGTCGTATCGGCAGCTGAACCCGGGCAGGCGCTCGTTGATCTTGGTGAAGTCGACCATGTAGTTGCGGGCATCCCCGCGGCTGTCGCCGACGCTCAACTCGCAGCCGGGGAAGACCTCGGCGATGATCTCGGCGATCCCGCGGATCTGGTAGTTCTGGTCATTGCTGCCGACGTTGAAGACCTGCCCGTGGATGACGTCGCGAGGGGCGCGCAGGACGCAGTCGATGGCCAGGCTGATGTCGAGGATGTGGACGAACGGGCGCCATGGGCTGCCGTCACTGTCCATCCGGATCACCTTCTCCGTCCAGGCGTGGCCGGCGAGATCGTTGACCACGAGGTCGAAGCGCTGACGCGGCGACGCACCGAACGCGGTGGCGTTGCGCAGGAACGTCGGCGAGAAGGTGTCGTCCGCCATGGCCGCCACATCGCGCTCGACGAGCGCCTTGCAGCGCGCGTAGTCGGTCAGGGGCTCCAGTGCGGCCGATTCATCGCTGAAGCCGCCGGCGGACGTCCCGTAAACGCTGCACGAGGACATCTGGATGAAGCGCGTGACACCCGCTTCCTTGGCCAAGGCCGCGACGCGGACGCTGCCCTCGTGATTGATCGCGTAGGTCACCGTCGGATCGAGCGCACCCAGCGGGTCGTTCGACAACTCGGCGAGATGGACGAGCGCGTCGAAGCCACGCAGGTCATCGACCGTCAGGTGGCGAACATCCTTGTTGATCCACATCGGCGAGCGGTCGATGCCGCCGTACAGCCAGCCGAGGCGGTGGAAGCCGGTGTCGATCCCGACGACGTCGTGGCCGGCGTCCATGAGATACGGCGCGAGGACAGTGCCGATGTAGCCTTCGCTGCCGGTGACGAGTACACGCATGATGGGATGAACGACCTCAGATGGGGACGCGGATGATGGCAGATGGCCGTGAACGCGCGAGGAACGAGTCTCGACGGTCCAGTGCCGCCGTGAATCGTGGGCAGGGTCGCTGCGGCTGTCAACCGATCCTGCGCTCTCGGGGGCGGTCGGTGTGGCGTCGGCGCACCAGCGGCGCGGCGGGACCGGTACCCATCGACCTGTCGGTGGCCCTACGATGTGCTCGGCCGCACGAGGGGTGCAGTCGGGCTGCCGATCGTGGCCGACGAACGCGGGGGTGCTGTTCCATGAGTGTCAACCGATGAAGGTGGTCCTGTTCTGCGGAGGCCAGGGGCTCCGTCTGCGCGAATACTCGGAGAGCATCCCGAAGCCCATGGTCCCGATCGGCTACCGGCCGATCCTGTGGCACGTCATGCGCTACTACGCGGAATTCGGCCACACCGAGTTCATCCTGTGCCTGGGCTACCGGGCCGACGTCATCAAGGACTACTTCCTCCAGTACCGGGATGCGATCTCGAGTGACTTCGTGCTCCATGGCGCCGGTGGCTCGGTCGAGATCCTGGGACAGGATTCGAGCAGCTGGAAGATCAGCTTCATCGATACGGGCCAGCATGCGTCCGTCGGTGAGCGGCTCGCCCAGATCCGCGAGCACATCGGCGACGACGAGATGTTCCTGGCCAACTACGGCGACGTCCTGACCGACGCTCCGATCAACGAGCTGGTCGATCGGTTCGCGGCGTCGGATTGCACCGCTTCCTTCCTGGCCGTCCGACCTCGGGCGTACACCTTTCACCTCATCGATATCGACGAGGACCGGGTCACCGGCGTCGAGGACGTGTCCACGGCTGACCTGTGGATCAACGGCGGCTATTTCATGCTGCGGCGGGAGATCTTCGACCATCTGCCCGCCGGGGAGGACCTGGTGCCGGAAGCCTTCGGCCGGCTGATCGAGGCGGGCAAGCTGATGGCCAATCGCTACGAAGGGTTCTGGGCGCCGATGGACACGATCAAGGACCGCCAGAACCTCGAGGCGCGCTTCGATTCGGGCCGCGCACCGTGGGCCGTCTGGTTGCGGAGCGCCGCCCCGTGAACCCGCTGTCGCCGTGCTTGGCCTGACCCTGGATCTCCCAACCGGGCGCCCGCTCCGGGTGCTGGCTGTCGGCGCCCACTCGGACGACATCGAGATCGGTGCCGGAGGTACGGTCAGCCGGCTCGTCCGCGAACGACCGGACCTCGAGATCCGCTGGGTCGTCCTGAGCGCTACGGGCGAACGCGAAACCGAGGCGCGCGCAAGTGCCGAGCGGCTGCTGGATGGTGTCGCGGCCGCGTCGATC
>JBKJHI010000210.1:0-8457 GCA_046599085.1 Candidatus Limnocylindrales bacterium
CTGGAGCACGCCCGCGTTCCCGGCGTCGCCGATGTGGTTGTTGGCGAGCGAGACGTAATCGATGCCGGCGTCGACGAGCCCGTCGATGAGTTTCGGGTCCGCGTTGAAGACCGTCCCGCTCGTGTGCCATCGGGGCCGGTCCGGTGCCGGGTTCTCGAAGTTCGCGAGGGCCAGGTCCGCGCCCTGGATGAGGTCCCGCATGGCGCCCTCGTCGCCGGTGCGCTTGGTGCGCGGCAGCTCCCATCCGAAACTGGAGCAGCAGTAGCGGCTGGTGATCTCGGCCGTGCCGCCATCGAACGGAAAGTCCGCGCCGGCGCCCTTGACGACGAGCTGCTGATGGACGCCCCGGTCGAGCAGGATGTCGCCGCCGGCGAAGAGCGTCCACGTAGCGGTCGGATCGAACGGCACGGCGTCCGCCGCCACCGCCAGTGTCGCGTGCAGCCGCCACTCCCCGGGGTCCGTGACGCGGTCCACGCCGAACAACGTCCGATCGCCCCAGGTGAGCGTCCGGACCGCGGGGGTCACCTGGTCCGCGCGCAGGAACGCGAGTCGATCGCGGTGTTCGGCGAGATCGGCCGCCAGGGTCTCGGCATCAGGAGCGAGGATCAGGCCGGGTCGGTCAGCCGGGACGCTGTCGCCGAGCGAGGCGAGGATCGCGTCCGCGTCCGCTTTAACGAGTTCGAGGGCGGCGTAGCGGGTGCTGGTGCCGGCCAGCGCTGCGGTCACCTCGGCCCGGGTCGCACGAGTTGCCGTGCTGCGGAACTGGGCGACCGGCACGATCGCGACGTCGGCCATCGCAACGGGCGTGGGTGTCGGGGCCGGCGAGGCCGTCGGGAGCGCGGTGCTGGGAGCGCCGGTGGCAGATGGGCTGCCGGTCGGGCCGCTCGCGGCGTCGGACGGGCTGGCGCCCGGGACGGATGGCGACGAGGATGGCCCGGCACCGAAGCCGAGCTGGCCATCCGTCAACGGGATGGCGACAGCGACCGCGAGGAGGCCCAGGACGACGACGAGCGGGGCGCGTTTCACGGACGGAATACTGCCAGACATGAGATGACGCCCCGTCCGGGCGGGCGGACGGGGCGTCGGGAAAAAGCGAGAAGATGGCGGACCCGACCGGATTCGAACCGGCGATCTCCAGCGTGACAGGCTGGCATGTTGGGCCGCTACACCACGGGTCCAGTTGCGGCGAGGCCGGACTATAGCAGAGGCACCGGGCATTGTCCGCACTCGGGCATACTCCGTGGTGCCATGCCGCCCTCCCCCATCGACCTGCGATCCGACACCGTAACCCAGCCGACCGACGCGATGCGGCGGGCGATGGCGGATGCCGAGGTCGGCGACGATGTCCTGGGTGACGACCCGACCGTCAATGCCCTGGAGGAACGCGCGGCCGAGCTACTCGGCAAGGAGGCCGGCCTGTTCGTGGCCAGTGGCACGATGGGCAACCTCGTCACCCAGATGGCGCACCTGGCTCGGGGCCAGGAGCTCATCGCCGGCCGCGAGCACCACCTCGTCATCGATGAAGCGGCAGGCCACGCCGTCATCGTCGGTGCCAGCGCGCGGACCCTCACGGATCGGCCGGATGGCACGCTGGACCTCGACGAGCTGCGGGACGCGTTCCGCGATCCGTCCGACGTGCACGAGCCACCGAGCGGCATGATCGCCCTCGAGAACGCACATGCCCACTCGATGGGCCAGGCGCTCACGCCGGCCTACACGCGCGCGGTGGCTGCTATCGCCCGCGAGGGCGGTGTCGCATTCCACATCGACGGTGCCCGCTTCTGGAACGCGGTCGTCGCCCAGCGCGCGGACGGCGTGACTGCGCTGGATCTGGCCGGACCGGCCGATTCGGTCACGTTCTGCCTGTCCAAAGGCCTCGGCTGTCCCGTGGGCTCGGTCGTCGTCGGCTCGACCGCGATGATCGCGCGTGCCCGGCGTGCCAGGAAGATGGTCGGTGGCGGCATGCGCCAGGCCGGGATCCTGGCGGCGGCCGGTCTGGTCGCCCTCCAGGACGGGGACGCCGGGATGATCGATCGGCTCGCCGATGACCACGTCAACGCCCGGCGCCTGGCCGAGGGCCTGGCCGACCTTGAGGGGATCGGCAGCGCCGGCGGGATCGCCCAGCCGACGCCGGGCCGCCTGGATCCGGGTCGTGTCGCGACGAACTTCGTCCTCTTCCGGGTCGATCGCGATCGCGGCCCGTTCCTCGCCGCCCTGCGGGCACAAAACGTCCTGATGACCGACTATGCCCACGGTCAGGTACGAGCAGTCACCCATCACCCGCTGACGGCCGACGACATCGATATCGTCGTCGCAGCGGTCCGGGCGGCCCTCGACGAGACGAGCCACCTTCGACACGACGCGGCCGAGTCGACGCCCGTCACGGCCTGACCCGCGCCCCACGCGACGGCCGCCGAGCGGCGGCCGGGGCTCGACCACGACCGCCCTGGAGATCCAAGCGACCCATGACCGACCCCCAGACCTATCCCCTGCCGCGACCTGAGCCAGCCGCCGACCGCGGTCCGCTGGACGAGCGCTTCCATGACCTCGTCGAGGCGCGGGTCCGCCGGCTGCTGGCCCACGACCCGGTGCTCGCCACCGCGGTGGGCGTCCATGAGCACGACGACGAGCTTGGCGATGCCAGTCGAGAGGCCGTGCTCGACTCGCTGGCCGCCGACCGCACCCACCTGACTGAGATCGAGGCGCTCGACCCCGCCGGGTTGTCCCCGAGCGCCCGCTTCGACCGTGATCTCGAGCTGCACAACGTGCGCCAGGCGATCCATGACATCGACGCCGTCCGCATCTGGGAGCGCCGCTCGCTCGCCCTCGACACGGTGGGCGACGGGCTGTTCCTGTCGTTCGCCAGGGACTTCGCGCCGCTCGGGGAGCGCCTTGCCTCGATCGCGGGGCGGCTGGAGGCCATCGGTCCCTACCTCGCCCAGGCGCCGTCGCGCGCCACCGTCCCGCAGGTCCGTCCGTGGCAGGCCATCGAGATCGAGGCCGCGGCGGAGCTGCCGGGCTTCATCGACGAGATCCTCGCCGCGGCGGACCTCCCGGCCGCGGCAGGTCCGGGCTTCGGCCCCGCCGAGCAGCGCCGCCTTCGTCGCGCCGCCGACGCCGCCAAGGTCGCCATCGAGCTGTACGGGACGTCACTCGAGGATCGCCTGCCCGATGGCACGGACGCCTGGCCGGTCGGGCGTGACGTCCACGATGCGATCGTCGCCCACCGCGCCTTCGACGGGCTGGACGCTGACGCGATCCTGGCCCTCGGCTGGGAGCAACTCGCGCTGGAGAAGGCTGCCCGGGTCGATGTCGCCCGCGAGATCGATCCGTCAGCCAGCGAGGCCGAGGTCGTCGATCGCGTGAAGTCAGACCAGCCGTCCGACTTCCGGGCCGCTCTTGGGGCGTACCGCGACACGATGCGGCGGGCGCGCGCCTACCTGATCGAGCACGACCTGGTGACCGTCCCCGCCGACGAGCGGGTCGAGGTCATCGAGACGCCGGAGTACCTGCGCCGGGTCGTGCCCTTCGCCGCGTACTTCTCGCCTGCGCCGTTCGATGCCGATCCGGTCGGCATCTACGTCGTCACGCCGGCGGTCGATCACGACCCGAACGCCATGCGCGAGCACAACCTCGCCTCGATCAGCAACACGAGTATCCACGAGGCGTACCCGGGCCATCACCTGCAGCTCGATGTGGCCCGGCGCCATCCATCGCTGACCCGCCTGTTCACGGACGCCCCCGAATTCGTCGAGGGCTGGGGCATGTACAGCGAGCTGATGATGCGCGAGGAAGGGTTCGATGCCGACGCAGCCTTCCGGCTGATGGTCCACACGGACGCCATCTGGCGGGCGTGCCGGATCATCCTGGATGTCCGGATGCATCGCGGCGAGCTGACCATCGCCGAAGCGACCGACTTCCTCGTCGAGCACACCGGGTTCGAACGGGCGAATGCCAGGGCCGAGGTGGGCTGGTACACATACCGCCCGACCTACCCGTTGTCGTATCTCCTTGGCCGGACGCTGCTCCGCCAGCTGCGGGACGACGAGCAGCGACGCCTGGGTGACGCGTTCAGCCTGCGCGGCTTCCATGACGCGCTGCTGCGAAATGGCTCCCTGCCGATCAGCTTCCATCGGCGCCTGCTGGCCGGCGACGGCGAGGCCCGCTAGGCGTGCTCGTCATCCCGAGCATCGACCTCACGGGTGGCCGTTCGCGCACGGTCTACTGGCCGGGCGCCTCGACCGGCGTCGGTGCCCCGACGGACCGGCCCGAGCGGATCGTCACGCGGCTCGTGGAGGCGGGCGCGCGCCTCATCCAGTTGATCGACTTCGATGGCGCGGTGTCGGGCGTGCCGTCGAATCTCGAGGCGGTCGGGGCGGTCGCATCGCGATCGTCCGTGCCCATCCAACTCGCCGGGGGTGTCGACAGCGCCGACGGCATCCGGCTGGCCTTCGCGGCCGGCGCGACGCGCGTCGTCCTGACCACGGCCATCGCTGACCGCCCCGATGACCTGCGAGCGTGCCTGGAGGTGGCCGGCGACTGGCTTGCCGTGGGGCTCGATCCCCGCCCGGAGCGGCTCGCCGCATTCCCGTGGCGGCGCTCCACGCCACCCACGGTCGAGGGCCTGGTGAGCGAGCTCGTCGGGGCGGGCGTCGCCCGGGTCGTGCTGTCCCACGGCGGTGCCGATCCCGACTTCGAGCGGGTGCGATCGCTCGTTCGGTCGTATCCTGCGGAGGTCCTCGTGGCCGGCGGGGTGCGCGACCTCGATGGCCTGCGCCGCCTGCGCGATACGGGTGCGGCGGGCGTCATCCTTGGCGAGGCCATCCTGTCCGGCGCCATCGAACTCCAAGCTGCCGTGGAGGCCGTCGCGTGACCCATAGACGACCCGACCGCCGCCACGCCATCGCGCTGGTCGTCGGTGCCATGCTCGCGCTCGGGGCGTGCTCGGGGTCCCCTGCGGGAGCGCCCGCCGGGTCGCCCAGGGGCAACGGCTGCCCGACGTCCCAGCCCGCGCCGCTGGCCGCCGGCCAGACACGGACGGTGACGATCACGACGAAACTCGGAACGATCGTGCTGTCGCTGGCAGCCGACCTGTCGCCCATCGCCGTCGGTAACGTCGTGGCACTGGCCGCGTGCGGCTACTACGACGGCGTGATCTTCCATCGGACGGCGCGGCTGCAGGACGGCACGCCGTTCGTCATCCAGGGCGGAGACCCCACGGGCACAGGGTCAGGCGGACCCGGCTACACCATCACGGACGAGCTGGTCACCGCGGCCTATGCTCGCGGCACGGTCGCGATGGCCCGCTCAAGCCGGCCGGATTCGGTCGGCTCGCAGTTCTTCATCGTGCTGGATGATCGGGCGTCCGGCGTCCTGACGTCGTACAACACGTACCAGATCATCGGATCGGTGATCAGCGGCATGGAGACCGCCGACGCGATCCTGGCCGCCTCCGACGCCGAACGCCCGTCCGACCCGATCGTCATGACCGCGGTCACGGTCGGCAACCCCTGAGCCATGTCCACACAGCCAGTCGAAGCAGGAGATCGCCCATGACCCGCGCCACCATCGCCACCGAGATCGGCGACATCGATATCGAGCTCTACGACGAAAGCGCTCCCAAGGCCGCCGCGAACTTCATCAAGCTCGCCAAGGACGGCTTCTATGACGACGTGATCTTCCATCGCGTCATCCCGGGCTTCGTCATCCAGGCCGGCGATGGGCAGTACGGCAAGAAGGCCGATCTGCAGAAGAGCCGTGTCGGGACCGGCGGTCCCGGCTACAAGTTCGAGGACGAGCCCATCCAGGGCGACTACGTCCGTGGCTCGCTGGCGATGGCCAACGCCGGCCCGAATACGAACGGCAGCCAGTTCTTCATCTGCACCGATGATCTGACCGGCAAGCTGCCCAAGAACTACACGCTCTTCGGCCTCGTCACGAAGGGCCTGGACATCGTCGATCGCATCGTCTCGGCGCCGCGCAACAGCAGCGATCTGCCCGATGCGCCGGTCGCCATGACGAGCGTCACCGTCCACGAGGACTGAGTCTTCGACGGTCTACGCAACAAAGGTTAAGGAATTTACACCAGACACTGTGCCAAAAACCCTTGGAAATCGACCCGTGTCGAGGTAGGATATCGATGCTGTTAAGTCAGCCAGCGCTGCCCCAGCGTCGAGGTCATGGGTAGGTAGGGTCAGGGTAGTCGGTGCAGCCGACGTGATAGATGCCTTTGACGCGCGGCAGAAGTGTCCGTTTCGGCGGACTCCTTCACCGGGACAGCAACGAAGCCGGTTCCTTCGGGAGCCGGCTTCGTCCTATGTCCGGGGGTCGTCGGCGTTTACGGGCGAGTCACCCGGCGTCTCCGCGACCGACTCGTGGCGACGCTCGAAGGCCTCGAGAGCAACCGGCAGCGTGGCGAAGATCCGATCCTGGCCGATGTGCGTGATGAGCCCGATCCGCTCCAGTTGCTCGCGCAGGTCTCGCTTGACGCGGGCCAGGGCCAGCACGATCCCGCGGCTGGCGAGCTCATCCTGCAGCTCTCCAAGGGCGTCCGCTGCGGTCAGATCGACCTCGGTGTTCGCCTCAGCGTTGAGCAGCAGCCATTCGACCGGCGCCGTCTCGCGCGCGACGGCCGCCAGGGCCCGGACCTTCAGATCGTTGGCGTTGGCGAAGCACAGTGGGGCGTCGTAGCGGAAGACGACGAGGCCCGGGATCGTCACGGCGTTCGGGTAGTCCGTGATGTCGTGCAACCCGGCGACGCCCGGCGGCCGCCCCAGGACCGCGGCCGACGGCCGGGCGACCCGTGCGAACAGATCCATCACGGACAGCGCGATGGCGATCAGGATGCCGACGAGGACGCCCGCAACGAGGACGCCCGCGGCGCTGGCCAGGGCGAGGACCAGCTCGGTCGGCCGGAAGCGGCCAAGGCGGCGCAGCCCGGCGATGTCGATGAGCCGGAGACCTGCGAAGACCACCAGCCCGGCCAGGGCGGCCGTCGGGAAGCGGGACAGGACCCCGCCCAGCGCGACGAGGACGACGACCACGGACAGGCCCGCGACGATGCCCGCGAGTTGCGAGCGGCCACCGACGCTGTCCCCGATCGCCGTCCGTGAACTGGAGCCACTGACGGGCATCCCGCCGGTCAGGCCACCGGCAAGGTTCGCTCCGCCGAGCGCGAGCAGCTCCGCGTTGGCATCGATCTCGTAGCCGCGGCGGGTCGCGAAGGCCCGGCCCGTCAGGACGACGCTGGTGTAGGCGACGACGGCGACGCCGATCGCCGAACCGAGCAGCGAGGGGATGTCGGCCAGCCCGATCGCCGGCAGGCCGAGCGGCGGAATATCGGCAGGGATCTGACCGACGACATCGACGCCGGATCCCTCCAGACCGAGCAATGCTACGACGGCCGTCGCGCCGACGACCGCGACCAGGGGCCCCGGCACGCCCGGGCGGAGCCAGCGGATGACCACGAGGAAGGCGATCACCCCAAGGCCGACGAGGAGGGTCGGGAGCTGGAGCTCGTCAAGGCGCCCGCCGATCTCGAGCACCTCGACGATCGGAGAATCGGCAGGGGAATCGATCCCTGTCAGGCGACCAAGCTGGGAGATGACCATGATCAACGCCACGCCGGCCATGTAGCCGACGAGGATGGGCTTGGACAGAAGGTCCCCGAGGAATCCCAGGCGGAGCAGTCCGGCGAGCAGGCATATGGCACCGACGAGGATGGCCAGGGCAGCAGCGAGGGCAGCGTAGCGAATCGGGTCGCCCGCAGCCATCGGGGCGATGGCGGCCACGACCATGACGGCCGTCGTGGACTCGGGCCCGGTGGAGATGTGGCGGGACGTCGTCAAGAGGCCATACGCGACGGCCGGCAGGACCGCCGACCAGAGACCGACCACTGGCGGCAGACCGGCGAGCTGCGCGTAGGCCATGACCTGCGGGACGAGGTATGCCGCGATCGTGACGCCGGCCAGGAGGTCCGAACGGAGCCAGGCGCGGTCGTATCGCCGCAGCGTGGTCCAGCCAACCGTCGCCCGGGAGGTCGTCATCCAGTGAGTGTCCCACCCTCGCGGCCGTCCGGGTATCCTTTGCGACCGCGCGCCTGTAGCTCAGTGGATAGAGCGTTGGGTTCCGGACCCAAAGGTCGCAGGTTCGAGTCCTGTCGGGCGCGCCATAACAGCATCTGGCAGCGCGAGCGCCAGTCCTTGCCGGTAGGCGGCCGGTGTGAGGCGTAGGCCGACGAAGCGCGGCCCCTCGATCACGATGCGTTCGTAGACGGCGTGGATCACGTCGGACTTCTCCTCCACTAGGTCGGTCTTGTGCCAGGTTTCGGCGAGGGCGTCGAGCCACTCCAGCGCCCGTTGCCCTGGGAGGTCATGGGACTGTTGCGTCCCGATGGTGTCCAGCTGATCTCGCAGGCGGGCCATCCGGTCGAGGTAAGTGGCGTCATCAATGCGAGCC
>JBKJHI010000086.1:0-6086 GCA_046599085.1 Candidatus Limnocylindrales bacterium
GCGAGGAGTCGATCCATCTCGCCCGAGGCGATGGCTCGCGCGGGCCCGCGGATGGCCCGGTGGGCATGCCGAAGGTCGGCCAGCCGCCGCGCCCGCCATGGCAGATAACGGCTGAGCCACGGGATGAGCGTCACGCCGAGGACCAGGGCGCCCAGCAGTCCGGCGATGAGGATGACCAGGTCCTCCAGCTCGCCGCCGACGTAGATGAACGGCTCGCCGGCTGCCTGGAAGCCGGATCGACCAAGGTCGCCGATGCCCTGACCGACGAGCGGGACGCCCGCGAGAGCGTCGCTGATGGCGCCGCCGACGGCCTGCAGGTTGGCCCCGCCGCGTTGGAGTTCGCGTCCTGCCTCGGCGTAGCTCGCCAGCCCCGCATACAGACGCGCCGCAAGGACGACCCACAGACTGACCCACAGCGATGTGGCGAGATCGGCCACGACCTCACGCCTCCGGGCGCCGGGCGTCTCGCTCCAGAATGTGACCATGGCCAGCTCCCATCGTTCGGCGCGGTAGCGCCTGATGATAGGTGGCGGGGGGCGGCGCCCTGCCACGATGGGTCGGCTCAGGCGGACGCGGCCTGTGCGCCGATCGACCCATCGGCGACCGCCTCGACCAGGCCGACGAGCACGTCCACGATCGGTCCGTCGCCGAGTCCGCCATCGGCGAGCGAGCGCCATGTGGTGTAGGCGAGTGCGTGGGCCAGCACCGCATCGAAGGTGGTGCGGCGATCGGCCTGCACGACCCGGCCCCTGGCCAGGCACTCGAGCAGGGCGCGGAACCGGACCTCGAACGGGTCCGGAGCCGTCGGCGGCGGCGCCGTTGGATCGATATCGAGGAGCACGTTGGCGAGCATCACCGTGTTCGCCCGATACCAGGTGACCATCGCGGCGAGCCCGTCGCGGAGGCGCTCGACCGGGTCGTCGATGGCCATCCAGTCATCGGGATGGGGCATCGCCGTGGCCGTCATGCCGTGCACCGTGCAGGCCTCGTACAGGGCGTCGAGCTCCTGGAAGTGCGCGTAGACGGTATGGCGCTGGACGCCGGCACGATCCGCGATGGCCCGGATGGAGGTTCGCGACGGCCCGACCGTCGCATGCAGCTCGTAGGTCGCGACGACGATCCGGTCGCGCGTCTGCTCGACGGTCTCGAGGCGTCGACCCATCCGATAGGGCCGCGTCACGGTCGGTCGCCCGTGGTCGTTCGAGGGGTCAGCCATGTGCATCGAAAGTATTGACCATGTCGCGGCGCCGCGCTACAGTCGCGGCATGTTGGATACACAACGCTGTGCAATGGAACAGGAGTCGATATGACCACCGAACGCGCCCTCTCGCATCTCCTTCTCCCCGGTGCCGGCGAGCGGATCTGGGACGGCCCCATCGACACGACGGTGATCGTGCCCTGTCAGGCGACCGAGGGCGCGTTGTCCATCACGGAGATGGCCGTGGCGCCCGGCTATATGGTCCCGCCACATACGCATGCGGCCGCTGACGAGTGGTCGTACGTGATCACGGGTCGGATCGGGGCGCGCATCGGCGACGAGGAGTTCACGGCCGAGCCGGGCTCGTGGATCCTCAAGCCGCGCGGCCTGATGCACACGTTCTGGAACGCCGGTCCGGAGCCGGGCCGCATCATCGAGCTGCTCACCCCCGGGTCCTTCGAGGACATGTTCCGCGGGATGGCCGACCTCGCCGCCCGCGACGAGATCACCGACGAACGCCTCGAAGCGCTCGCGCGCGAGCACCAGACCCAGATCGATATGACGTGGGTGGAGGAGCTGGCGACCCGCTACGGCCTGGCGGTCACGCTCTAGCGCGTGGTCCCTACATGGACTCCATCGGGCTCATGAGCTGGAAGTAATTGTCATCCGGGTCGGCGAGGGTCGCGATCGATTCGACGGCGTCGCCGCCGAAGGCGTACGGCTCGGCGATGACGATCGCGCCGGCGGCCTTGAGGCGTTCGAAGTCGCCCTTGACGTCCTTCGTCTCGATGTTCCACATCAGCCGGCCTGGCTGCGCGCTCTTGCCTTTGACGCCATCGTGCGGCCCGACCGTGACGAAGCCCGAGCCGAGCTTCCAGCCCGTGTAGTCGCCCTCGGCGAAACCGGGCTCTCCGAAGAGCTTCGTGTAATAGGCCACGAGACGGGCGGGGTCCTCGGAACCGATGAGGATGCTGTTGAGGTTCATGTCGCCTCCATGCAGTCGACCGGTGGGGCGGATCGTCGCCGATGTCCGCCACCCTAGCGGATGTCCGTCCCGGCCGCGTCAGGCGGCGGCGTCCCGTGCCGCGGCGTGCCGTGGGGCGTCGTGTCGCGCGGCCGCGTGCCCTGCCGCGGCGTGCCGTGCGGCGGCGTGCCGTGGGGCGGCGTGCCCCGCGCCCAGAGCGGGCCGCTCCGCCGAACGACGTCAAATGCCCGCCGTGGGAGCCTTAGGACACGGATCGGCCCCTCGGGCCGCGATCACGCTCGACTCCGGTCCCTCCGGCGCGACCAATGCTCAGGACGCGGGCACATGACGCGATTCCGGCCTGCTCCTGCGCTCGAGCCCGCCGAATGCTCCGTTGGCGGGCATTTGACGCGATGGCGGCTCGGCCCGCGAGCCTCGCCCCGAGCCGTCCCGCCCCGAGCCGTCCCGCGCCCCGCCGCCGCCTCGCCGTACCATCGGCGATCGATGAGTTTCGTCGTCACTTGACGTTACATCTCCAGAACGGCCGATCCGGCCGGCGATCAACGGAGGTCTCGAACCATGGATTGGACGCTCGAACTCGTGGTGGTCCCGGTCAGCGACGTTGACCGCGCGAAGGCGTTCTACATCGATCAGGTCGGCTTCGAGTTGCTCGTCGATACGAGCGCCGGTCCGGATTTCCGCGTGGTCCAGTTGGTGCCGCCGGGCTCTGCGTGCGCGATCGCGATCGGCACGGGAATCGGCTCGATGGCGCCCGGCTCGCTCCACGGGCTGCACCTCGTGGTCAGCGACATCGAGGCGGCGCGTGATGCGCTCGTCGCCCGCGGCACGGAGGTCGGCGACATCTTCCACTTCGGCGAGGCCGGCCAGACACCGGGCGTCGATCCGGAGCGCCGTCCGTACGCGACGTTCATGCCGTTCCAGGATCCGGATGGCAACACATGGCTCGTCCAGGAGGTCACGCGCGACTGGCAGGTCACCACCGTGACGATCGACGAGTCGGCCAAGCCCGCACCCGCCGCCTCCGCGGAGCCCGCCGAACCCGTCGCGTGATCGACCCGGTGGCGCATGCCTTCGCCGGTGGGCAGTCGGCGTTCGAGGCCCTCACCGAGCGATACCGGCGAGACCGCGCTCGCCGTGTCGATCGCCGCGCGACGCGCGCTCTTCGCCGAGCACGAGTTGGCGGCGACGCTCGAGGTCTAGCCGTTGCCCCATCTGGCGAAGGTGGCTACGCTCGACGCCAGGAACAGGAGGCGCGCCATCCACTCCACGCGATCGTCTGAGGCGGCATCGGAACCGCGTGTCCTGCTGTCCGGCCTCGCGTACGTCGAGTCGCCGCGCTGGCATGACTGTCGGTTGTGGTTCGCCCACTGGGGCACGGATGAGATCGTCGCCGTCGATATGGAGGGCCTGAGCGAGGTCACCGGGCGCGGCCCGGGCGGCCTCGGCTGGTCGATCGACTGGACGGCACCCCGCGGCGACCTGCTGGTTACCGGCCCCGGCCTCACACGCGCACACGATGGCGTCGCCCTCGCGCCGTACGCGGACCTCAGCCACCTCGCCGACGACTGGAACGAGCTCGTCGTCGATGGACGCGGCAACGCCTACGTCAATGGCCGCATGTTCGGACCGCCCGACGCCGGTCCGTCCGGGATCGTGGCGCTGGTGACGCCGGACGGCGAGGTCCGCCAGGTGGCGGGCGGGTTCGCCTTCCCGAACGGCATGGTGGTGACGCCCGATGGACGCACCCTGATCGTCGCGGAGTCGTGGGCCGAGCAGCTGACCGCGTTCGACATCGAGGCGGATGGATTGCTCGCCGGACGACGTGTGTGGGCCGCCACTCCGGGCGATCATCCCGACGCATCTGCCTGGACGCGGATGGCGCGCTGTGGTTCGCGGACGTCGGCAATGCGCACGTCGTTCGCATCCGTGAGGGCGGCGAGGTGCTCCAGACCGTGACGCTCGATCGCGGCGCGTTCGCGTGCATGCTCGGTGGTCCGGATGGCTTGACGCTGTTCATGCTGGCCGCCGAATGGCGCGGCTTCGAGGGCGTCGATGGCGCCCTGGCCGATCGAACCGGCCAGGTGCTCGTCATAGATGCGCCCGCGGCGCGAGCCGGCTACCCGTAGCGCGCGGAGGCTCGTCGCCAAGTCCCTGGATCCAAGCTCCCAGAGCGCGCGCTGAGGCCGCGCTCTCGCTCGCCGGCGCCATGCTTCACGGTCCGATGCTCGCCCGTGCCACCGCCGCAGCCAGCGACAAGCAGGCCCGTGCCACCATGGCGATGGCGACGCGGGTTCGAACAAGGTGCCATCGCCGCGTCTCGTCATGGCTCACGGTCATCGGACGGACAGCAGCATCCGGACGGCGGTCTCGACCATCGCGCGCGAGCCAAGCTCCTGGTCGACGGCGAGCGACCGCCAGGTTCGATAGTCGAGCACGTGCCGCGCGACGGCCCGTAGACGGCGGCCGGCCTCGCCCTGCGGGACGTCCTTGCCCATCAATAGCGCGGCCAGGCGGCGGGTGTCGTCGCGCATCGCGTCCTGCGTGACCTGCGGCATTGCCGTGATGTCGCGATAGAGGGGGTGGAGCGGCTCGGCGTGGTCGGCGAACCAGCCGTACATCGCGGCAAGCGCGGCGCGGGCACGTGGCTCGAGCCCATCGATGCCGGACCAGGCCGCCGGATCGGGAATCGGATTCTCGGCTCGAAAATGCGCGCGGCACGCCGAGAACAGGGCATCGATGTCCGCGAAGTGGCGGTAGACGGTCAGGCGCGTGACGCCCGCTTCCTCGGCCACGCCGGCGATGGACGTCTCGGCCGGGCCGATGGTGGTATGGAGTCGGACGGCGGCCCCGGTGATCTGCCGGCGCGTCTCGTCGACGGACTCGGCCCGCTTCGTCATCCGGTACGGGCGCGCTTTCGTAGCACGCGGCTGCTCACTCGATATTGACAGCGACCGTCTCATGGGTTCATGATACATACCTGTACAATCGAACGCGAAAGGAGCAACGCGACATGACCATGACGTCGGCCGCCGGAGCCGCCCTGAAGATCGTGCAGCCCGGGGAGGGGGATCGCGGCGGTCTGGCTCCAGGTGTCGGGGTCATCTTCAAGATCGATGGCAAGGACAGCGGCGGAGCCGTGTCCATCGTCGAGCACACGTTCGAGGTCGGCGCGCTCGTGCCTCCGCACCGGCACAACCTCGAGGATGAGTATTCGATCGTGCTCGAGGGCGAGATCGGGTTCCGCTCGGAGGACGCCGAGACGGTACTGGGTGCCGGCGGCTACATCATCAAGCCGCGGGCACAGGTCCACGCCATGTGGAACGCTGGCCGCGCGCCTGCCCGGATGATCGAGATCATCACTCCTGCCGGCTTCGAACACTTCTTCCGCGAGCTCGTCGAGATGACCAACGTCGGTCCGCCCGACCCGGCCGAGCTCGGGCGCCTCGCCGACCGCTATCAGTTGCCCTTCCACCAGCCGTCCTGGCTGCCGGACATCATCGATCGCTACGGCCTGACGCCGCCGACGATGTAGGCGACGGCCTGCACATTTACGCCAACGCAAAAGCCCGGCCTCGCGGCCGGGCTTCCGGGCGTACGCAGGGTGACTCAGCTGCAGCCGCTGGTGCTCCCGCAGTTGAGGCACTTGTAGCAGCTGCCGTTGCGGACCATGATCGAGCCGCAGTCGGCGCACGACGGCGCGTCTGCCTGGGTCTGGAAGCTCACCTTCGTGGCGCCCAGGGTAAGGGTGATCGGCGCAGCGCCCCCACCGCCACCGTTCCCGCTGGCCTTTCCGTTGCCGTTCGCGGCATGTCCACTGGCGTGGCCGTTGGTCGCGATGACCGCGAGTTCCTCTTTCTGGGCGGGCTCGATGGCGACGGCCGTGGCCTTGGGCACATCGGAGTC
>JBKJHI010000117.1:0-7186 GCA_046599085.1 Candidatus Limnocylindrales bacterium
CAGGAGCAGACCGAGGTCTCCGCGAACCGGCTGGTGGCGTCGCGCCTCCGTCAGTGCCGCTCGCAGCTGATGCAGGACCTGGTCCTCGCCGACGACCGCCGATTCGATGCCGAGCGCCACGCGCACCACGTGGCGTGCCGCCTCGACACCTCGGAGGTGGCGCATCGCCGACGGGGCGAAACTGCCGTCCTCGGTCGCGAAGCGCTCGACCCGGTGGCAGGTCGCCAGCACGACGGATCCGTCGCTGGCCCCGGCCGCCTGCACCGCCGGCAGGATGGCCGCGCGTGCGCTGGCGTCCACCTCGGGGGCGGCCGCGATCCAGGCCATGATCGCCGGGGCCTCCGTGGATCTCACGATCGCGGCGTTTCTGGCGCGTCCGGGGCATCCGGCGCCCCGACCCCAGCCCGGATGCTGTGGCCGCTCATGGTCGCCACGAGCAGGCGGTCGAGAGCACGCTCAGCATCGGCGTAGAGCTGCGTGGCCTCGTCCGCGTCGAATCCGCGGCGGCGGACGACCGCACCGATCTCGGCGAGGAACGGACGGCGGAACGCGAGGAAACCCTCGACCACATCGCTCATCGGCAGGGCCAGGTCCGCGCCGCGCCGGCCGTACTCCACCGCGAGCGCGGTGGCCTCGGTCAGGTGATGGCGTCGCGACTCGGTCTCGGTGGCATCGAGGTGTGCGATCAGCTCCCATGCCAGGCGCCGGCCCAGCTGGCGGAACGCGTCGCGGTCCGGGTCACTGAGCGCCGCCAGCCAGGCTGCGTCGCGGACCACCGGGATGGAGCCGCGCTGATAGACGCGCGAGAGCCTGGCCGGGGTCAGTCCCGCAGCGGCAAGATCGGGCCGACGACCACGCGCGGCAGGCAGCATTCGCTCGAGCGTCTCCCGGCTGAAACGGCGATGCCCGCCGGGCGTCGTGAACGGCCGGATCCGGCCTGCGTCGGCCCACCGCCGCACGGTGGCACTGGACACGCCAAGAAGGCGGCTGGCGTCACCGAGGCTGAGCCACTCGCCGCCCGGGCGTTTGTCGGCGGGCTGACTTCGGCGCGGATCGGGGCGACGTGTCGGCATCTGGGCTCCCAAATCTATGCAAATATATGCAAATCGCTCGAACCGCTCGTCACGATACCGTATCGACCCGTGGTGTGCACCGGCAGGCAGACAGGACGCCGGCCCGCGTAGCATCGGTCGATGCGATTCGGTGCCGCCTTCTGGGTCAATCGATGCACGTGGCCGGACCTCCGGTCGGCTGTGTCGTCCGCGGAGCGCGTCGGCTGGGATTCGGTCTGGATCGACGACCACCTGCTGGCCGACGAGGGTGATCCCGACGATGCCAAGTTCGAGGGCTGGACGACGCTCGCGGCGCTGGCCGTGCTGACCACGCGGGTCCGCCTGGGGCTGCTCGTGTCGGCCAACACGTTCCGGGCCCCTGGCCTGACCGCGAAGCTCGCCACGACGCTCGATCACCTGTCCGGGGGCCGTGCCGTCCTGGGTCTTGGCGGAGGCTGGTTCGAGGGAGAGCACGATGCCTTCGGCATCGACTTCGGCGCCGGATACGGGGAGCGCCTGGATCGGCTGGACGAAGCCGTCGGCCTCATCCGGCGGCTGCTCGACGGTGAACGGATCGAGGCGCACGACGGGCGTTTCTACCCGATGCGCGATGCCCTGTGCGCTCCCCGACCGATCCAGGAGCGGCTGCCGATCCTCATCGGCGGCTCAGGACCGACGAAGACGCTCCGGACGACCGCGCGCTATGCGGACCTGTGGAACGGCTACGGGCCGCCATCGACCGTCGAGGCGACGTCGCGAATCCTCGCCGAGCGCTGCGCGGAGATCGCGCGGCCGTTCGAGGCCATCGAGCGAACGGTGACCGTCCACCTCGTCGTGCGCGATACGGTGGCGGATGCGAGGACGACCTGGGCGGCAACGGCTGCTCGCCACGGTCTGGATGGCCGGCTTGCCTCCGACGGGACCGAACACGGACTCACGGTCGCCGGTTCACCGACCGAGGTGGCCGCCTACCTGCGGGGGTACCGGGATATCGGCATCGGCGAGGTCGTCGTCGTGTTCCGGGACCCGTTCGACCGCGAGACGATCGATCGCGTCGGCGAGGTCCGCGCCGCGCTGGCGACTCTCGGCTGACGGACCCGCCGGAAAGAACACGGTCTCGATCTCGCGGAGGCTGAGGTCCACCGCGTCGCCAAGCCGCAGTCGCCTGACGGCGTGCCCGGCCTCGACCCACAGCCGCGCCCCATCCTCGGCGGCCACCTCGTACAGGATCTCGGTACCGGCGAAGCGCCGGCGCAGCACGCGCCAGGCGGTCCCGCTCGCCGGTCCGTCGGGTGCCTCCTTGACCTCCAGGTGCTCCGGGCGGAGGACCACGAGGCCGCGGCCGGCGAGACCGCCACTCCCCTGTCCGACCAGCCGCACGGCCCCGAAGCGCGTGACCGCGAATCCGGCCCTCGCCTCCCCGTGGACGAGGTTGGTCGTGCCGACGAAGGTGGCCACGAACGGTGTCGCGGGCTCGCCATAGACGACCTCCGGGGCGTCGATCTGCTCCACCCGGCCACGGACCATGACCGCCATCCGATCGCCCAGGGTCAGAGCCTCGTCCTGATCGTGGGTCACGAATACGGCGGACGTGCCCGCATTGCGCAGGATCTCCCGGACGTCACCGCGGAGCTGCGTCCGGAGGGCCGCGTCGAGCGACGAGAATGGCTCGTCCAGCAGGACGACATCAGGCCGCGGCGCGAGGGCCCGGGCGACGGCGACGCGCTGCTGCATCCCGCCGGACAGCTGATGCGGGAGCCGCCGGCCGGCGTCGGGCAGGTCGATCAGCTCCAGGAGCTCCCGGATGCGGACCTCGCGATCCGGGTCGCCGCGCAGCCCATATCCGATGTTGTCATGGACCGACAGGTGCGGGAACAGGGCGACATCCTGGAAGACCATGCCGACGCGACGCCGTTCGGGCGGGATGGCGACACCGCCACCGGCGACCCGGCGGCCGCCGATCTCGATGGTCCCGGCATCGGGTGTGTCGAGCCCGGCGATGAGGCGCAGGACCGTCGTCTTGCCGCAGCCCGACGGCCCGAGCACGGTCAGCATCTCGCCCTGGTGGACGGCGAGATCGACCGAATCCACGGCGACCACATCGCCGAACCGGCGACCCAGACCCCGGACGCGCACGGCAGGGCCGGTCATCGCTCGGCGCCCTCGGCCCGCATGAGCAGGGTGACCGTGCCGATCGACAGGGCCACGAGCAGAGCGGCGGGTGCCGCCGCGCGAGCGTAGAACCCGCTGCTGGCCGCATCCCAGATCTCGGTCGCGAGCGTCTCGAAACCGATCGGTGACAGCAGCAGGGCGAGCGGCAGCTCCTTGACCACCGTCAGGAACACGAGGGCGGCACCGGCGAGAAAGGCGGGCCGGAGAAATGGCACGGTCAGCCGGGTGAAGGCGCGGACCGGGCCGTCGCCGAGCGTCCGTCCGGCTTCCTCCAGGCGGGGCCCGGCGGTCCCCAGCGCCGCGCGCAGGCCGCCGACGGCCTGGGGCATGAAGCGAACGGCGTAGACGATGATCAGCAGGGCCATCGTCTGGTAGATGAGCGGCAGGGTGCGCGTGGCCAGGAAGATCATCGCCAGGGCGACCACGATACCGGGCAGCGCGTACCCGGCGAAGACCGACGTCTCGACGACGCGTGACAGGCGCGACCCGTGGCGGGCCGCAAGCAGCGCGACCGGCAGCGCCAACACGACCGCGGCGACGGCTGCCGCCCCACCCACCAGGAAGGTGTCCAGGGCGACGTCGAGCACCAGCGTCGGCGACTCGCCGGCGAGCGCGCCGCGGACCAGCCACCAGACGACGGTGCCGACCGGGATGACGAGCGCCAAACCGACGACGACCGCGCAGAAGAGGAGGGACGGCCAGCGCCATCGACCAAGCGCGACCATCGGCTGTGGTCGACGGCGGCTCGATGTCGCGTAGGTGCCGGCTCGCGCCCGCAGTCGTCCCTCTCCGAACGTCAGGAAGATCGTCATGCCGACGAGGATCAGGGCCAGCAGCGCGGCGAGCGAGCGGTCGAACGACGCGCCGTACTGGAGGTAGATGGCACGCGCCAGGCTGTCGAACTGGAGCAGGCCGACGGCGCCGAAGTCGGACAGGGCGTACAGGACCGCCAGCAACGCACCGGCGGCGATGGCCGGCACGAGCACGGGCAACGTCACTCGACGGAAGACCGTCAGCCGTCGGTCACCCAGCAGGCGTGCCGAATCCTCGACGGCCGCATCGAGACGCAGGATCGCCGCCCGCGTCGCGAGGGTCACATACGGGAACGACACGAGGGTCAGGACCAGGCTCGCCCCGACCAGCCCGCCGATCGATGGCAGGCGCTCGATGCCCAGCGGCGCAAGCAGCCCCTGGAGCGTCCCGCGTGGGCCGAAGAAGGCGAGGAAGGCGAACCCGACGACGTAGGACGGGAGCGCCAGCGGGATGGCCGTCAGGACGGCCCACGTCCGCCGGCCCGGCAGATCGGTCCGAGTCGTCAGCCACGCGATCGGGACACCGATGAGCACCGTGCCGAGGCCGACGAGCAGGCCCAGACCGAGCGTGCCGACGACGACCCCCACGGTCCGCGGTCGCAGGACGAACGCGAGGGCGTCCGACTCCACCTCCGAGGCACGGATGACGAGGTAGACCAGCGGCAGGAGAGCCACGGTGGCGATGCCGAGCCCGGTCGCGGCCAGGGGCCAGGGCGCCCGGTGGTCGCCGCCGATCGCACGCCCTTGTGCGCCTCCACCGAATGGTCGCAGCGGCGGGCGACGGCGGGCGAGCACGGTCATCGGCGCAGGATACCCATGCGGAGCGGAAGCGCCCTACAGGACGCCCGCCTCCTGCAGGAGCCGGAGCGAGCCGGCAAGGTCGGCGAGGTCCGACAGGTCGATGTCGGGGCTGTTGATGTCGGCCAGCGGCGGCAGAACGGGATCGGCGGCGACGCCTGCGATCAGCGGGTACTCGTGCGTCTCGGTCGAGAAGTAGGCCTGCGTGTCGGTGGCCAGCAGGAAGTCGACGAAGGCCTGTGCCGCGGCCGGGTTCGCCGCGGTGGTCAGGATGCCAACGCCCGCCACGTTGATGAGGGAGCCCGGATCCGTTCCGTCGAGGAAGTGATTACGCACTGGATAGCTCTCGCCCTGCTCGGCGAGAGCCCGCAGCAGGTAGTAGTGGTTGACGAAGCCGACCTCCACCTCGCCCGCAGCGACTGCGGCGAGCACCGCGTCGTTGCCCTCATAGACCTTGGCCTCGTTGGCCACGATGCCCTCGAGCCACGACCTCGCCGCGTCGTCGCCCCTCAGCATCCGATAGGCCGTCACGAAGGACTGGAAGCTCGCGTTCGTCGGCGCCCAGCCGATCCGGCCCTTCCAGACGGGGTCGGTGAAGGCGTCGATCGAGTTCGGCAGGTCGGCCTCGTCGTGGACCCGGGTGTCGAACACGACCACGCGGGCACGGCCCGACACGCCGACCCAGCGGCCATCGTCCGCACGGAAGCGCGGGTCGACCAGGTCGAGCGTGGACTGCGGCAGGGCTACCAGCTGACCCTCGGCGGCGACAGCGCCCAGCGCGCCGGCGTCCTGGGCGAAGAAGACGTCCGCCGGGGAGGCATCGCCCTCCTCGAGGATCGTGGCGGCCAGGTCCGTCGTGCCGGCGTAGTTCACCAGGACATCGACGCCGGTCGCCACCTCGAACCGCTCGATGACAGGCCCGACGAGTTCCTCGCTGCGACCCGCGTAGATCGTCAGCGCCCCGCCGATCGATGGCGCGGCGGTCGAGTCGGTTCCGGTGGGCGGAGTCGCGCCGCCGCCGCCACAGGCGGCGAAGAGCAGGGTTGACGCGAGGGCGGCGCAGAGCGGGCGGAGCGGTGAGCGCACGAGAAGCAGGTCCTCCAGGTCGTGTCGGGATCGATGTCGGCGCGATGGTATCCGGGCCTGCGCGATGTCGTCAACCGACCCTGTTCTCTGGTATCAGGGCACCTTGTCCTCTTGGCCTCACGGGTGGGCTGCCGTCGGTCGCGTCGGTCCGCGACCAGAGCTCGGCGGCGAGCAACTCGGCGTCGATCGACGCGGTGATGGCGGCCGCGATCTGGTCGACGGGCGCCCCGTCCGTCGAGGGCACGTCCACCAGACGCACACCTCTGGCCGTGGCGACGCGAACCAGGGCTGGATCGGCGGTGCTCCCGGGAAACCGCAGGATCGCGTGGCCCGGCCAGGCGAGGTAGACCCCGACGTGCAGCCAATCGGCGGTCTCGAAGGCATGGGCCGGCAGCCGCGGAGCTTCGCGCAGCATCAGGGCGGCCTGCTCGGCGAGCCCGCCCGAGGACGCATCGGCCAGGACGTCGATCGCGGACGTGCGATCCAGGACGTCGGCGGCACCGGCGGCCCAAGGCGCGCTCGACAGGAGGCGCGCGGCGACCGCAGCCGACACGGTCTCCAGGGCGGTAGCAGGCACGCCACCGAGCATCGCCAGGACTGCGAGCGTGGCACGGAACGTGCGCCCGGCGATCCCCGCGACTTCGTCACCGGCGAGGAGTGGCACGACGACGTCCGCCGCCTCGGCCAGCGCCGACTCGGGTCGGTTCGTGACGGCGATGACCCGGCTGCGGCCGTGGTGGCGGCGCGCGACCTCGACGACCTCCGGTGTCCCGCCCGACGCAGAGATCGCGACGACGGTCAGGTCGTGTGCGGGCGCGGTTCGCGCGGCTCCGGACGCGATCTCGGCCCAGGCACTGCGGCCAGCGGCACGCAACTGGCCAGCGACGACATCAGCGGCGTAGCGCGAGCTGCCCAGACCGGTCAGGCAGATTCGTCGCCCGGCATCGATCGGCGTCGGGGGCGTCGCCGCCAGGAGGCGAGACAGTGCCGCCGGCGAGGCCGCGATATCCTCGCGAAACAGGGCGACTCGCTCGACGGCCGTCATCGCGGCCGCTCAAACAGTGCGCGCATCCCCTCGGTCGGCGCATACAGCCAGGTGGGCAGGTACGTCGCTGCGTAGGCGAACTCGTACAGCTCCTTGTCGACCTCGAAGGCGCGCAGGAGGTCGGCGTCCAGATCGAGCCACACGCGCGCCTCCCGCAGCCCATCGCGGTAGCCCTCCAGGAATCGCTCGCGTGCGCGCTCGATCCAGTCGTCGACGTCGAG
>JBKJHI010000001.1:0-3638 GCA_046599085.1 Candidatus Limnocylindrales bacterium
ACCGTGCTGACAGGGGCGTTCGGAGGCGGGGGACACGCTCGAGCCGCCGGGGCCAGCGTGCCACTCCCCGTCGAGCAGGCACGGACCCCAGTCCTCGTCGAGGCGAACCGCCTCGCCGACGCCGTCGGTCGCTGACCTCATGGCCCGTTCATCACTCGGCCCCGGGCTCGATGGCATCCTCGTCATCGACAAGCCGATCGGCCCGACATCGCACGACATCGTCGGCTTGATCCGGCGCCTGGCCGCGACGAAGCGCGTCGGACACGGCGGGACCCTGGATCCGTTCGCGACCGGGGTGCTACCGGTCTTCCTCGGCCGCGGGACGCGCGTCGTCGAGTTCCACCTCAAGGACGACAAGGCGTATCGGGCGACGGTGTGCTTCGGCGAATCCTCGTCGACCGACGACCTCGAGGGAGAGCGGACCCCATCGACCGGTCCGGCCCCGTCGCGCGAGGCCGTCAAGGCGGCGCTCCCGTCCTTCACCGGCCCGATCGAGCAACGACCCCCGGCCTACTCGGCGATCAAGGTCGGTGGCCGGCGCGCGTATGCGATGGCCCGTGCCGGCGAGACGGTCGAGCTGGCCGCACGGGCCGTGACCATCCACGACCTGTCGATCGTCGAGTGGGACGACACGGATCCTGCCCGACCCATCGCCGTGTTGGACGTGACCTGTTCGGCCGGGACCTACATCCGCTCGATCGCTCGCGACCTCGGCGTGGCGCTGGGGAGTGCCGCCTATCTCGGGGCGCTGCGGCGGATCGCGGCGGGTCCGTTCCAGGTGGAGGAGGCGCTGTCGCTCGACGCGGTGCGAGATGCCGCCGCTGCCGGGCCCGAGGGCCTGATCCCGCTCCTTCGCGCCGTTGATGCAGGCCTGGAGCGGTTCCCGGACGTCGTCTTGACGGCCTCCGAGCTCGCCGCAGTCGCCAAGGGCCAATATGTCCGCCCGGAAGCGGGGTTCACGACCGGTGCCGAGCGCTACCGACTACGCGCCCCCTCGGGCGCGTTGGTCGCGATCGCCACGGAAGCGGGTGTCGGTCGTCTGGCACCGGACAAGGTCCTGATCTCGGCGGTGGTGGACGCCTGATGGACGTCGTCGCGGGCGTGGCCGGGCTGCGGCCTGAGCACGGTCCGGCGTTCGCGGTCATCGGCGTGTTCGACGGGTTACACCTTGGCCACGCCTACCTGCTTGAGCACCTCGTGCGCGAGGCGGCGGTTCGCTCAGCACGACCCATGGTCATCACCTTCGACCACCATCCGGACGAGGTCCTCACGGGTACGGCGCCGCCGCTGCTCATGGATCCGGTCGAGCGGTTGGGTCGCCTGGAGGCGGCCGGTGTGGCCGTTACGGTCATCCAGCACTTCGATGACGCCGTGCGACGCACGACGTACGGCGACTTCGTGGGCGCGATCGCATCCGGGTGCGGTCTCGCCGGCCTGCTCATGACGCCGGATGCCGCCTTCGGCTTCGAGCGACGCGGGACGCCCGAGGCAGTCACCGAGCTCGGGGCACGGGACGGGTTCGATGTCGTGGTCATCGAGCCGTTCTCGCTCGATGGCCGCATGGTCCGCAGCTCGGAGGTCAGGGCGGCTATCGCGGCCGGCGACCTGACGAGCGCCGCGATCCTGTTGGGACGACCGGTGACGCTGCGTGGGCGTCTCGTTGACGGGGTCTTGCGCCTTGACCAGCCGCATGCCCTGCCGCCGGACGGCGACTACGTGTGCCGGATCGGCGCGACGAGCGGGACGCTCACGATCGCCCAGGGAGCCATGCGGGTCGCGCCGTCGGGTGGTGGCGCCGTCGCCGACGGTCCCGTCGAGCTCCTGTTCGGCTAGAGGCCGGGCTGCCAGAGCGGCTCGGCGACCCCTCGCTGGTGGTTCTCGTAGCGGGCCATCACGAACAGGGCATCGGACAGCCGGTTGAGGTAGGGGAGCACGAGCTCGCCGATCGGCTCCTCGTGGCTGAGCGTGATCGCCTCCCGTTCGGCACGTCGGCAGATCGTCCGCGCGACGTGGAGCTGGGCCGCGCCCGGCGAGCCGCCAGGCAACAGGAAGTTCGTGAGCGTACCGACGACGGCGTTCAACTCGTCGATCGTGGCTTCCAGCCGCTCGATGTGATGCGGCTGCACGGTCGGGATCCGGCCGCGTCGCTCATCGTCTTCCGGCCAGCACAGGTCGGATCCCAGGTCGAACAGCTCGTTCTGGATGGTCGAGAGCTCGGTCGTCAGTCGCTCCGTGAGGCCGACCGCGAGCGCGACGCCCAGGACCGAATTCAGCTCGTCAACGGTGCCGTACGCCCCGACCCGGGCCGAATCCTTGCTGACCCGGCGTCCGCCACCGAGCCCGGTCATCCCCTCGTCGCCGGTCTTCGTGTAGATCCTGTCGAGCTGTGGCATCGCAGGGATGGTACTCGGACCTGCCGCAAACCGACCGTTTGACCGATACGGTGCGTGGCCCGTATCATCCGCCGGTCAAAGAATGGAAGAAATCACGCAGTGTCGTGTTCGGAGGAACGAGTGCCGCTCGCGCGGGAACAGAAGCAGGAGATCATGGCCGGGTTCGCCACCAAGGAAGGTGACACCGGTTCGCCAGAGGTCCAGGTCGCGCTCATCACTGAGCGGATCAAGGAGCTGACGGCGCATCTTCGAAGCTTCCCCAAGGACAATCATTCGCGCCGCGGCCTCCTCAAGCTCGTCGGCCAGCGCCGCCGCCTTCTCGCCTATCTGATGAAGAAGGACAGCGCGCGCTATCGAACCGTCATCGGACGGCTCGGACTCCGCCGCTAGCCCCGCCTATCCACGATCTCGGGCAGGACCCGAGGTCGCATGGTGTCCGGCGCCTAGCCTTCGCGGTCAGGCTGACCCGCCCGCGGGTCGTCACCCTCCTCCACGATCAAGGAGGAACATCACTTGTCTCACACGTTCGAGACGCAGCTCGGCGGCAAGACGCTGACCATCGAGACCGGCAAGCTCGCCCGACTCGCGGGTGGCGCGGTCACCGTTCGCTACGGCGACACCCTGGTGCTCGGCACCGCCAACCGCTCGGATCCCCGTCCGGGCCTCGACTTCTTCCCGCTCACCGTCGAGTTCGAAGAGCGCATGTACGCCGCGGGCAAGATCCCCGGTGGATTCATCAAGCGTGAGGCGCGTGCGTCGGAGGCGGCCACCCTGGCGGCCCGCCTGACCGACCGCCCGATCCGCCCGCTCTTCCCCGAGGGCTACAAGGACGACATCCAGCTCGTCATCACCGTCCTCTCCACGGACCAGGAGAACGAGGCCGACGTCATGGGCACCGTGGCCGCCTCGGCCGCGCTGACCATCAGCGAGATCCCGTTCGCGGGCCCGGTCGGTGCCGTCCGCATCGGTCGCATCGGTGGCGAGTTCGTGGTCAACCCGACCTACAGCGAGCTGGCTGACTCCGAGCTCGACCTCATCGTGTCCGGTACCCGTGACGCGATCATGATGGTCGAAGCCGGCGCCAAGCTCCTGCCGGAAGACGTCATGGCCGAGGCCATCCTGTTCGGCCACCGCGCCCTGCAGCCGCTCATCGACATCCAGGAGCAGCTCCGCGAGGCCGTGGGCAAGTCCAAGATCACGCCGTTCATCGAGGCCGGCACGAGCTCGGTCCTCGAGTTCGCGAAG
>JBKJHI010000098.1:0-3016 GCA_046599085.1 Candidatus Limnocylindrales bacterium
GCCCAGATCCGAGGCGACGTCGCGACGACCGTCCGGCACGCTCGCGAGGCACTGAATCTGGCTCCCGAGGACAACGATCTCCTCCGCGGGGCAGCAGAGGCGCTCTTGGGATTGGCCACATGGGCGAGCGGGGACCTTGAGACCGCGCATCGAATCTACGGCGCCGGGATGGCGCGGGTGCAGCGGTCTGGCAGCCTCTCTGATGCGCTCGGTGGTGCGATCGCCCTGGCGGACATCCGGATCACCCAGGGACGGCTGCGTGACGCGATCCGGACGTACGAGCAGGCATTGCAACTGTCGGCAAAGCATGGCGAGCCAGTCCTGCGGGCCACGGCGGACATGTACGTGGGACTGAGCGACCTCGCCCGTGAGCAGGGCGACCTCCAGGCCGCCACACGGCATCTCCAGGCGAGCAAGGACCTGGGCGAGCACATGGGCTACCCGCAGAACCGCTATCGGCTGCATGTCGTGACGGCCCGCATCCGGCAGGCTGAAGGGGACCTCGATGGCGCGCTCGATGCAATCCACGAGGCACAGCGCCTGTACATGCCGGACTTCAACCCGGACGTCCGTCCCTTGCCGGCGCAAGAGGCACGAATCCTGCTCAGGCAGGGGCGGTTGGCCGAAGCGAATGCGTGGGCTCGGGCGCGAGGCCTGTCGCCTCACGACGACCTGACGTATCTGCGCGAGTTCGAGCACGTCACGCTTGCGAGGGTGCTCCTGGCCCAATCCACGCTGGACCCTTCGGACGGGTCTGCCCGTGACGCCTTCGCGCTACTGGGTCGCCTGCTGCGAGCAGCGGAGGACGGTCAGCGGACGGGCAATGTCATCGAAATCCTTGTCCTGCTGGCGCTTGCCCACCAGGTGCGAGGCGACATGCCTGCCGCTCTTGCCGCCCTCGGACGTGCCCTGGCGCTCGGCGAACCGGAAGGCTATGTTCGCGTCTTCCTCGATGAGGGCCCACCCATGGCGACCCTGCTGCAGGACGCCGCGAACCGGGGAATCGCCCCGGACTACGTTCGCCGCCTTCTGACGGCCGCTGTCCGCCCCGAGGACAACGCCGGGAACAAGGAGGCGCTCATCGAGCCGCTGAGCGAGCGTGAGCTTGACGTGCTTCGGCTGCTTGCAACCGATCTGGCCGGACCGGAGATCGCCCGTGAGCTCGTGGTGTCGCTGAGCACGGTGCGGAGTCACACCAAGGCCATCTACGCCAAGCTCGGGGCGAACAACCGCCGGTCCGCGGTGACCCGGGCCGAGGAACTCGACCTCCTGTCGCGAGCCCGCAACCGACCGTAGCCCAGGCGCGAAGCCCCGGTCGGCCGCCGCAAGTCGCCTCGCGGCTCGATCGAAGATTCATCACCTCGAATCCCCACATGTGGGGATGCTCGCTCCCCACGTCCGCTCCGATGCTCGGGACCACGCCGGCAGACAGATCGCAGGACCGGCGGAAGGGAGCAGATGAGCGGAACGACACGCATCGACGGTGACCGTCACGAGGACGGCCGCTACGAGATTCGCCTCAAGGGACACCTGGATGGCCGATGGGCTGCCTGGTTTGACGGCCTGAGCCTCAGCCACGAGAGCGACGGCGTCACCGTCATCCGTGGCGGCGTACCCGATCAGGCGGCGCTCCATGGCCTGCTCCAGAAGGTGCGCGACACCGGACTACCACTGCTCTCGGTGACGCACGTCGACGCCGATCCGACCGGGACGCCAGGCACCGAGCCTCGATAGCCCAATACGAACGAACGAAAGGGAAACCGACATGACAACCGCCGTTCGAACCGCGGCAACGAAACGACCGCCGATGGACTCGATGCGGAAGACCGCGCTCGTCGCGGGCATCCTCTACTTGATCACCTTCATTTCGGTCGCGACACTGACCCTCTACGGCCCCGTGTTCAAAGATCCGGCCTACATCCTGAGCTCCGGAAGCGACGCCGGCCTGCGCTGGGGCGCCCTCATCGACGTGATCGTCGCGCTCGCCGGCATCGGCGCCGCCGTCACGCTGTACCCGGTCGTCAGGCGCCAGAACGAGGCGTTCGCGCTCGGATTCGTCACCTCGCGCGTCATCGAGGGCGCGATGCTCCTCACGGGTGTCGTGAGCCTTCTCTCGCTCGCGTCCCTGCACCAGGTGGGCGCCGCGGCCGGCGCCGACTCGACCGCGCTTCTCACCAGTGGCGCCTCGTTCGTCGGGACGTACAACGCGGCGTTCCTGATCGGCGGGACCCTCATGCCCGCGATGAATGCCCTCCTGCTCGGGTACCTGATGTACCGATCCAGCCTCGTGCCGCGACTCATTCCCGCGATCGGACTCGTCGGCGGCGTCTTGATGACGTCTTCCGTGATCGGACAGATCCTCGGCATCAACGAGAAGATCTCGGTGTGGTCCTTGATCGCACTCCTGCCGATCTTCGCGTGGGAGCTGTCGCTCGGCCTCTACATGGCAATCAAGGGCTTCAAATCCACTTCACCGCTCATGGTCGCGGCTGCTGGGCGATCGGTGGGCAAAGACGGCGCTCCCACGGCGGTGCCCTCACGAACAGTCGTCGAGATGCCATCAGGTGCGGCATGACCGCCGACCGGGAGCGGACTGCCAAGGTCCCTCCTCGCGTGTTCGTTCGCAGCGCCTGGCTGCTGCACCGAGCCCTCCTTCGGTTCAGCGGCGGGCGGATCGGCCTCCGGCCACCCGGCAAGGCGTTCGGGATGCTGCGCCTCACGACGGTCGGTCGGCGTTCGGGACAGTCCCGGGTCGCGATCGTCGGTTACTACGAGGACGGCCCGAACCTCATCACGCTGGCCATGAACGGCTGGGAGGATGCAGACCCCGCGTGGTGGCTGAACCTCCAGGCGCGGCCGGACACGGTCGTGGAGTTGCCGGATGGCCCGCGTGCCGTCCATGGTCGCGCTGCGGAAGGCGACGAGCGTGATCGGCTCTGGGCTCGGTGGGCCGAGTTCGGCGACCAGTACGACGGCCGGGCTGCGCTCCGTTCCGGGAAGACCGCGATCGTCGTGC
>JBKJHI010000124.1:0-30802 GCA_046599085.1 Candidatus Limnocylindrales bacterium
GACGCCCAGCCCTGGGGCGACGAGCGTGAAGGCGGCGGACACGAACAGCAGGGACGACGCCACCATGATGAGCAGGCGGATGTCCACGATGTCCGCCAGGCCGGCGCCTGCCATCCCGATCAGGAAGATGACGTCGCGCATGACGTAGAAGGCCGAGAACACCCTCCCGCGCATCTCGCGTGGCGTGTTGCGCTGGAGCAGCACGGAGCGCGACACGGACGACGGCGGCTGGAGCAGACCCGAGAGCATCACCAGCAGGATGGCTGGCCCCACCTCGGTTGACATCGCGTAGCCGATGCCCGCGAGCCCCATGCCGACGAGCGACACCACGATCCACACGGGCTCGGGCAGCAGACGCGAGAAGCGCGCCATCAACAGCGATCCGACCACGAAGCCGACCGAGGTCAGGCCCTCCTGGATGCCGTACTCGAACTCGGTCGCCCCGAGGATCCGGATGGAGAACGGGAGGAGCAGCACGTTCCACAGGCCGAAGGCCACGAACATGAAGGCACCGACGATGAACAGCGACCGGATAATCGGCGTTCCGAACAACGTCGAGATACCCGACTTCAAGTTGGCGATGATGACCGCGACCGACGCTTCCTCCTCGGGGATCGGCATCTCGTAGCGGCCCATCAGCCCGATGAGCCCGGCCGCGACGAGGAAGGTCACGGCATCGATGACGAACGCGGCAGTCACGCCGACCGTGCTGGCCAGGAGGCCCGCGCCGGCGAAGCCGATCGCCGTCGAGCCGAACGACGCGATCGACAGGAACGCATTGGCGGCGGTCAGTTCCTCGTCGTTCGCCATCTCGGGGATGATGCTGTCGTGTGCGGGGTCGAAGAACTGCTTCACGCCAGCGTTCAGGAGCAGCAGGACGTACAGACCGACGACCGAGTCCAGCTCCACAGCGGCCGCGATGATCGCCACGATCACGCCCTGGATCAGGCAGGTCATGATCATGATCCGCTTGCGATCGTGACGGTCGACGTACACGCCGGCGAGCAAGCCGACCACGAGACTCGGCACGGCCGTGGCCATGAGGGTCAGCCCGACGGCCAATGCAGAGCCCGTCTTCTCGTAGACCCAGATCGCAGCGGCGAGGTCCGTCAGCGACGAGCCGGCGGTCGAGACCAGCTGCGCGAGCCAGAGCAGCGAGAAGTCCCGGCGGCGGAAGACCGCCAGGACGGATGGGGCTGGCGCCGCTGTGCTCACGAGGACCTCCGCTCAGGGGCTTGGTCGCCACGCGCCGGCGACGGAGCCGAGTCTACCCGGCGCGGAATCGGGCCGTGACGCCCTCTCGCGCCAGCAAGGCGCGCTTCTGCTCGAGGGCCGACGCGTTGTCGATCCAGCCGTCGCCGCCATAGCCGCCGATGGTGCCGTCCGAGGCGATGATCCGGTGGCACGGGATCAGGAGGGCGACCGGATTGCGACCGAGCGCGCCACCCACCGCACGTGCGGCCCGCGGCGCCCCCACGCGTCGCGCGATCTCGCCGTAGCTCGCCGTCTCGCCCCAGCCGACGTCCCGGACGGTCGCGAGGACCCGCTGGTCGAACAGCGGACGGTCGGCGAGATCGACGGGAACCCCGTGCGCCGCCGCGTCGGTGCCGGTCATGAGAGTGGTCAGTAGCGGACGAGCCACCTGGAACACACGTTCCGCGGCACCGCCGGTTATCCCATCGCGCACTGGCCCGAGCCGGCGCCGGAGCATGACCAGCATGGCGGCCTCGGTCGTCTGCCATGGCGCAGCAACGACACCGCGCTCGGTCGTGGCGACGGTCAACGGCCCCGATGGTCCGCACAACGTGGCGACGTGGATCTCGGTCACGCCACCGATCGTAGCCAAGTGGACGGTTCGAGGTGGGTGTCGCGCAGCGACGTCGCAACGGCTACAGTCGGACCATGAGCCAGCCAGCGCGCCAGCGCATCGAAACCCCACCGGATCCGCGCGATCTCACCGGGGACTTCGCCCATCGCGTGGGAACGGAGGTCCGTTTCGCCGATACGGACGCCATGGGTCACGTCAACAACGCCGTCTACCTCACCTACTGCGAGATGGCCCGGATCCGCTACTGGACGGACGTGACGGGCGAGCCCGTGGCGGCCGGTCACGAGGGGGCGGAGAGCCTCATCCTCGCGGAGGCCAGGATCACCTACCGGGCGCCGGTCTTCCACACCGAGACCGTGACCGTCGAAACACGTGCAACCACCATCGGCCGATCGAGCTTCACCCTGGAGCACCGACTCACGGCCGCGGCGCCCGACGGTGCGCCTCGTCTCGTTGCGGTGAGCGAATCGGTGATGGTTCGCTACGACTACGCGACCGACCGGCCGAGCGCGCTCGGCGATGCGAAGGTGGCGGCCATCGAGGCGTTCGAAGGCGCGACGCTCAGGCGTTCGTGAACCGCCGTAACACGCACACGGCGTTCTGTCCGCCGAACCCGAATCCGTCGATGGCGACGGTCTCGACACGCTGGCGACGAGCCGTCAACGGCACGTAGTCCAGGTCGCAGGCGGGATCCGGGGTGTGCAGGTTGGCGGTCGGCGGGATGACCCCGTCGCGGATGGCCCCGATGCCCGCCAGCGCGGACGCGACGCCCGCCGCCCCCACGAGGTGGCCGATCATCGACTTGGGGGATGAGATCGCGACCTTGTACGCGTGGGCTCCGTAGGCCGCCTTGATGGCCCGCGTCTCGGTGGCGTCGTTGAGTGACGTGGCCGTGCCATGGGCCACGATGTAGTCGATCTCGTCGGGTGCCACCGCGGCATCGCGCAGCGCGTTCGTCATCGCCCGGATCTGGCCGCGGCCGGTGGGCTCGGGGGCACTGATGTGGAATGCGTCGGCCGTCAGCGATGCTCCCAGGATCTCGACGATCGGGGTCGCACCTCGGGCCAGGGCATGCTCCAGCGATTCCACCACGCAGACGCCCGCGCCTTCGCCGAGGACGAAGCCATCGCGCGTCCGATCGAACGGCCGTGACGCGGTCTCGGGCGAATCGTTGCGCTTCGACAGCGCGGTCATGTTTGCCAGGGCGGCGACGCCCATCGGCCAGATCGGGGCCTCCGCCCCGCCGGTCACCACCACGTCGCACTCACCCGTGCGGATCAGGCGCAGGGCATCCTGGAATGCGATGACGGACGTGGCGCAGGCGGCCACCTGGGTGATCACGGGACCGGTCAGGCCCCATTCCATGGACAGCATCGCCGCGCCCATCGATCCCGAGAGGGCCGGGACTGCGAACGGCGACACGAAGCGCGGTCCGCGACTGTCGTGGGCATGCGTGCCATCGATGATCTGCTCTATCCCACCGCCGCCGGTGTTCACGACGACCCCGACGCGGTCCCGCTGCTCCGGGTCCATCGCCGCGAAGTCGATGCCGCTGTCCGCGACGGCTTCCTTGCCGGCGGCCATGGCGAAGTGGATGAAGCGGCTCATGCGGCGCGCCATCTTGGCGTCCATGTGGTCCGCGGCCCGGAAGTCCAGGACCTCGGCGGCGATCCGGACCTCATGCGCCGACGCATCAAAGCTCTGGATCAACCGCGTCCCGGTCACGCCGGCCTGCAGGTTCGCCCAGTACGTGGGGAAGTCGTTGCCGATGGGCATCACCGCGCCGAGGCCGGTGATCACGGCTCGGCGGGCGGGATCTCGTTCAGGCATCGCGACCGATTGTAGCCGTCGCGATGCTCGCTCCAGCGGGTGTCCGGCCACCGCCCGCCGAGGATCCGTCAGTCGCCGTCATAGCGCTTGAAGATGACCGCACCGTTGTGGCCGCCCAGCCCGATGTTGTTAGAGAGGGCGTAGCGGATCGGCATGGCCTGCGTCTCCGGCGTGACCCACACATCGCAATCGGGGTCGATGTCGCGGAAGTTCACGGTTCCCGGGGCACATTGCTCGGCGACGGACTTCACGGTCGCGAACGCCTCGAACGCGCCGGCGGCGCCCATCATGTGGCCTGTCATCGACTTGGTCGCGCTGACGATGAGCGCCCGTCGATCGCGAGCCGCGCGTGACCCGAACACGGTCCAGATCGCCTCGGCTTCGCGCTTGTCGCCGAGCGGTGTGGAGGTGCCATGCGGGTTGATGAGGTCGACCTCGTCGGCGGGCACGCCGCGGCGGTCCAGGGCCATCTGCATCGCCCGGGCGGAACCGACGCCGGCGTCGATCGGCTGGACCATGTCCCAGCCATCCGCGGCGGAGCCGTAGCCGACGACCTCGGCATAGATCTTCGCGCCGCGGGCCTTGGCAAGCTCGAGATCCTCGAGGAACAGGGAGCCCGCACCCTCACCGAGGACGAAGCCGTCGCGTGTGGCATCGAACGGTCGGGACACGCTCTCCAGTCCCTCACCGGGACGCGGCATGCCCATACCGCGCATGTTGCTGAAGCCGGCGTGCGCGACCTCGAGCAGGGGTGCCTCCGTGGACCCCGTGATGACCGCGATGCAGTCGCCACGTCGGATCGCCTCGGCGGCCTCGCCTACGTTGTGCGTGCCGGTCGCGCAGGCCGTGACGACGCACATGTTGTGGCCGATCGCGCCGGTCTCGATGGCGATCATCCCGGAGCAGCTGTCCACGAGCGCGTTGGCGATGAACGTCGGCGCGACCGTGCGGCTGCCGCGGTCATGGAGTGAGACGTAGTTGTCAACGAAGAGTTGCTGACCGCCGGCTCCCGATCCGAAGACCACGCCGACCTCGGTCCGGTTCTCGTCGGTCAGTTCGAAGCCAGAGTCGGTGAGCGCCTGCTTGGCCGCCGCGACCCCGAAGTGCAGGCTCGATTCGCTGCGGCGGGCGGCTTTCGGGTCCATCCAGGCCTTGGCGTCGAAGTCGGTGACCTCGCCGGCCGCCTTGGCCTCGTACGGCGCGGTGTCGAAGTGGGTGATCTGGCCGAGGCCGGAGACCCCGTTGACGAGGTTGCTCCAGGCCGTGTCTGGATCGTTACCGACGGGGCTGATGACCCCGAGACCGGTGACGACGACGCGGCGGTCGTAGTCGGGTCGACGCATGGCAGGCAGGTTCCTCCTGGTGACGGTCAGGCGGGCTCGGGACCCAGGGCGATGAGGCGGTCACGGGATGCCGGGTCGTCCGCGGGGATGACCTCGGAATCGGGGCTGATCCGCTTGATGAGGCCGGTCAGGACTTTGCCCGGCCCGACTTCGACGAAGGTGGTGACGCCGGCAGCGACCATCGACTGCACCGCGCCGACCCAGTCGACGCCCGCGGTCAGGTGGTCGACGAGCTCTGAGCGCGCCCCTTCGGCGGTAGTGATGGTGTGCGCGTCGGCATTGGCGAGGAGCGGCGTGGCCGGGTCCTCGAACGCGATCGCCACGAGCGTCTCGCGCATCGCGTCGGCCGCTTCGGACATCAGCGGGGAATGGGCGGCGACGCTGACCGGCAGGACGATCGCCCGCTTGGCGCCGAGCTCCCTGGCCAGCGTGGCGCCGGCCTCGATGGCGGGGCGCTCGCCGGAGACCACGACCTGGCCCGGCGAGTTCCGATTGGCCACCACGAAGACGCCGTGTTCTGCGGCTCCGGCCACGAGCTCGGGAAGGTGGGCATCGTCAAGGCCAATGAGTGCCGCCATCGCTCCGTCACGACCCTCGCCGGAGGCCTGCATCAGCTCGCCGCGACGGCGGACCAGGCGGACGCCATCGGCCAGACTCAGGACGCCAGCCGCGACGAGGGCGGAGTACTGGCCCATCGAATGGCCGGCCGCGAAGGCCGGGACGGGGCTGCCCGATCCGGCGGCCTCCCAGCCCTCACGCAGCGCCTCGAGGATCGCGATGCTTGCCGCCAGCAGCGCCGGCTGGGCGTTCTCGGTGAGGTCTAGGGTCTCGGACGGACCGTCCCAGGCGAGCGTGCTGATGGCCTCGCCGAGGGCGGCATCGGCGGCGGCCCAGACGGCGGCCGCGGCGGGGGAGGACTCGGCGAGGTCCCGGCCCATGCCCACGCTCTGCGAGCCCTGTCCGGGAAACACGAAGGCGATCGATGTCATCGCGACCCAGCGTAGGGCCGGTGCTTGCGGTCACCCCCGATTCGCGTGCATGCTTGCATGCATGAGCGATGCCCGTCACAGCCGTCCCTCGACGCGCCCCGCCCCGCGCCGCGCCATCGCCCAGCGGTTCGAAGCGGACCTATCCGCGCCGGTCATCGCTGCCGGCCAACGCATCCAGAACGTCCGCCAGGTCAGCGAGCGCGTGGCGATGGGCCGCGCCCTGTGGCGCGAACTGGTCATCGGTTTCGCCAGCCAGCTCGGGGAACTGCGCCTGGGCTTCACGCAGCTCGCGGCGCTGTACGTGTTGGCCGATGGCAGCACGCTCACGATCGGCGAGTTGGCCGACGCGATCAACCGTTCCCCGTCCGCCACGTCGCGGCTCATCGACGGCCTGGTCAAGCGCCGGCTGGTCGAGCGTCGGGCGGAGGAGGAGGATCGCCGTCAGAAGGTGCTCAGCCTGACTCCGCGCGGCCACGCCGTCCTGCGTGTCGTCGATCGCGGGCGAGCCGATCAGTTCCTGTCTGCGGTCCGGCCCCTTCCGACCGCCGAGCGCGCCTTGGTCGCCATGGGCGTAGCGGCCCTGGCCACGCACGCCATCAGTCGCCGAGGTCGGCTGATCCGCGCCCGTCGCGAGGACGGCACCTAGCGCGCCGAGTTCAACCGCAGAAGCGGCGAACCACGTCGTAGAGCACGGGGAGGCCGAAGCGCAGGGCGTCGAGCGAGACGCGCTCGTCGACTCCGTGGAAGCGCTCGAGAAAGCGCTCGTCCGGATCGAGGCGCAAGGGCGAGAAGCCGTAGACGGGTGTGCCCACCAGCGCCGCGGCCTTGGCGTCGGTGGCGAACGGGGCCATGACCGGTACCGGCGCGCCATCCGGGTCGTGGTCGCGGAGCGTCGCGACGAGCGTGTCGTACAGCGCGCCGTCTGCGGGTGACTCGACCGGCTCGCCGTAGACCATCAGCTCGATGGTGCAGGCCGGCAGCAGATCGGGCCCGATCCGTGCCTCGACCTCGGCGCGCATGTCCGCCTCGGTCGTGCCCGGCAGGATCCGGCAGTCGACCTCCAGGACGGCGTCGCCGGGGATGACGTTGTACTTCACGCCGGCGTGGATGACATCCGGGCTGAGCGTCTGGCGGAGGAGGGCGCGCAGGGCTCGGGCATACATCGGATCGCACAGGGCATCGATGGCTCGATCCGCCCCGGCATCACCGACAGCGACGGCGCGCAACGCGTCGGCCGCCCGACCGCCCAGGGCTTCCGCGGCCGCGTCCAGGAACCGGGTCATGACCGTGGTCAGACGGACCGGCCCCGGTGTCGCCAACCGATCCACGACGGTCGCCGCCATGACCACGGCGTTGTCCTCGCGCGGCATCGAGCCGTGGCCCCATGTGCCGCGAACATGGATGCGATACGCGAGGAAGCCTTTTTCGGCGACCTGGATCGGGTACAGGCGCTTGCCCGCGACCGTGACCGACACGCCGCCGCACTCGTTGACGGCCCCGGCCGCGCGCAGCCAGTCGGGTCGATGCTCGGCGATCCAGCGCGCGCCTGCGGCAGCGCCGGCCTCCTCGTCGGCGGTGCAGGTGAACAGGACGTCGCGGCGGAGGCCCGGGATCGGGTCGTGCGCCGGATCCAGGCCAGCGGCTCGCGCTTCGGCGACGAGTCGCTCGACGACACCGAGCTCCATCGCGACCATGCCCTTCATGTCCACCGCGCCGCGACCGTAGACGTAGCCATCCGCGATGTCCGCGGCGAACGGGTCATGACTCCAGCGGTCTGCCGGAGCGGGCACCACGTCCAGGTGTGAGAGCAGCAGGAACGGATCGCCGCCGGTGCCGTCGCCGTGCAGGCGGACATGGACGGAGCCGCGTCCAGGCACGGGTTCCACGATCTCCGGCGCGAGGCCGAGGGCCGTCAGGCGGTCGGCGAGGTACCGGGCGACACGCAGTTCGCCGTCGGGTGCAGCGGGATCGGGGGGGTTGATCGACGGGATCCGGATGAGGTCGCGAAGCGAGCCGACCAGCCGATCGAGGGCGTCGTCCCAGTCCCTCTCGGCGATGGCGGTCGACGGGAGCGTCGCAGTCGTCATGCGGTGGGTCAGCGCCCGCCGGCTGGGCCGAACAGGGCGACGATCGTCCCGACCACGAAGCCAGCGGCGACGATGGTCACGACCATGACGACGAGCAGTCTCCCGTACCGCCGCTCCTCGGCGATGGCGGGGCCGGGATCCGGGTCGTCACCTCCGGCGATGTACGGCGCATCCAGACCCTTGGCCCTGGCGCGGACCGCGCGCGGCGAGTCGTATTCAACGGGATCCGGGGGCAGCGGGTCGCTGGCAGTCATGTGCTCATCATCGCGCCGTCGAGCGGACCGCGCAGGATGACGCTATCGGGAAGCGGCGCATAGCCCAGCCTCGCGTTCACGGCGCGCATCGGCGCGTTGCCTTCGTCGTTGCCGGTCGCCAGTGCCGTCAGCCCGTGATCGATGCCCCACGCGACCGTCGCGAGCTTGAGGGTCGTGGCCAGGCCGCGGCCTCGCCACGCATGCCGGACCGCGGTCATGTCGTGCCATGCGACGTCAGGTTGCCCAGGCACGCGCTGCAGGCTGGCGTCGCCCGCGACACGGTCCGTGGCCACCTCGACGGCAAGCATGAACGCATCGGGCTGGATGCCGGGCCGGTCCACGTCTCTGGCCCGGAACTCGGCGAGGTCCCCGACGGCCATCGGCTCGTCGCCACCGGGGATGTCGGCGAACGTCTCGAGCGCGACCGCATGGACATCCGTGACGAGATCCGGACGCTCTGCGAGGGACGTCAGGATGAGGCCATCCGGTGCGGCGAACGGTGGCGGCGTCAGTCCATCGAGCTCCAGGCGGACCATCTTCTGTCGCTCGAGTTCACGGAAGCCGCGGTGGATCAGGAAGTCGATCGACGCCGGGCGGTCATCCCGACAGGGAGCGTGCAGTCCGTCCTTGCCGGCGTCCGCCGCCGATCGCGCGATGGCGTGCAGCAGGCCCGAGCCGATCCCCTGCATGCGCGCGCCCGGGAGCACGCCGAGCGTCGCCCACAGGTCCGGATAGTCCAGTGCCTGGACGTGGATGCGTCCGACCGTCGCCGCCCCGACGACGCGGCCCTCGAGTTCGGCGACGAATCGGACAGTGCCCGGGTACGTGGTGTCCGCTCAGCGCAGCTCGTCGAGGGTCGTCGACTCCTCCGGTGTCGTCGCGGCGGTGATCGCCACGAGCGCAGCGAGGTCGTCGGTCGTGGACGCGAGTCGGATGGCCGCCACGGGCGTCATCGTTCGAGCGCCTCGCGAAGCGGCCCGGCGACCTCCATGGCGATGGCATCGACGCCGGTGGCACCGAGATCGGGCGGCATGCCGAGGATGACCGCCGTGGCGCCGCGCCGGATCGCATCGCCTCCCAGTCGCAGGCCGGCGGCACGATCAGCGCGCGACCGGCCCATCGGGACCTGCGCCACGATGGCGAAGCCGCTCGGATCCCGCCCGATGGCGTCCAGCGCCGCCAGGATCGCGTCGCGGCGATCGCTGAAGTAGTCGAGATCCGCCGGGCGGCCCGGGCTGATGACCGTCGGGAGGAGCCAGCCATCCGCGATCGCGGCCGCGAGGGCGATCCCTCGTCGCTTCTGGCCGCCGAGGTAGAGCGGCGGCCCACCGTGGGTCAGGGTCGGGGGCTCGTTCGTCGCCTCGGCCAGTGGGTAGAAGACGTCCGGACGCGTGACGCCGGGCGGCGTGGCCGCCGCCGCAGACCACAGGGACTTGAGGACGTGCACCCCCGACTCGAACCGGTCGAAGCGCTCCGGCATGTCGTGCAGGACCAGGCCGAACGGCGTGTGCTCGCCTTCGTGCCAGCCGGCCCCGAAGCCGACGATGAACCGTCCGCCGGTCGCGTGATCCAGAACCGTCGCCGCCTTGGCCAGCACGGCAGGGTGCCGGAACGAGTTCGAGAGGACCCCATGCCCGACCCAGCGGCCCGGGACGCGATGGACGAGTGCCGCCATCGTGGTCAGCGCCTCGAGGCTCGCGCCATGGCGCTCACCGGCGACATCGCTCAGGTGGTCGTTCATCCACACCGAGTCGAACACCTCGTGCTCGCCGATCCGTGCCCATGCGGCGTCGAGTGTCTGCCAGTCGACCGATTGGGGCGACGTCTTGATCCCGATCCGTGGCGGATCCGCGCGGTGGGACCGGTCAGCGGACACGCAGGTTGGCCGTCATGCGAGGCCCGGTCGTCACGGCGCCGGCCGACGCCGACCCGACGAGCGCCGCGTACTTCGCCAGTACACCGCCCGTGTAGTTGGGCGGTCGCGGCATCCACGCAGCGAGACGCCGCTCGACCTCAGCCGCCGGCAGATCGATATCGAGCGCCTTCCGGTCGACATCGATGATGATCGTGTCGCCCTCCTCGACGATGGCGATCGGTCCGCCCAGCGCGGCCTCCGGCGCCACGTGGCCGATCATCAGGCCGTGCGTCCCGCCGCTGAACCGGCCATCGGTGATGAGCGCGACCGAATCGCCGAGGCCCTCGCCGACCAGGGCGCCCGTGACCAGCAGCATCTCCTGCATGCCCGGCCCGCCGACCGGACCTTCCCAGCGGATGACGACGACGTCGCCGGGGTTGATCTGCCGCTCTTTCACCGCCTCATAGCAGGCGTGCTCGGAATCGAAGACGCGGGCCGGGCCACGATGCTGCCGGCGCTCGTGGCCGGCCAGTTTGACCACGCAGCCCTCCGGCGCGAGCGTTCCGTGCAGGATGGCCAGACCGCCGGTCGCCTTGAGCGGCGCGTTGATCGAGACCACGACCTTCTGGCCCTCGGTCTCCTGGGCGTCCGCCGCGATCTGCCCGATGGTCCGGCCGTCGATGGTCGGCTCGTCGGCATGGAGCAGCCCCGGGCGCTTGAGCAGTTCGCGCATGACCAGCCCGATGCCGCCGGCCTCGAACATGTCGGCTGCCGTGTAGCGCCCGCCCGGATGCATGTCGGCGACGATCGGCGTGCGATCGGCGATCGTCCCGAAGTCGTCGATGTCGAGCGGGATGCCGAACTCGTGGGCGAGGGCGAGCGTATGCAGCACGCCGTTCGTGGAGCCGCCCGTCGCGGCGATGCTGGCGATCCCGTTCTCCAGCGCCGCGCGTGAGACGAAGGCGGACGGACGCACGTCACGTCGGACCAGGTCCATGATCAGCTCGCCGGCGGTTCGCGCGGCGGCATCCTTGTCCGGGTGCTCGGCCGGGATGCCGTTCAGGCCGGCCGGCGACAGGCCCATGAATTCGAGTACGGTCGACATCGTGTTCGCGGTGTACTGGCCACCGCACGCACCGGGCCCCGGGCAAGCCACGTTCTCGACCTCGTACAGCTCGTCCAGGGTGATCTTGCCGGCGCGGTACGCCCCGATCGCCTCGAAGACGCTCACGACGGTCGCGTTACGCTGGCCCTTATAGACACCCGGGTAGATCGTCCCGCTGTAGAGCACGAGCCCCGGGACATCCATGCGCCCCAGCGCCATCGCGGCGCCCGGGATGGTCTTGTCGCAGCCGACCAGGCAGACGACGCCGTCGAGCATGTGCCCTCGCACGACCAACTCGATCGAGTCGGCGACGACCTCGCGGCTGACGAGGCTCGCCTTCATGCCCTCGGTGCCCATCGAGACGCCGTCGCTGACGCTGATGGTGTTGAACTCCATGGGCGTGCCGCCCGAGGCCCGGATCCCGTCCTTGACGTGCTCGGCGAGCCGGCGCTGGTTGTAGTTGCACGGCATCGTCTCGATCCAGGTCGTGCCCACGCCGACGAGCGGCTTGGCCAGGTCCTCGTCGGTGAAGCCGATGGCCTTGAGCATGGCTCGGGCTGCGGCTCGGTCCGGACCGTCGGTCAGGGCGGCCGAGTGGCGCTTGGCGGGATCGGATGGGCGGTCGTACGGATGATCGGGCATGGGACGCGGCTCTCCGGGCGAACAAGGGACGCCCCAAGTGTATGGCGCAGCGCCGGCACGGGCCGTCGTGGTTCCTGTGTAGCGGGCTTCCCGGCCGGCACCCGAGCGGATATGCTGCCCCGACGTCGACCCGCGCTCACCCGCACCCGGGTCCGAGGATGAGGAGCGACAAGCCGCATGGATCGCAAGCTCGAACTGCTCGCCAGCGTCCCGCTCCTGGGCCGCCTGGATCGCAAGGACCTGGAGGCCGTGGGGCGGCTGTGCGATGAGGTCGACCTGCCCGCGGGCAAGACCGTGACCAAACAGGGTTCCTACGGCACCGAGTTCTACGTCATCGTCGATGGCACGGTCGCCGTCGAGCGCGATGGCGCGCACCTGCGCGACCTCGGCCCCGGCGGCTTCTTCGGGGAGCTCGCGCTGCTGGCCAAGATCATGCGGACCGCCAGCGTTACGACGACGGCGCCGACGCGGCTGCTGGTCCTCGGCGCGCGCGAGTTCGAGACGCTCATCAAGGATCACCCATCGATCCAGGCCGCCGTGCTCCACGCGGTCGCCGAACGGATGGCCCACATGGACGCCGACCACCCGGGCTGAGCCTCACGACCCCGAGCAGCGTGGGTCAGTCGAGCAGGCAGGGTCCCGTGTCGACCGGGCTCGTCCGGCCGATCGCCGGCGCCACCGCGACATCCACCGCACGCGCGGCCAGGGCATACCCGACGTCCGGGTCCGTGCGCGCTTCGGCGAACACGATGCCCCCGATCGTGCCATCGCGCAGGACGAACGGTCCGCCACTGTCGCCGGCATCGATCGCCGCGCGAAGTTCCAGGAGGTCACGCTTGACGAGCGCGCGGTCGTAGATGTCCCGACCGGTCGCGGGAAAGGCGCCGGTCACGGCGGCCGGCAGGATCGCCAGGCCACCGCCGCCCGGATAGCCAAGGGCGGCGCCAAGAGCTCCGCGCTCCGGATCGACGACCGCGAAGTCGAGCGCGACGGCCCGGACGTCGGGGGCGTACAGCACGGCGATGTCAAGGTTCGGGTCGAAGCGGACGACGACGGCATCGGAGAGGTCCCCGTCGACGGTCGCCACGCGCACGCCGTTCCGGTCCGCGCCGGCCACGACGTGGGCGTTGGTCACGATGTAGCCTCGAGCGACCACGACGCCGCTCCCCGAGGTCTGGCGATCGCACGTCGCCGCCACGATCCGGAACGTGCTCGCCTCGGCCAGCGCACCGACGGCCCGCGTCACGGCATCCGACGGCCGGTCGACGGGCGGTCGCGGAAGCGGATCCAGCCCGACGAAGACGTTCGGTAACCCTGACGCGTCGAGCAGCGCGCCGAGGTCGGCAGCGAAGGTCTCGGGCGCCGGCAGGTAGGCGTTCAGCGTCCGCACGGCCGTCGAGGTCTGCGCCGCTTCCGTCAGCCGCGGCACCGGGCCGATGGCAAGGAGGCCGCCCGCGAGCCAGATGACAAGCACCGCCTGGCCGACCCCGACGAACGCTCCCGCGACCCTGTCGACCGTGCCAAGGACGCCTGTGCCGATCGCGCGCGCCATCGCCCCACCGGTCGCCGATCCGATCGATTCGCCGATGCCGACCGCGAGCAGCAGGCCGCCGAGCACGACGAGCGGACGGATCTCCGGCTCCAGCGTCGACAGCGGATCCAGGAGGAGGGGCAGCGCGAGGAGGACGAGTGCCCCGGCACCGATCGCGCCGGCGAGCCCACCGATCTGCGGCAGGGCCCCCGAGCGGATGCCGAGGAAGAACGCGGCGATCGCCAGCAGGATCGCCAGCAGGTCGAATGGATTCACGCCGCGGATGGTGGCACAGACCGACCGAACCGGTCCCTGCAGCCGGCTGTCGGCAGGCGGCCCGCTAGACGATGACGACCTCGATGGCCGGTGCTCCGCCGGCGCCATCGCGAATCGTGTAGGTGCCCGGCGCGAGGTCGTCCGGGAACTCGACGACGGTACGGTGCTGCTCGGCGATCGCGATGCAGGCGACGTCCTCCGGTCCGCGGCCCTCGCGCAGCGTGATGGCGTAGCCGTCGGCCTTCGTCTCGACGAGGACGGTGTCCAGGATCGTGCAGGGCTCGACCCCGCTCCACCAGTCGATCGTCACCGTGAGCCGCCGGCCGTCGACGCTGGCGGTCAGGGTCTCCGCTGCGACCGGGTGGACATCCAGCTGGCCGGGACGCGGGACCACGACCTTCACCCCGCCGATACCGCCGGGTTCGTCGGACGCGGGTGGCGGGTCGCTTGGCTGCGGCGTCGCCGACGGGGGCGCAGTCAGGGTGTCACTCGGTGGCGCCGACGGAGCCCCGCTGGAACAACCCACGAGGGCAAGGGACAGGGCCAGGGTGATGGTCAGGGCGCCCAGACGGCGCCGGTGCGGCAGGTCATCCATGCCCGGCTAGACGAGCCATCAGGGCGGTCGGTTCCGCCTCGCCACGTCGGCCGCGGGCGGGGACCGATGGGATGGGGCGTCGGTCAGGGCGCTCCGACCCGGGTGTCCACGCGCGCCGGGTGGGCCGACTCCCACGTGGCGATGTCGGGCTCCTTGGCCAGCAGGTATCCCAGCTCATCCGTCCCGGCCAGCAGCATCTGCTTGGCGAACGGGTCGATGGTGAAGTCGAGCGTGGAGCCGTCCGGCAGCAGGACACCCTCCTCGGCGAGGTCCACGGTCAACTCGGCGTCAGGCTCGCGCTCGAGGAGGTCCCACAGACGTTGGTGGACCTCGGGTGGGACGACGATCGGCAGCACGCCATTCTTGAGGCTGTTGCTGCGGAAGATGTCCGCGAACGATGTCGACAGGATGGCGCGGACGCCCCACGCGGTCAGAGCCCACGGCGCGTGCTCGCGCGACGAGCCTGCCCCGAAGTTGTCGCCGACCAGGAGGATCTTCCGGCCGGCCATCCCGGGCTGGTCCAGGATGAACGGCGGGTCCTTGAGCGTGCCGTCCTCCTCGAATCGCCAGTCGCGGAACAGCGCCTCGGCGAGGCCGGCCTTGTCGGTCACCTTGAGGTAGCGGGCCGGGACGATCTGGTCGGTGTCGACGTTCTCCGCCGGCATCGGGACGACCCTGCTCGTGAACATGCGGAACGGCTCGCTCATGTCAGCGACCCCCGACGGCAGCAAGGCGCTCGATGCCTGGGAGGGTCCGCGGATCGGTCACGACGCCGGCGATGGCCGTCGCGGCGGCGGTCAACGGCGAGGCCAGGAACGTCCGCCCGCCCTTGCCCTGCCGGCCCTCGAAGTTGCGGTTGCTGGTGCTCACCGCGTACTGCCCCGGCTGGAGCTGGTCCCCGTTCATGGCGATGCACATCGAGCAGCCCGATTCGCGCCAGTCGGCGCCGGCCGCCTTGAAGATGTCGGCCAGGCCCTCCGCCTCAGCCTCGCGCTTCACCTCGTCGCTTCCCGGGGTGACCATGAGGGCCACCCCGTCGGCCACCCTCCGGCCTTCGAGCGCCGCCGCGGCGAGCCGCAGGTCGCTGATCCGGCCGTTCGTGCACGAGCCGACGAAGACGACATCGACCTTCTGGCCGATGATCGCCTGGCCCGGCTTGAGGTCCATGTACTCGAGGGCGCGCTCCAGGGTGCGTCGGGCACCCGGATCGGTCTCGTCCTGCGGGGATGGGACCCGGGCGGTGATGGGGATCCCCATCCCTGGGTTCGTGCCGTACGTGATCATCGGCTCGAGCGCGTCGGCGTCGATCGTGATCGACTTGTCGAAGGTCGCGCCGTCATCCGTGGGGAGCAAGCGCCAGCGGGCCACGGCCGCGTCCCAGTCGGTGCCGCTCGGGGCCTGCGGGCGACCGTGGATGTACTCGAACGTCGTGTCGTCGGGGGCGATCAGCCCGGCCCGCGCGCCCCCCTCGATGCTCATGTTGCAGATCGTCATGCGCTGCTCCATGGTCAGCGCCCGGATCGCCTCACCGCGGTACTCGAAGACGTGTCCGGTGCCGCCGCCGACGCCGATCCGGGCGATCAGGGCCAGGATCACGTCCTTGCTGGAGACCCCGGGCGCGAGGCGGCCATCGACCCGGACCTCGTACGTCTTCGGGTCGCGCTGCAGCAGGGTCTGCGTGGCGAGGACCATCTCGACCTCGCTCGTCCCGATGCCGAAGGCGAGCGCCCCGAACGCGCCATGCGTGCTCGTGTGCGAGTCGCCGCACACGATCGTCATCCCCGGCTGGGTGAGCCCGAGCTGTGGTCCGATGACGTGCACGATCCCCTGCGAAGGGGAACCGATGCCATGCAGCGGGATCCCGAACTCGGCGCAGTTCCGCTCGAGCTGCGTGATCTGCGCCGCGGCCTGCATGTCGAGCATCGGCAGGTTGCGTGGGGTCGTCGGGATCGAGTGGTCGGCGGTCGCCACGGTCTGTCCTGGCCGGCGCACGCCCAGCCCGCGGGCGCGGAGGCCGCTGAACGCCTGTGGCGAGGTGACCTCGTGAACGAGGTGGAGGTCGATGGCCAGGACGGCCGGCGCTCCCGGGTCCTGGGCGACCACGTGATCGGTCCAGATCTTGTCGACGATGGTGCGTGGCGCGGCGGCGGGTTCGGCCGGACTGGTCATGGGGCGACGGATCTCCGGGGCTCGGTCGGGGGACGAGAGCGTACCAGAGGCTGTCCGGCCGGACCGTAGGTCCCATGGCCGCCCGTACCACGGTCCCGGTCCGGCCTCACGCGGCACGGGGTATAACCGGTGGAGCCCCTGCGCACACTCGGAGGACGCCCACATCAACCGCGATCACGCACCATCCGGCGAACCCGACGACCCGACGGACTCCATCTTCGATGGTTCGACCGGGCTGCATGTCGTGCGGCTTCGGCTGTTCCTGGCCCTCGTGACGATGTTCGCCATCCCGATCGGGCTTGCCATCCCGGTCATCTACAGCCTGACCAGCCGGGCTGGCGCAACGTTCCTCGTGCCACTCGCCGCGATCGCGGGACTGGCGATGGTGCTCGGTGTCCTCACCGTCTGGCTCGCGCGCCGCGTGCTCGAGCCTGCTGAGCGCCTCGACCGCGCTCGAGTGATCATGCAGGACGCATACACACGCGCCCGCGAGGAATCCCTCCGCGATTCGCTCACCGGGCTCGGCAATCATCGAGCCTTCCAGGAGGAGCTCGAGCGACAGTGGGCCGCGAGCACTCGCCGCGGCGGCCGACTCGCCCTGGCCGTCATCGACCTTGACGAGTTCCGACGGATCAACGAGGCCGGCGGCCACGCCAGCGGCGATCGAGTCCTGTTGGCCGCGGCCGGCATGCTGAGCGCCGGCTTGCGTCGTGCCGACCGGATCTTCAGGATCGGGGGCGACGAGTTTGCCGTGCTGTTCGCCGATAGCGACGCCGACAGCGCGTTCCTGTCCATCCGACGCATCCTGGCGACCGCCCTTGAAGGGACGGTCGGTGGGGCGCTGGAACCCTGGTCGTTCACGGCGGGCGTGTCCGCGGTACCCGGCACCGCTCGGGATCGAGCCGAGTTGTATCGGCAGGCCGAGGCGGCACTGATCTTCGGCAAGCGCCACGGTCGGACGGTCGTGACCACATATGACCCGGAACGGCATGCTCCGCCGATCGTCGAGCGCCCCGCCAACGAGGTGGCTGCCGACATCAAGCGCGTGGCGACGGTCGGCGCCTTGCGCGCCGTGTTCCAGCCGATCTACGACCTGCGTAACGGCCAGCCTCGCGGCTACGAAGGCCTGATCCGACCGCAGCCAGGCTCCGGGTTCTCGGATCCCGGCGAGCTGTTCGCCGCCGCCGAGGCCGTGGGCCGCACGGTGGAGCTGGATCTGGCCTGCATCGCGACGACGATCGCCGCGTTCGCTCGACTCCAGCTACCCGGCAGTCTGACCCTCAACCTGTCGCCCCGGACGCTCGAGGCGGACGACTTCAGCGTCCATGGGGTGCTCGCGTTGCTCGCGCGCCACCGCGTCGATCCTTCGCGGGTCGTCATCGAACTGACCGAGCGCGAGGCCGTCGAGGACATCGATCGGCTCGTCCGTGCTGTCGCTGCCTGTCGCGCCGCCGGCATGCGCCTCGCCGCCGACGACGTCGGTGCCGGGAACGCCGGGCTGCGGCTGCTCAGCCAGCTCAAGTTCGACATCGTCAAGATCGACCTGTCGCTGGTCCAGGGCGGCGCTGTGCGGGCCACCTCGCAGGAGGTCGTGCGCACGCTCAAGGACCTGGCCGACCGCTGGGGTGCGCTCGTCATCGCCGAGGGCATCGAGACGCCCGAGCAGCTGCAATTCGTCCGTTCGCTCGGTATCCGGGCTGGCCAGGGCTACCTGCTGGGCCGTCCGGTCGATGCGCCGACGACCGATGCCGTGGACCTCGTCGCTCTGTCCAGCACGTCCGGCGACTGGCTCGCCGACCGCCTGCGGGCGGTCCCGGCCTGATCCGCGTCGCCCGTCGACCAGGCGGGAGACCGTTGACGCTCGCACGAACCCTGCTAGACTGCGCGGACCGTGCGGAGGCGCCGTGCGGTCACCAGCATCAGTCGGAGGCCACATTGGGCCGTTTCGATCGCCAGGATCGTCGTCGAGTCGCCGTCGTGATCACGACGGATGGTCGCCGCGTCCACATGCCGATCGGGCCCGACCCGCTGTTCGACGTATCTCTCCTGGCGCTCCTTCGCTCGCTTCCGGGGCTTGATGGCCTTCTTGGCCTCATTACCGGCTCCCGGCGGGAGTACCGAGGAACGCGGAGGAACGGGCGCTAGGCGCGACGAACCACGCAGACCGAAGGGACCCTCGCCGGGGAGGCGAGGGTCTTTTGTTGTCCATCGACACAGAGGGCCGAAGCGATGACCACGAAGACCCAACCCGCCACACCTCCCAGTCCACCGCCGGCACGGCGCGACCACGTGCCGAATGCCGGCAGTGCGCAGGCGGCCGCCGTCGAACAGGCCCGCAAGGGGATGCTCCATGAGGCGCGCGACCTCAAGCGGACGCGCATCGGGGCGGACGTCCTGTGCGAGGCGCTCCTGCGCCAGGGGGTCGATGTCTTCTTCAGCTACCCGGGTGGCGTGATCCTGCCGCTCTACGATGTGCTGGGTGACTACCCGGAGTTGCGCCACGTCCTCGTGCGCCACGAGCAGGGCGGCGCCCACGCCGCCGACGGATATGCCCGGGTGACGGGCCAGGTCGGCGTGTGCATGGGCACATCGGGTCCTGGGGCGACGAACCTCGTGACCGGGATCGGGACGGCCCTCCTCGACTCGATCCCGATGGTGGCCATCACGGGGAACGTGCCCGGCGCGCTCATCGGCAAGGATGCCTTCCAGGAGATCGACATCAACGGCATCACCCTGCCGATGACCAAGCACAACTACCTGGTCCGTGACGCTGACGACCTCCCCCGCGTCATCGCCGAGGCCTTCCACATCGCGCGGTCCGGTCGCCCGGGTCCCGTCCATGTCGACATCACGAAGGATGCTCTCCAGCAGGAGACGCGAGCGGAGCACCCGACCGAGGCCGAGGTCATCGCCGGCCTGCCCGGGTTCCGCCCGAACATGGATGGCCACGGGCGCCAGCTCAAGCTCGCCGCACAGGAGATCGCGGCGGCCAAGCGCCCGGTCATCCTGGCCGGTCACGGCGTCCTGCATGCCGAGGGCTGGGATGACCTCAAGGCCCTCGCCGAGAAGGGCTCCATCCCGGTCGCCTGGACCCTGCTCGGTATCGGGGCCATGGACGAGACCCACCCGCTGGCCTACGGCTACATGGGCATGCATGGCTGGAAGCACGTCAATCGCGCCATCCAGAGCGCCGACCTGCTCATCGCCGTGGGCATGCGCTTCGACGATCGAGTGACCGGCAACGTCCGGACGTACGCTCCATACGCGCGGATCATCCACGTCGACATCGACCCGGCCGAGATCGGCAAGAACGTCGCCGTGGAAGTGCCGATCGTCGGCGACGCGAAACGGGTCATGGCGGCACTGCTGCCGATGATCCCCGAGGTCACCATCGACGAACGGCGCGAGTACCTCGACCAGCTGGCCGACTGGAAGCGCGACTCCGAGGCATCCTCCTGGCACGGCTCCGGCGCGTGGCGCGACGGGCTGCTGACCGCCGACTATGTCGTCGAGCGGATCGGGGAGCTGAGCGAACACAAGGCCACGTATGTCGCCGATGTCGGCCAGAACCAGATGTGGCTGGCGCGCTACACGGGCTTCCGCGAGCCGAACTCGCATGTCAGTTCGGGCGGCCTTGGCACCATGGGCTTCTCCGTCCCGGCCGCCATGGGCGCGGCCCTCGGCCGGCCGGACCGCGAGACCTGGGCGATCACCGGTGACGGCGGCTTCCAGATGACCTTCCAGGAGCTGATGACCCTCGTCGCTGACCACATCCCGGTCAAGATCGCCCTGCTCGACAACAAGAAGCTCGGGATGATCCGGCAGTGGCAGGAGATCATCTACGCCGGGAACTACCACTCGTCCAACCTGCCCGGCCCGGACTTCGCCAAGCTCGCCGACGCGTTCGGGATCCCGGCGTTCCGGATCAAGACGCCCGCCGAGGTGGACCCTGCGATCCAGGCAGCCCAGGCCATCGATGGCCCGGTGCTGCTGTGGTTCGAGATCGCCGAGGAGCAGAACATCTTCCCGATGATGCCGGCCGGCAAGGGCCTGTCCGACCTGATCGAGAAGTGGGGCGGGGCGGACGAATGAGCGGCGACCCATCGACCAACGGCACGGGTCCCGCGGATCCGCCGCCCGCGCGATCGCTGCCGGGCGGCGGCGACGTCCGTCGGCACGTGCTCGTGGCCATCGTTCTGAACAAGCAGGGCGTCCTGAACCGCGTGTCGAGCCTGATGCGCGCCCGCAACTTCAACATCGATTCGCTGGCGGTCAGCAAGACCGACCGTGAGGACACCAGCCGCATGACCATCACCCTGCACGGCGATGATGTCGCCGTGGAGCAGGCGGCCAAGCAGCTGTATCGGCTGATCGACGTGCTCAAGGTCCAGGACGTGACCGCGGAGCCCACGGTGGAGCACGAACTCGCGTTCGTGAAGATCCGGGCGACCGACTCCACCCGGGCGGAGATCCTGCGACTCGTCGAGCTCTCGCGCGGGCGGGTCGTGGACCTGTCCGATGGCTCGGTCATCGTCGAGGTGACCGGTACCGAATCCGAGATCGACGCCTTTGCGGCGCTCGTCCGGACCTATGGCATCAAGGAATTGGTCCGCACCGGCGCCGTGGTGATGGCGAGGGGTTCGGGTTCCATCGAGGAGGCGATCAAACGATGACCACCGGCGCAACGATGTACTACGACAACGACGCGGATCCGGCCGCCCTGGCTGGCCAGACGGTCGCGATCATCGGCTATGGCTCGCAGGGTCACGCGCATGCGCTGAACCTGCACGAGAGCGGCGTCGATGTCGTCGTCGGCCTGGCTCCGGGCTCCAAGAGCCGCGCGCTCGTGGAGGAGGCCGGCCTCCGGGTGATGGACGTGGCCGACGCGGTCAAGGCCGCCGACGTGATCATGATCCTCGTGCCGGATACGGGACAGAAGGCCGTGTACGACGCCGAGATCGGCCCGAACCTGCGCGCCGGCCACCTGCTCATGTTCGCGCACGGATTCAACCTGCGCTTCGGCCGGATCGATCCGCCCGGCATCGTCGATGTCGGCATGGTCGCGCCCAAGGGCCCGGGCCACCTCGTCCGCTCGGTGTATCAGGCCGGTGGAGGTGTCCCCGCCCTGTTCGCCATCGAACGCGACCAGAGCGGCACGGCTCGTGATCGGGTCCTCGCCTACGCACGCGCCCTGGGGTGCACCCGTGCGGGCGTGCTCGAGACGACGTTCAAGGAAGAGACCGAGACCGACCTGTTCGGCGAGCAGTCCGTCCTGTGCGGCGGCACGTCGGCCCTCGTCAAGATGGCCTTCGAGACCCTCGTCGAGGCCGGCTACCAGCCGGAGCTTGCCTACTTCGAGACGATGCATGAGCTGAAGCTCATCGTCGACCTGATGTATCGCGGCGGCCTCAACTTCATGCGTTTCAGCGTGAGCGACACGGCTGAATACGGCGACTACATCAGCGGTCCGCGGCTCATCGACGAGAGCGTCCGCGAGCGCATGCGGGCCGTCCTCGGCGACATCCAGGACGGCTCCTTCGCCGAGCGCTGGATCGAGGAGAACGACTCGGGCCGGCACGAATTCGAGCGGCTGCGCTCGGATGATCGCGACCACCTCATCGAGCGGGTGGGCAGCCGGCTGCGCTCCCAGATGCCGTTCCTCGACCCGGTCGAGGTGCAGGCCGGCCAGGCCCAGGCGGCCGCGGCGAGGCCCGGGGCAGCCCGGTGAGCACCGCCGGCGTCGGTTCGCCAGATCGACCGCTCGTGCCGGAGGGCAGCGTCCGTATCTTCGACACCACCCTGCGCGACGGGGAGCAGGCTCCGGGCGCGGGCCTGACCGCCGCCGAGAAGCTGGAGGTCGCGCGTCAGCTGTTCCGGCTCAAGGTGGATGTCATCGAGGCCGGGTTCCCGGCGGCGTCTCCCGGTGACTTCGAGGCAGTCCGACGGATCGCCACCGAAGCGCCGCAGGACATCGCCGTGGCTGCCCTCGCGCGCTGCCGTGACGGCGACCCCCAGCGAGCGATCGAGGCCATCAAGGTCGCGCACAAGCCACACCTCCACGTGTTCATCGCAACGAGCGATATCCACCTCAAGCACAAGCTCCGGATCGATCGCGAGCAGGCCCTCGCGGAAGCGGTCCGCTGGGTGCGCTACGGGCGCCAGGAGCTCGGTCGCGACGCTGAGATCGAGTTCAGCGCCGGGGACGCCTCCCGGACCGATCTCGACTACCTCTTGCAGGTCTACGAGGCCGTCGTCGATGCCGGCGCGAGCACGGTCAACATCCCGGACACGGTCGGTTACGCGATCCCGTCCGAGTTCGGCACGCTGGTCAGCCGGGTCGTTGACCTCGTCGGCGACCGCGCCACGGTCAGCGTCCACTGCCACAACGACCTGGGCCTCGCCACGGCCAACACCCTGGCCGCCGTGCAATCCGGCGCCCGCCAGGTCGAAGTGACCATCAACGGCCTCGGCGAGCGCGCCGGCAACGCCTCCCTTGAGGAGGTCGTCATGGCGCTCCGAACGCGACCGACCCAGTTCGTGGACCTCGCCGCCGGCGTCCAGACCGAGCACATCACGGCCGCATCGCGCCTGGTCAGCTATCTGACCGGCTTTGCCGTCCAGCCCAACAAGGCCATCGTCGGCAGCAACGCCTTCGCGCACGAGAGCGGGATCCACCAGGACGGCGTGATCAAGAACCCGCTGACCTACGAGATCATGACCCCGCAGTCGATCGGGTTGACCGGCAGCCAACTGACGATCGGCAAGCTGTCCGGCCGGCGCGGCCTCCAGGGCAAGCTCAAGGAGCTCGGCATCGAGATCGAGGGCGACGCCCTCGACGCCGTCTACCGCCAGGCGATCGAGCTCGCCGATGCGAAGAAGGAGGTCACGGACGCGGACCTCATCGCGCTGGTCGAACAGCGCTCGTCCGAAGTCCCCTCGAGCATCGCGCTCATCGGCTGGAACGTGACGTCGTCCCACGGCGGGAACGCCACCGGTCAGGTCACGCTCACGGTCGGTGGCGCGGAGCGCTCCACGGAATCGACCGGGAACGGGCCTGTCAACGCGTTGTTCCGCGCTGTGGACGAGGCGGTCCAGCCGGCGCTCGGCTGGCACCCGACGCTGACCGAGTACGAGATCAAGGCGGTGTCCGCCGGTGAGGACGCCCAGGGCCAGGTGCTCGTGCGTTGTCGCCGGTCGTCCGATGAGGGGCCCGGCGCGCTCGTCGTGTCCGGGCACGGTCTGTCCACGAACATCATCGAGGCGTCGCTCGACGCCTACCTCGTGGCCATCAACAAGCTCCACGGGGCAGAGATCAACGGGGTCAAGGTCGCGTTCATCTCGCCGCGGTCCGAGGAGGGCCTGCCGTGACGGATGCCGACCCCAGGCTCGTGACGTATCGCGTCGCGACCATCCCGGGCGACGGAGTCGGTCCGGAAGTCGTCGACGCTGCGCGGCGGGTCGTGAACGCGGTCGGCGGGCGCCTCGGCTTCCACGTCGAGTGGCACGAGGTCCTGGCTGGCGGCATCGCGATCGACACGTACGGGGTCGCGATCCGACCCGAGGATGTGGACGTCTGCGGGGCGAGCGACGCGATCCTGCTGGGCGCCGTGGGCGGGCCGGCGTGGTCGGATCCTGGCGCCCCGGTCCGTCCCGAACAGGCGCTGTTCGCTCTTCGCGGAGGGCTCGGCCTCTACGCGAATCTGCGCCCGGTGACCGTCCATCCGGCCCTGCTCGCGGCATCGCCGCTGCGCCCGGAGCTGCTCGAGGGCGTCGACCTGCTCATCGTCCGCGAGCTCACGGGGAGCGTCTACTTCGGCGAGCGGACCGAGGCCGGGGGAGCCCCCGGCGACCGCAGCGCGCTGGACACGATGCCGTACCACGAGCGCGAGATCGAGCGCATCGTGCGGCTCGCCTTCGAGCTGGCGCGCGGCCGCCAGAGCCGGGTCATGAGCGTGGACAAGGCGAACGTCCTGGCCACCTCCCGCCTGTGGCGGACCGTCGCGAGCGAGGTCGGGGCGGACTACCCCGACGTCGAGCTCTCGCACCAGCTTGTGGATTCGTGCGCGATGCTGCTCGTCAGCCGACCGGCCGCATTCGATGTCATCGTCACGGAGAACCTGTTCGGGGACATCCTGTCCGACGAGGCGGCCGTCCTGTCCGGCTCGCTCGGGATGCTGCCGTCGGCGTCGCTCGGCGAGCGCCAGACCGAGCACGGCACATTCGGCCTGTACGAGCCGATCCACGGGTCCGCACCGGACATCGCGGGTCAGGACAGGGCCAACCCGATCGGCACGATCCTGTCGGCAGCCATGCTCCTTCGCCTGTCCCTCGGGCGGGAGGATGCCGCGAACGCCATCGAGCGCGCTGTCAGCGACGCCCTGGATGCCGGCTGGCGGACCGGCGATCTCGCCGACGAGCTGGACGACGACGACGGGCTCGTCGTGGTCGGCACGACCTCGTTCGCGACGGCCGTCATCGAGCGGCTCGACGGGCAGGCGCCCGCGTGAGCGACGCGACCATGCCGGCCGACGCGCCGGTCGTCATCTATGACACGACCCTGCGCGACGGCACGCAGGGCGAGAACATCACCCTGTCGCTGGCTGACAAGCTGCGGATCGCGCGGATGCTCGATGACTACGGCATGCCGTACATCGAGGGCGGGTGGCCTGGGTCCAACCCCAAGGACATCGAGTTCTTCGCTGCCGCCCGGACGATGACCTGGCAGACCGCCAGGCTGGCCGCGTTCGGATCGACTCGCCATCGATCGAACAAGCCCGGCGATGACCCCAACCTCCGGGAGCTGGTCGCCGCGGAGACTCCGGTCGTGACCATCTTCGGCAAGTCGTGGCTGCTCCACGTGATCGAGGTCCTGGGCGCCACGCCGGCGGAGAACCTGGACATGATCGCGGACTCGGTGGCCTACGTCGCCGATCGCGGTCGCGAAGCGATCTACGACGCAGAGCACTTCTTCGACGGCTACCGGGCCGATCGTGACTACGCGCTCTCGACACTCCGGGCGGCGCGTCAGGCTGGCGCCCGGACACTGGTCCTGTGCGACACGAATGGCGGGACCATGTCGGACGAGCTCAGCGCCATCGTCCTCGATGTTCGCGGGGCCCTCGAGGCCGACGTCGATGCACCGGCCGTGACGTGGGGCATCCACGCCCACAATGATTCGGAACTCGCGGTGGCGAATTCGATGGCGGCCGTCGCCGCCGGGATCCGCCACGTCCAGGGCACCATCAACGGGTACGGCGAGCGCGCCGGCAATGCGAACATCGTGTCGATCGTGGCCAACCTCGCCCTGAAGACGCCCCATGCCCTCGTACCGCCCGGCGGCGGACGCCTGGAGGGTCTGACGGAGCTCTCGCGCAGCGTGGCGGAGATCGCCAACCAGGTTCCCGACGACTACCAGCCCTACGTCGGGCGGTCGGCATTCGCGCACAAGGGCGGCGTCCACGGGGCCGCGGTGGCCAAGGTCGAGCGCAGTTACCAGCACATCGATCCGGCCGCCGTCGGCAACGTCGGTCGGCTGGTCGTGTCGGAGCTCGGCGGACGAGCCAACACCTCGATCCGGGCCCGGCAGCTCGGCCACGAACTCGAGGGCATCATCGATGCGCGCGAGCTGTCGCAGCTGATCAAGCAGATGGAGCACGAGGGGCTTGCCTTCGAGGGTGCCGAAGCGTCATTCGAGCTCCTCATCCGGCGGCACGCGAAGGACTACGCGCCGCCGTTCCGGGTGCTCGACTACACCTGCCTGGTCGAGCAGCGCGACGGCCGTGAACTGCTGGCCGAAGCGACGGTCAAGGTCGTCGTGGACGGCGAGACGCTGCATACCGCAGCGGATGGGAACGGGCCGGTCAACGCGCTGGATGCCGCGCTGCGCAAGGCGCTGCGAGCGTTCTACCCGGCGATCGACGACGTCCATCTCGTCGACTACAAGGTCCGCATCCTCGACGGCGACGCGGCCACCGCCGCGCGGACCCGCGTGATCATCGATTCCCGCGATGGTGCCCGGACCTGGTCCACCATGGGGTCGGACACGAACATCATCGCCGCCTCCGCCCAGGCGCTCGCGGACTCCCTGGAGTTCGCGATCTGGAAATCCGGTGCGGAACTGCGGCGGCGGGATGAGCGACACTTCACGACGACCCCCGCGATCCCGAGGTAGCTCGCCATGTCGGACTCGACCCCTGCCGCCCCACCGACCGTCACCCTTGCCCGCTGGACCGTGACGTCCGGCTCCAACGCGCGCTCACGCGGCGCCGTGATCATCGACGCCGGCGATCACCACTGGCGCGCATCGGCCGAGGGCAACGGCGCCATCGACGCCCTGTATCAGGCTGTGGACAAGGCACTCGCCGAGGTCCTCGACGGGCACCCGCGGCTGCTTGCCTACGACATCCACGCGCTGGGCGAAGGGACCGACACGGTCGGCGTGGTCACCGTCCGGATCGCGCCGCCACTGGCCAGCGGTGAACGCGGAGAAGGAGAGTACGGTGGCGAGGCGCGCGGGCCGAACATCATCGCCGCCTCCATCGAGGCCTACATCGTCGCCCTGAACGCGATGCTCGGCGAGGCGCACTGGAGCGGTGCCCCGGAAGCGGCTGCCGCGACCGGCTCGCGAGCCCGCCGGAAGACACCGGTGGAACCCGGTGACGCCCGGGACCGCCGGGCGGAACGTGACGAGTCCGCCGCCGAGATCGATGCCGTCGACTGGTTCAACCAGTAGGGTCGGGGAGCCCGCCCGAGCCACTACACTCGCCCGCATGTCCGCATCGACCATCGCCTACGCCGGGGAGCCCGGCGCATTCGCCGAGGACGCCGTTCTGGCCGCGTTCGGTGACGTGCCGCGCCTGGCGGTCGGCAGTTTCCGGGCCGTCTTCGAGACGGTCGTGGCCGGTGTTGCCGCCGCGGGCGTGATCCCGATCGAGAATGTCATCCATGGCACGGTCCGCGAGAACTACGACCTCATGATCGAGTTCGATCTGGCCATCCGCGGCGAGGTGGTGGTGCCGGTGGACCTGGCGCTCGCGGCGTTGCCCGGGCAGCGGCTGGACGACATCGAGCGGGTCTATTCGCACATCCAGGCGCTGGGCCAGGCGGAGGTCTTCCTGCGAGCGCGGCCGTGGCAGCTCCTGTCGACCTACAACACGGCCGGCGCGGGCAAGGCGATCGCTGACGGCCGAGAGACTGGCGCCGCGGCCGTCCTCTCCCCACGCGCGGCCGCGCTGTTCGGCCTCGACGTGCTGGCTGGCGACATCGGGGACCTGCCCGACAACCGGACGCGGTTCCTCGTGCTGGCGCCACAGGAGGCGGCCATCCCCGACGTGGTCGTCACCTCCGCGCAGCGTCGGACGACGATCGTCGTGGCCGTGCGCAATGAGCCGGGAACGTTGCTTGCCGTGCTCCGGGTCCTCGCCGAGAACGACCTGAACATGCGCAAGCTCGAGTCGCGACCCAGCCGCGAGCGGGCGTGGGAGTACGTCTTCTGGATCGATCTCGACGGCGACATGGCCGACCCCGGCATGACGGCGGCCATGCGTGGCCTGGAAGGTGTCACGACGACCCTCCGAGTCCTGGGCTCCTACCCGACGCCGGAGGCCTGAGCTCGAACCGTCAGATGCCGCTGGCGCAGGCCTTGCACTTGCTGGCGTCCACGGCGTTGGCTTCCTTGCAGAACGGGCAGGTCTTCACCTCGTCGGCGGGCGGCTCCTTCAGGAACCTCCGGCCGATCCAGAAGACGACAAGGCCGACGATCACGAAGTTGATGATCGTGTTGATGAAGGCGCCCCACCGGATCGCCACTTCCGTTGCCGGATCGCCGCCTGTCGCTTCCTTGAGCACGACCTTCAGTTGCGCGAAATCGACGTTGCCCAGGAGCACGCCGATCGGGGGCATGAGGATGTCGCTGACGAGCGAGGTGACGACGGCTCCGGCCGCGACGCCGATGATGACGCCAACCGCCAGCGCCAGGGCGTTGGTCTTAAGCAGGAAGGCTTTGAATTCGCCGAACATGGGGGACCGCTCCTTCAGATGGAGGTTTGACGCCGACTCAACGGGACCGCCGGACGGATCCGGCGGTCGCGACGTGTCCCTGGTCGGCGACCTAGTGTTCGACGACCTTCGGGAGGGTCTTCGCCTGGTCGATCCAGCCCTGGATCTCGGACTCGGACGGGATGCGGCGCACCGTACCCGCGCGGGCCGCGACCACTTCCTGCATCGTGGTCGCGAGGTTCCCGGCGTTCCGTTGCGCGAGCTCGGCCGGCGAATCGACCCCCGCAGCCTCGAGCAGGTCCGAGTACTCCGACCCGACGCCCTTGACCCGCGTCAGGTCGACGTGATTCACCCACTCCAGGATCTTGGCGTGGCTGATGCCGGTCGCGGCCTCGAGGGTTGCCCGTCCGCCGGACGTGGCGCCCTGTTCGAGGAGCGAATCCGTGCTGGTCACCCCCGCGTCGGCAAGTTTCTGCGCGTAGACGGGGCCGATCCCCTCGACGTCGTCGATCCGCATGCGCTGACCTCCAGATACTGTCCCTCGACTGAATGCTCGGACCTCGGATGATACGCTTCCGGCCCCCCCCCAACAGCCGCGAGGTTCCCGGACCGATGGATCAAGCGTTCCGCGATGCGATGGCTGCGGCGTATGCCCTGGACGAGCCCTCGCTCGTCATCGGGAGCGCGATGCATGAGGGAAAGCTCTTCAACGAGACACGGGTCCAGGTGGCCCTGTCGATGCTCAATCGGCATGGCCTGATCGCCGGCGCGACGGGGACCGGGAAGACGAAGACGCTGCAGCTCATGGCCGGCCAGCTGTCCATGCTCGGGGTCCCCGTCTTCGTCGCCGACATCAAGGGCGACCTGACCGGCCTGGCCGTGCCGGGAGGCACGACCCACCCGAAGCTCATCGAGCGCAACGAATCGCTGGACTGGACGTTCGAGCCATCGGGTCACCCCGTCGAGTTCCTGTCGCTCACCGGCAAGCTCGGGGCTCAGGTCCGCGCCACGGTCAGCTCGTTCGGCCCGGTGCTGCTCGGCAAAGTCCTGGATCTCAACGAGACCCAGACGAGCATCCTCGCGCTGATCTTCAAGTACTGCGACGACAACGACCTGCCGCTGCTCGATCTCACGGACCTCGCGACGACGTTGAAGTTCCTGGCAAGCGACGAGGGAAAACCGATCCTGCAGGACTACGGCGGCATGTCCCCGGCGTCGGTGGGCGTCCTGCTGCGGTCGATCATCGTGCTCGAGCAGGAGGGCGCGGACGTCTTCTTTGGTGAGCCGGAATTCGATGTCGAGGACCTGCTGCGCACGACGCCGGACGGCCACGGGATCATCTCCGTGCTCGAACTGTCGGACGTCATGACCCAGCCACGGCTGTTCTCCACGTTCATGCTCTGGATGCTCGCCCAGCTCTATGAGCAACTGCCCGAGGCTGGCGACCTGCCGAAGCCGAAGCTGTGCTTCTTCTTCGATGAGGCGCACCTGCTCTTCAGCGATGCATCCGACGCACTGATGGAGCAGATCGAGCGGACTGCCCGGCTCATCCGGTCCAAGGGCGTCGGCGTCTACTTCGTGACCCAGGTCCCGTCCGACGTGCCGGCATCCGTCCTCGCCCAGTTGGGCAATCGAATCCAGCACGCGCTGCGGGCATTCACGCCGGAGGATGCAGACGACCTGCGCAAGGCCGCGCGGACGTTCCCGATGACCGAGTTCTACGACGTGGAGAACACGCTCACGTCGCTCGGGACGGGGGAGGCCCTCGTGACGGTGCTGTCGCCGAAGGGCGTGCCGACGGCCCTGGCCGCGACGCGGTTGCTCGCCCCGGATTCACTCATGTCCTCGGTCGACGAGGTGATCTTCCGGGGCCATATCGCGATGAGCCCGATGCAGGAGCGATACGGCGAGACGGTGGATCGCGACTCCGCCCACGAGCGCATCACTGCCCGCCTCGCCGCCGCCCGCGAGGCCAAGGTCGCCGCGACCCGGGAGGCGGCCGTGCGCGCCGGCGTGGACCCGACGACCGCGGCCGGCATGAACTCCATGACCGACGCCCAGCTCAAGCGCGAGCTGGCGCGTCAGCAGAAGGAGATGGTCGCCGCGCAGGCGCGCGCGAAGCGCGAAGCGGAACGACAACGGCGGGCCGAGGAGAAGGCGGCCATCGCCGCGGCAAAAGCTCGTCAGAAGACGATCGATACTGCGCTGCGGACGGGCGGCAAGGTCGTCACGTCGCGACTCGGTCAGGACATCGTGCGTGGGATCTTCGGAACGCTGTTCGGCGGTGGCAAGTCCCGCTGA
>JBKJHI010000054.1:0-11350 GCA_046599085.1 Candidatus Limnocylindrales bacterium
TGGCGGAATCGGTCGCCCTGGAGATGGTCGTAGGCGACCTCGACGACCCGCTCGATCCGGAGGGGCTCCCAGGACAGATCCTTGCCGCGATTCCAGCGGGATGTCGCGCCGGGGAGACGCTGGCCGGGCGCATCGGCGTTGCCGGCCGATGCCCGCTCGGCCCACTCCTGCCACGGATGATCGTCGAGGGCGTGGTCGCGCAGCGGGGCGAGCTCGTCTGCGACCTCCGCCCGGCGGTCCCAGGTGAAGGTCGAGGTCACGCCCACGTGGTGGAGCGTCCCCACATCGTCGTACAGGCCGAGCAGCAACGAGCCGATGTGTGTGCCGGGACCGTTCTTGTGCCAGCGGAACCCGGCCACGACGCAATCGGCGGTGCGCTGGTGCTTGATCTTGAGCATCGCGCGCTTGCCCGGCTGGTACGGCGCATCGAGCTTCTTGGCCACGACGCCGTCGAGGCCCGCGCCCTCGAATCGATCGAACCAGTCCGCGGCGGTCGCTCGGTCGCGCGTCGCCGGCGTCAGATGGATCGGCGGTGCGGCGTCGCCAAGGACGGTCTCCAGGCGCCGCCGTCGCTCCTCCTGCGGCACGTCCCGAAGGTCCTCATCGCCGAGCGCGAGCAGGTCCCAGGCCACGAAGGAGGCGGGTGACTCCGCGGCCAGCATCTTGACCCGCGAGGCCGCTGGGTGGATGCGCAGCAGGAGCGACTCGAACTGCAGGGCGCCGTCGCGGGCGATGACGACCTCCCCATCGAGCACGCACCGCTCCGGAAGAGCGGCCTTGAGCGGATCGGCCAGCTCCGGGAAGTAGCGGTCGAGCGGCTTGAGGTCGCGCGATTGTGTGTAGATCTCGTCGCCGTCACGAAAGACGATGACCCGGAACCCGTCCCACTTGGGCTCGAACAGCCACGTACCGTCGTCTGCGGGCAAGCCGTCGCTGGCTTTGGCGAGCATCGGTTGGAGGGGCGGCGGGAACGGCAGGTCCACTACCGGAGTGTACGCGTCAGCGCCTCGCGAGCCCGGTCCCGCCCGAGGTTCCAGGCGGCGATCCCGTCGTACGCCGGGTCGGCTCGAAGATCGGCGTCCCGGGCGATAAGCAGGTCCCGCACCAGGATGGCCTGATCGGCCGGGAGGCGCGGCAGTGCATCGGCGAGGACCGGGATCGCGTCGTCGGGCAGCACGGCCAGATACGCGACATCGAGTCCGGACCAGCCGTCGGGCGGGACGAGTGACGGGTCGATGGCCCGCGCGACGTTGCGCGCGGCGACGAACGCTGCCGGCGCGATGACGTTCAGCGCGATCAATGACACCACGCCGATGGCCGCCATGGCGTGACCGAGCCAGCGGGTCTGGGCGCGCGAGAGGAGCACCGCGAGCACGACCAGCGTGGCCGCCATGGCAACGATCGAGACGGCGACGTACAGCCGCAGCTCCGTCCAGCCGTAGGCGTCCTGGTAGAGCCCGAGCCGAACGGCGGCTGACACGAGCACGGCGATCGTCAGGCCGACGAGCAGGATCGCCAGGATCCGGTATCCGCGGGGCCGGCGGGCGAGCGCCAGGTCCAGGCCGACGAGGATCCCACCGGCAAGGCCCGCAGCCGCGACGAGCTCGAAATAGCCGCGCCGGGCGTAGTCCGCGTAGGTCATGCCGATGGCCGCGAGCGCATCGAGCCCGCCGAACAGGTAGCCGACCTGCAGGCCGACGAAGAGAGCCGCCACAGCGTCGACGGCGATCAGCACGATGAGCGCCTCCGTGCCGCCGAGGAGGCCCGCCCATGGCCGTTCCGCCATCCGCGATGCAGCGCCCAGGGAGGCCCCGACGGCCTGGCCGGGTGGATCCGAGATGCCCTGGGCCGCGATACCCAGAAGACCGGCCGCCAGCCACGCGGCCGCCAGCGCGAACATGACCCGGCCAGGCACGTCACCGAGGTCGATGCGCAGGCCGAGGAGGTCCTCGAAGCCGCGCCGGAAGATCGGGTCGGCGGAGGCGAACAGCGTGGCCAGCATCAGCGCCAGCGGGATCGCCAGGAGCAGGCCCCGACCGACCGGGGCCAGCCACGCCGGTACGCGCCGGCCCTCCGTCGACGGCTCCGGCCGCGCCGATCCGAACAGTCGCAGCGCACCGATGCCGACCAGCGTGCCGACCCACAGGCCGAGCGCGATCACGACGGTGGCCGAACGGCGCGTCACCGCCAGCCCGGAGAATGCGACCGCGGACATGCCACAGCAGGCGAAGGCCGCCAGCGTGTCCACCGTGGCCAGGAACGGATCTGCGCGGATCGCCACGAAACCGGCCAGGACGAGCGCCGCGACCGGAAGCCACGCGTCGAGCGGGTCAGGAGCTCGCCCCGGGCGGCGGAAGCGCCATGCAGCAGCGAGCGACGCCGCGACGAGGATGACCAGGTTGAGCCCCAGGGCTGGGCCATCAAGGAAGACCTCGGTCAGGGCGCCGATGGCCAGGGCGACGAGCAGGATCCGGCGGGCGTGGTGGCGTTCCATGGACAGACCTCGTGGGTACGGCAGCGGTCCGTCGGGCTGGGCGACATCGGACGATGCTCTGCCTGTGGACGGCTCGGCAGCCGCGCCGTGTGACGGGCCAGCACGGTCCGCGCGTGGCACCATCGCCACATGACCGACGACGGAGACCGCCAGGCCGCGCGCTACGACGCGATGGCCGCCGGCTACGAACGGTGGTGGGCGCCGGTGCTCGCGCCAAGTGCGCACGCCCTGCTCGATCGACTCGATCCTCTGGTCGTGGGCGGCGCGCGAACGATCATCGATATCGGGATCGGCACGGGCAACCTGGCCCTGCCCGCCGTCGAACGCTGGCCGGATGTCCGCGTTACCGGCATCGATGCCTCCAGTGAGATGCTCCAGGTGGCACTTGCCCTGGCCTCCGACCTGCCCGAGACGGCCAGCACGCGCATCGATGGCCAGGTCGCCTTCGCGGCCGAGCTCCCCTTCGACGACGGCACGTTCGACCTCGCGATGTCCTCATTCGTGCTCCAGCTGGTGCCGTCACGGCCGAAGGCGCTGCGCGACATCCGGCGCGTCCTGCGTCCGGGCGGCACGTTCGGCCACGTGACGTGGCTGACGGACCGCAGCGTCTTCGCGCCGGACCGTCTCTTCGACGCGCTGCTGGCCGAGTTCGGGTTCGACGAAGCAGAGGAGGGCGATGGGCGGCACGGCGATATCCCGTCCGTCGCGGCCGCAGCCGCGGAGCTGCGTCGAGCCGGCTTCCGGGCCGTGACCGCCGACCACGGGGAGCTGCGCCACGCCTTCACCGTCGAGTCCTACATCGCGTTCCTCACCGAGTTCGACGAGGTCTCGCTGTTCGCCGACGACTTGACCCGAGCCGAACGACGGCGGTTCCTGGCGAGACTCCGCGAGGGGCTCATGGGCCTGTCCGGTGAGGAGCTCGCTTTCCGGGCACCCATCGTGTTCGCGTCGGGGATCCGCTCGGACGGCTAGCGGCGCGGGTTCGCGCCGGTCCGCGGGCCGCGGATCAGGCCGGCTGGGACCCGACCAGGTCGCTGATCCGGGCGCGATCCACCCGCACCGCCAGCAGGTCGGCGGACGAGGTCTCGACCGCGGCGTACATCCCGCGACGTTCCAGCGCCGCGGCGTAGGCGAGGCTCGATTCGGTCGGGGCGAGATGGTGGACCACCTCAGCGCCTGTCCGATGCAGGAGGAACAGCTCGATGAGCGCCATCAGGCCCTGGCGGCGCGCCTCGGGGGCAGTCGTCTGCTCGATGACGGCGAGGATCGGTCGCCCGCCCCGATCGCGGATCTCTGTGGCGGTGACCATGGCCAGGTCCGATCCGTCGGCTGCGACGACGCACAGCTCCATCTCATCCGACCACGCCGCTCGAGCGCGGAGCCGGACGGTGAGCGGCCCGGCCGTGTCGGTGGCATCGGCCCAGGCCGCCAGCCATCGTTCGAGCAAGGCCGGTGGCGCCTCGATCGCGACGAGGTGCTGGTGATGCGTGGAGGCCGCGCCCATCGCCTGGGTGCTCGCGGTGCGGCCCGTCGCCGCGGTCAGCGCGGCGTCCATCCGCGCCCCGCCGACGAGGGCCTGCGGCGTCCGGTAGGGCGATTCGCCGAGGCGCAGTCGACGCTGGAGCCGGGCGAGGGCCAGCATCCCGTCCCGCTGGAGTTCGGCGGCGAACTCCTCGGCGGCGAGCCCGTCGACCTGGTGGCCGCCGTACGTGATGAAGTCGAACACGAACCCGAGTCGGCCGAGCTCGTCGGGGAACTGGCGCATCTCCTCGTCGCTCATCCCGGTGGTGTCCCAGTTGAAGGACGGCGACAGGTTGTAGGCGAGCATCTTGTCCGGGTAGACGGCGTGGATCGCCTCGGCGAACCGGCGGGCGTCCGGAAGGTCGGCCGTCTTGGTCTCCATCCAGAGCAGGTCGCAGAACGGTGCCGCGGCCAGTGACCGGGCGATCGCGTACGCGATGCCGCCGCGGACGCGGTAATAGCCATCGACCGTCCGGGGCAGCTCGGGATCCCAGTCGTCCTCGATGCCGAGATCGACGGCCTCGTCGCGGGTCATCAATCCGGCGGCCGCCGACCAGGCCGCGGCGTATCGCGCATCGAGCGCCTCGACGATCTGGCCGATGTCACCGTCAGGGGTCGCTCGCTGCGCCGCGGCCGTGATCTCGTCCCCGAGTCCGGCCGTCTCGAGCCATGCGACGGCCGCCCGGTGGTCCGCCTCGGGGACGGCGAACAACTCATGCCCACGCGCGTCCTCGAGTCCGGCCTCGCGCAGAAGCCGCAGGATGGCCAGGTAGCCGACGCGGTAACTCGGGAGGTCGCGCGCGGTCGAGCCCAGCAGGAACGGAGCATCGCGCTCGTCGCTGCGATCGTCGAGCAGGGTGGCGGCCTCGGCGTCGGTCCGGGCCACGATGATCCCCGGCACACGCATGATGTCGAGCTGGAACCGGGCCGCGTTCAAGCGCTTGAGCTGTTCGTGGAACGCCACGAGGACCTTGCCGTCCTGGTGGCCGCACTTCTTGGCGCCGGGGCGCTGATCCTCGATGTGATAGCCGGGCACACCGACCTCGACGAAGCGGCGGACGAGGTTGCGCACGTGGGCGTCGCCGCCGTGGCCCGTGTCGGCGTCGGCGATGATGAACGGGCGGAAGTCGACGGGCTCGGTCGCCTGGCGCTGGACATCGGTCATCCGGCTCCGGGCGAAGGCCTGGTTGCGATCGGCGGTGAGCAGCGCGCGCACGATGCCGGCCGCCTCGTCCGGCACGGCACTCAACGGGTAGCTGGCGAGGTCCGGTCCCGGGTCCTCATGGGCCGAGCCCTTGGCGGAGGTCGCCCAGCCGCCGAGGTAGATCGCCTCGAGCCCCTGGCGCTTCTGGATCACGGCCTGGCCCGGCGAGTAGGGTCCGAACGTCGTGATGGCCCGGCGCTCGGAGAAGCGCTGTCGAAGCAGCGGATGGAACGCCGCGGCCGCGGCGCGCGCCACCGCGTAGCCGCCATCGATGGTGCCCTGCTGCTCGACGACGTCCCTGGCCGTGTGCAGGCGGACGATGCCGTCGAACCGGGCGTCGGCCATCCAGGCCCGCGTCTCGGCGAGGCGGGCGTCGAACGCGGCGCGCTCCGGATCAGCGGTCGTATCGAGGGAATCGGCGATCACCTGGGTCGAACCGTCCTATTCGTTCTCGTGGTCGCGTTCGCAGAAGTCCGGGCAGGAGCACTCGGCGGACAGCGCGGTCGGTCGCGACGGGACAGCGGTGGTGCTCGGTCGGGTGGATGTCGCAGCACCGGCACCATCGAAGGCGAGTAGATCCACCCGCACGGCCGGGTCGGCGTCGAGGCCCAGGATCCAGCTGCGCGACGGGTGCATCGAATCGCGGAAGTCGATGGTGATTCGGGTCGGGACCGCAGTCGGGCTCATGGCGTGGCACTCCTGGCGTGTCGCCGGATCGGCGAGGGACCGACCTTAGCCCGACCGCACCGATCAGTCCAATCGAATATCATGATGAGGTCGATCAGCGACATTGATACCACGCGGACCCACCGGGAGGTCGACCGTGCTGCTGGCCCAACTCGAGGCGGTCGTCGAGACCGCGCGGCATCGCAACCTCAGCCGGGCCGCCGAAGCCCTGCACGTCACACAGCCTGCCCTGACCGCTCGGCTGCACGGGCTGGAAACGGAGCTCGGGACGGATCTGTTCACGCGCGGCCGTCGCGGGATGGCCCTGACCGACGCCGGCCGAGCCTTCCTGCCCTATGCGGAACGAGCCCTGGCTGCCGTTGACGATGGTGCCTCGATGTTGGCGGAGCTGCGCCGCGGCGGCACCGGCCAGCTGATCCTGGGTGCCGCTCCGGCGATCAGCGCGTACGTCCTGCCGCCACTGCTGCTGCGCTTCACCCGGCGTCACCCCCGCGTCGGTCTGTCCGTCCGGACTGGCCACTCCGAGGAGATCCTGGAGATGGCCCTGCGGCGCGAGATCGACCTGGGGCTGGTCCGCGAACTGCAGCATCCGGATATCGAAAGCCGGCGGCTGTATGACGACGAGCTCGTGCTGGTGGCGCACGCGACGCACGCATTGGCCGAGCGCGGACCGCTGGACGTGGCCGCGCTCGCGGATGTGCGCCTCATCCTGTTCGACCGGACGTCGAGCTACTACGACCTGACGAATGCCTTCTTCCGGGCCGCGGGCGTGTCACCGAGCGGGGTGATGGAGCTCGACAACATCGACGCGGCGAAACAGATGGTCGGCCACGGCCTTGGCGTCGCGTTGCTCCCCCACACCGCCGTTGCCGACGAACTCGCGAGCGGCCGGTTGCGCGAGATCACGATCCGCGATGCACAGCCGATCCGTCGCCCGATCGTCGCGATCCGTCGCTCCGATGTCGGACGCGTCGCGGGCCCCACGGCCGCGTTCCTGGAGATCCTGGCCGGCGTCGGTGAGATCCTGCCGGCGGCGCGCCCGCGATGAGGCAGGCGCCAGGGGCGCGTGTGCCCCGCTCGACGGACCGGGCGCTGATCAGCCCTCGGTGCTGTCCGAACCGCTGTCGCCGCCCTCGGCGGCCTCGGCACCTTCGGCGGCCCCGGCACCCTCGGCGACGTCGGTGACGATGGTGGGCTCCTCCTCGACCACGCGCGGCGCCTGGACCTTGGCCACGACGTCGTCGAGGTCATTGAGCAGGGTCACGTCGCTCGGGATCGCGAGGTCCCGAACGTGGATCGCGGCCTCGAAGTCGGTGAGCGAATCGATCGCGTACTCGATCGACTGCGGGAGGTGATCCGGCAGCGCCCGGATCTTGACGGACTCAGTCTGATGGAGGAGCGTGCCACCGAGCTGGGTGATCGCCGAGGACTCGCCGATCGGCACGAGCGGCACGTCAACGGTCAGTTCGGTCGTCATCTTGACGAGGAACAGGTCGATGTGGACCGGGCGGCGATTGACCGGATGGACCTGCACGCTGTTGATCAGGACCGGCTGGGCCTTCTTGCCGTCCACCGACAGGTCCACGAGCGTGTTCGGCCCGGTGTGCCGGCGCAGCAGCTCGAACTCATGGGTATCGACCGTGACGTTGGACGACGGCACGCCCGGCCCATAGACGACGGCGGGCAGCTTGCCGGCGGAGCGAAGGCGGCTCACGGCCTTGCCGGTGATGTCGCGATGCTCGGCGGCCAGCGTCGGGCGGGCGGTGGACATGCTGGTGGACCTCTGAGTTCGGATATCGGACGTGGGGTCGGGCTGCGACTCGACCGGCGGGGCCGGGAAGTGGCGAGGCGCCCGAACGGTTCGCTAGGGTACCACGCGATGTCGAGTCGGCCCGGTCAGTCCGGTCAAAGTCCGGTCCGGCCGGTCCGGCCGCACACGGGCCGCGCGCGAGGCCTCGGCGGGCTCCCGGTGTAGCATCGGCCCGTGTCCGCCACCATCCTCATCGTCGAAGACGAGCATGCCGTCGCCCGCGGCATCCAGTACGCCCTCCAGCAGGAAGGCTACGAGGTCAAGGTCGCCCGCTCCGGCGAGGAGGGCCTGGAGATCGCGACGCGGGAGGCGCCGGATCTGGTCCTCCTCGATGTCCGCCTTCCCGGCATCGATGGCCTGGAGGTCCTGCGCCGCGTCCGCGCCGCCGGCGCCAAGATGCCGATCCTCGTGCTGACTGCCCGGGACGACGAGGTGGACAAGGTCATCGGCCTGGAACTCGGCGCCGACGACTACCTGACGAAGCCGTTCGGCCTGCGCGAGCTGATGAGCCGGATCAAGGCGTTGCTGCGCCGGAGTTATGGCGATCTCGCCGACGCCGCTGGCGGTCGGGTCATCCGCCATCGCGACCTGGTCATCGATCTCGAACGGCGGCGCGTCCAGCGCGGCGCCCGGCGGATCAGCCTCACCCCGACCGAGTTCGAGATCCTCCGTCACCTGGCCACCCGGCCCGGTCGCGTCTACACCCGTGGTGAGCTGCTGGAGCTGCTGCGCGACTACGAGGCGCTTGACCAGGACGAGAAGACGATCAACGTCCACGTCAGCCATCTCCGAGAGAAGATCGAGGACGATCCGGCGTCTCCCGCGTTCGTCCTGACGGTCCGCGGTGTCGGCTACGCCTTTGCCGAGCGCTGACGCCGGGGCAATCCCGCCGGCCCGCCGGCGCTGGGGCGTGCGCCGGATCCGCCGCCTCCTGCCCCGGACCTTCCAAGGCCGGCTGACGGTCGCGTTCGTGCTGGTCATCGTGCTGACCCTCGGCCTCGTCGGCGTCCTCGTGGTCAACCGCCTCGACGACTACTTCTCACGCCAGCAGGAGGCGGATCTCAAAGTCCGCGCCGAGACGGTCGCGGCGTACGTGCTGGGCGTCTCCAACGACCTGGTCTCGACCGAGCTGCGTCCCGTCGTCCGTCCCGACCTCGTGGTCGATCCAGCGGTCGTGGTCTTCCTCAAGAACACCGGGCAGGTGCGCCTCATCGCGGATCGCTTCGGGCAGGCCGACGTGACCGTGCGGTTCGGATTCCTCGTGTCCGATGCGGGGGACGAGACGTTCCTGGCAGCCACGAACGGCCGGTTCGACATGCCGCTCCTGGCCGGGCCGGCCGATGGCCAGTCGGTGGAGCCCCGGGCGGTCACCTATCGATACACCAGCGGGAGTCCGTTCCAGCGCTACACCGTCGAGGTCACGCTGGCCAACCCGTACACGTACCGGACCGCGGCACTGTCCAACCTGACCGGCCTGCTGGCCGCCATCACGCTGTTCGCCCTGGGACTCGCCGTCCTCGTCTCCGCGGCGCTCGCCCGCCGATTCACAACGCCCTTGCGGCAACTCACGGACGCCTCGCGAGCGTTGGCTGAGGGCGACCTCGCCCGACGCGTCCCACTGCAGCGCGGCACCGGATCGACCGAGATCAACGAGCTCGCGCTCCAGTTCAACACCATGGCGGACCGACTCGAGGAGAGCGTCGAGATCATCCGCAGCGACCGCGATCGGAGCCGTGACTTCCTGGCCGATGTATCGCACGAGTTCCGGACGCCGCTCGCTGCGTTGCGCACCTTCAATCAGCTGCTCATGGAGACGGCCGGCGACGACCCCGATGCCCGTGCCGAATTCCTCGAGTCGAGTGCCGGTCAGATCGAGCGCCTCGACTGGCTCGCCCAGAACCTGCTCGAGTTGTCCAAGCTCGATTCCGGTCTGGTGCTGCTCGACCTGCGGCCAGACGACCTCCGGGCGGCCGTCGAGTCGGCCGCGCATCAACTCGATGGCACGGCCAGCCGGCGTGAGATCAGCCTCGATGTGCGTCTGCCCGAGGCCCCCGTCCGGATCCGGCACGACCCACAGCGGATCGGCCAGGTCGTGACGAACCTCGTGGGGAACGCCCTCAAGTTCACGCCGCGTGGCGGGACCGTCACGATCGATGTCGCCGCCACAGATGACGGCGCGCGGATCGACATCGCGGACACCGGGATCGGGATCGATCCGACCGAGCTTCCGCACATCTTCGAGCGGTTCTATCGGGGCGCCCGGTCGAACGAGGCGCGTGGCAGCGGCTCTGGCCTTGGCCTGGCCATCGTCCGCTCCATCGTCGACATGCATGGTGGCGGGGTCACGGTCGAGTCCGTCGCCGGTTCGGGGAGTCGCTTCAGTGTCGACCTGCCGCGGGATCCGCAGATGGTGGCGGGCACCCCCGCGGCCGTTCGGGCCGACGTGGCGAGCGCAGCCGAGGGCGACGCGCGGATCGCCGCGGCGGGGGGCACCGTCCCGGATTCCGACACCACCACCGCCGATGCCAACGTGGCGGAAACTTCACCGTCTGAGGCGCCAAGCGTGAATCCCGCATCGGCACCCTGATGGGTACTGACGAACCACGCCGACCTCACCGGTCGGCCGCCACGAGCCAGGGGAACCGATGACCAGCTCCGCCGATGACCAGGACCAGGCCGCGCACGACACGTCCAGCGATCCGGACGCCATGACGCGATCGCACGTGCTGCCGACGGGTGCACCCGAGGGCGACACCGACGTCGTCGCCGCCGATGCCACTGATGTCGCCGATGCCGCTCCGCCCGAGTCCGAGTCCGATTCGGCCACCGCGCAGCCCGCGCTGTCTGCACCGCGGTCCTATACACCCTCGTCCTACTCGCCGCCGTCGGAAGCGCGACCCGAGTGGTCCCGCGGCGATGCGCCCTCGACGACGCCCGAGCGCTGGCATGAGCCGAGCGCCATGTCGACCGCAGCGGGATCCCCGTCGGCGCCGGTGACCCGCCCCGCCAACCGGGGCGGTGCCGGCACGATCCTGGCCGCCGCGGTCCTGTCCGCCGTCCTCGCGTCCGGCGGGACCGTGCTCACGCTCAACGCGACCGGAGCCCTGGACCGCCCGGCACCGGCGCCGACCACTGGCACGGGCAACGTCGTCGGGTCGAACCAGCCCGGGATCGTGGACGGATCCTCGGCCACGATCGATGTCGCCGCCAAGGTCAGCCCGGCCGTCGTGCGCATCACGACCAGCGGCTCCGCCACCACGGACCTCGGCGTGATCCCGGAGACGGGCGTGGGGTCCGGCGTCATCTACGACAGCGCCGGCTGGATCCTGACCAACCGCCACGTGGTCGAGGGCAGCGACACGATGCAGGTCGAACTCAATGACGGCCGCATCTTCGAGGGCAAGGTCTACGGCATCGACACCCTGACCGACCTCGCCATCGTCAAGATCGATGCCACGGGCGTGCCGACCGCCGCACTCGGCGACTCGGATGCCCTGAAGGTCGGCCAGCTGGTCATCGCCATCGGCAGCCCGCTCGGAACGTACTCGAACTCGGTCACCAGCGGCATCGTGTCAGCCAAGGGTCGGTCCATCACGACCGACGGCAACCAGAACCTCAACAACCTCATCCAGAC
>JBKJHI010000188.1:0-6534 GCA_046599085.1 Candidatus Limnocylindrales bacterium
GGTCGAGGTGCCGGGGTCGGGTGTCGGGCTAGCCGTCGTCGGGCCGCCGGCCAGGTCCGGTCCGTATGTCCACGAGGGCCGTCCGCTCACGGCGCTCGTACACGCCGCCAGCGAGACCGCCATCAGCCCCGTGCCGGTCAGGGCGGCGGTGCGCAGGAAGCCGCGACGCGTGAAGGCCGATGGCCTGGAGTCGGGCACGGGACCCATCGGGATGGGGTCGGTGATGGGCAGCGAGGGGTCGAGCAGGTCCATGCGGACCATCGTGGCCGCACCGGCCCGACGCCGGAAGTGACCTCTGACCCGGATGTGTGTGCCGTGTGGCCCGTCAGACCCGGTGCGCTGGTACGCTGCCGGGCATGGACAGGAGCCGTTCCGAGGCGACCCTCGCCGAGGAGGCGATCGAGGCTCTCGATGCCGCGACACGGGCGATCGCGGAGATCCTCGACCTCGAGGTGGTCCTGCAGGTCATCGTAGAGCGCGTTCGCGACCTTGTGGATGCCACCTACGCCGCGCTTGGGATCGCCGATGCGCACGGCCGGCTGGAGCGGTTCATCACGGTCGGTATGACGCCTGAGGTCCGCGCGGCCATCGGCCCGCTACCGGTCGGCCATGGCCTGCTCGGCGTCATCATCCGCGAAGGACAGACGCTGCGCATCCCGGACCTCTCGGCGCATCCGGACTCGTACGGCTTCCCGCCCAACCACCCGCCGATGACATCGCTCCTCGGGGTGCCGATCACGGTCGGCGGTCGGGCCGTCGGCGACCTGTACCTGACCGACAAGCGCGGGGCGCCGGAGTTCACCGCCGCGGACGAGCGCATCGTCGAGCTGTTCGCCAGGCACGCGGGCATCGCCATCGAGAACGCGCGGTTGCACGATCGGCTGGCGGCACTGCGCGTCGTGGCCGAGCGCGAACGCATCGGCCGGGACCTGCACGACGGCGTGATCCAGGGCCTGTACGCCGTCAGCCTTTCCCTCGAGGAGGCCACAGAACTCGTGGGGGAGCGGCCGGCCGACGCCGTCCTGCGGGTCGACGGGGCGATCGATGCGATCCACCGCTCCATCGCCGAGATCCGGGGCTTCATCATCGGTCTGCGCCCCGGTTTGGGGGACTCCGACTTCGAGGGGGCGATCGCTGCCCACGCCGACGACCTGCGGCTGTCCTCGACGATCGATGTCGATGTCGACCTCGGAGTCCCGGCCGAGGTCATGGGCCGGCTCACCTCGGCATCGCACGGCGAGTTGGTCCAGCTGGTCCGGGAGGCGCTGAGCAACATCAACCGGCACAGCCGGGCGACGCGGGCGTGGATCTCCCTGCGTGAAGACGCCACCGAACTCGTGCTCGAGATCCGGGACAACGGGGTCGGTTTCGACGTCGATGCGCCACGGGCTGAGGGTCACCATGGCCTGGGCAATCTGCGTCAGCGCGCGGCCGCCGCCGGAGGTCGACTCGAACTCGATACCATGCCCGGAGCCGGGACACGCCTCGTGGTCCATCTCCCGGTCCCAGCAGAGAGCGTGATCGATGACCGATCCTGAGCGACCGACGCCGACGACGACGCTCCGGCTGCTCGTGGTGGATGACCACGAGGTCGTTCGCCAGGGTCTCGTGGCACTGCTCGACCGGCGTGACGGGTTCCAGGTCGTGGCCGAAGCCGGCACTGTCGCCGAGGCGGTCGATGCCGCTCGCCGATTCCAGCCCGACATCGTGATCATGGACGTTCGGCTGCCTGATGGATCGGGCGTGGAGGCGTGCCGCGAGATCCGGGCCGAACTCCCTGCCACAAGAGTCGTGATGCTCACGTCGTATCCCGATGAGGAGGCCGTGCTCTCGGCCATCGTGGCAGGCGCATCCGGCTACCTGCTCAAGCAGATCCGGGCGCGGGACCTGGTCGCCGCCCTGGAGACGGTGGGGCGCGGCGAGTCCCTGCTGGACCCGGCGGTCACGGAGAAGGTTCTCGAGCGGATCCGGCGGATCGCGACCGGCGGCCAGACCGACGAGCTCGCCGCGCTCACCGCGCAGGAGCGGCGGATCCTGATGCTCGTCGCGGAGGGCAAGACCAACAAGGAGATCGCGGCCGAGATCTTCCTGTCGGACAAGACGGTGAAGAACTACGTCAGTTCGATCCTGTCGAAGCTGAACCTGGAGCGCCGGGCGCAGGCGGCCGCGTTCGTCGCGAAGCACCGGATCGACCCCAGCCAGTAGTAGTCGCGCGACGGTCGGGCTCCGCCGGGGAGGGCGTGACGATGTCGCCGTGCCAACCGGCACGGGCCAGGTCCCGGTCCGCTGTGACCCTTGGCACTGATGCGCAGATGCGCATGTGTCCGATGCTCAGGCCATGGACGAGATCACGATCCTCCAGGCCGAGATCCTCAAGACCCTCGCGAGCCCCAACCGCCTGCTGATCCTGCATCGGCTGTCTGACGGGCCGCGCGAGGTCGGGCGGCTGGCCGACGAGCTCGGCCTGGGCCAGCCCAATGTCTCGCAGCACCTCGCCGTCATGCGCGCGGCCGGCATCGTGGATGTCGAGCGCGTCGGACGAGAGGCCAGGTATCGCCTGTCGGACCCGGACGTGATGGTTGCCTGCGGTGTCATGCGAGCCGTCCTGGAGCGACGCCTCCGGCGCCTGGCCGCGCTGTCTGACGGCACGGCCGTCCCTGTCTCGACCCGCATCCCCGTCAACGCAGCGAGGTGACCCCGATGGACGATTCCCTGAACCTGGTCCTCTTCTCCGGGACCGACGACAAGCTGCAGGCCGCGGCCGTCCTGACCGCCGGTGCCGCCGCGCTCGGCAAGCCGGTCAACGTCTTCCTGCAGTACTGGGCGCTCGAGGCCTTCCGGATTGATCGCATCGCCCGCGACCACGGGCTCGCCCCCGAGGCTGGGCCGGCCGGTCGAAAGGCCGTGCAGGATCTCGCGGCGGCCGGCCAGGCCAGCTGGGCGGACACGCTCCGTCAAGCCAAGGACCTGGGCGCCGTGGACATCCAGGCGTGCTCGCTGTCGATGGACCTGCTCCGCCTGGACGACGGCGACCTTGACCCGCTGGTCGATGGCGTCGAGGGCATCACCTCGTTCTACATCAACGCAGGCGAGGGCCAGATCGTCTTCATCTGATCCACCACACGGCTCGCCTGGAGGCGGGCAGAAGGGAGCGCCATGAGCGTCATCGAGATCACCCAGACCGTGGATGCCAAAGGGCTGTCCTGCCCGTTGCCGATCGTGCGGACCGCGCTGGCCACCAAGGCCCTGCCGTCCGGCGCCGTCATCGAGGTCCTCGCCACCGACGCCGGGTCGGTCAAGGACTTCGCTGCCTGGAGCAAGGCGACCGGGAACGAGCTCATCGAGCAGACCGTGGATGGCGGCGTGTTTCGCTTCGTCATCCGCCGGAAGTGAGGCAGACCATGACGACCGCGACCATGGACATCCCGGTCACCGCACCGGCCGTCCAGCCTGCTCCGGACGCGACCGCCGAGGTGCGCCCCAAGGAGTTCCTGATCATCAACTACAGCGGTGACCTGGAGAAGATCTGGGCATCGATGATCCTGGCCTCCACGAGCGCTGCCATGGGCGTTCGAACCCGCGTCTTCGTCACGTTCTGGGGTCTCCAGGCGTTCGTCAAGGACGACCGTCGGGTGACCGGACAGAACTGGATGCAGAAGATGCTGGCCGCGATGCAGCGGCCGGGGATCAGCCACCGAAAGCTCAGCAAGATGGACTTCTTCGGCATGGGTCCCTGGATGATGCGCAAGCTCGCCAGCCAGTACCACGTCGCGAGCCCCAAGGAGCTCCTGGAGGCCGCTCAGGCCATGGGCGTTGAGTTCATCCCGTGCCAGATGACCATGGACATGTTCGGCCTCACGCCGGACGACATGATCGAGGGCATGGGCGAGCCGGTCGGTGCCGCCACCGTCATCGGCCTGCTGACCGAAGACTCCGTCCCGCTGTTCATCTGATCGCGAAAGGACACGTACCGTCATGACCGCCACCGCCGACACCGTCGCCATCGCCGCTGCAACACGGACCGTGGACGCCCGCGGCAGCTTCTGCCCGGGCCCGCTGATGGAGCTCATTCGCTCGATCCGTGAGTCCCGGGTCGGCGATGTCATCGCCGTGCTGAGCTCCGACAAGGGATCCAAGGTGGACATCCCAAAGTGGATCGAGAAGGCCGGCCACCGCCTGGTCTCGCTCGAGACGCGCGACGGATACGACGAGATCATCGTCGAGAAGCAGCGTTAGCGATGGCCACCATGCAGCGGATCGTCATCCTCGGCGGGGGCGTCGGTGGGACGCTCACCGCCAACCTGATCTCGCGCAAGCTCAAGCGTCAGATCGACGCCGGGTCGGTCGAGGTCACCGTGATCGATTCCACCGGCCAGCACGTCTATCAGCCAGGCTTCATGTATATCGCCATGGGCGGTGAGCAGGCCTCCAACCTGCAGCGCCCGGAACGGTCGTTGCTCGACAAGCGGGTCTCGCTGATCGTCGGCGAGGTCGTCGGCATCGATGCCGAGCGTCGCGAGGTCAGCCTGCGCGACGGGCTGACGCTGGGCTACGACCAGCTGGTGCTGGGCACCGGGTCGCGCATCGTGCCCGAGTCGATCCCGTACTTCGCCGAGGAGGCCCATCACTTCTACAGCGCCGAGGCCTCGGCGCGGTTGCGCACCGCGCTCGACGCATTCGAGGGCGGCAGGATCGTCATCGGCATCGCCGGGATGCCCTACAAGTGCCCGCCGGCGCCGCTGGAGGTCGCGTTCCTCATCGAAGCCGAACTGCGCGAGCGCGGCCTGCGCGAGCAGACCACCCTCGACTACTGCTCACCGATCGGACGCGCATTCACCATCGAGAGCGTGTCCGAGATGGCCACGCCGATCCTCGAGCAGAAGGGCATCGAGCTGCACACGTTCTTCAATGTCGAAGCTATCGACCCGGAGCGCAAGGTCGTGCAGTCGCTGGAGGGGGAGGAGCTGCCCTACGATCTGCTCATCCTCGTCCCGCCGCACAAGGGCCAGCAGGTCCTCATGGACGCCGGCCTGGCGCCGGCGCCAGGCGGTTGGCTGCCGACAGATCGACACACCTTGCTCGTCGGCAAGCACACCGACGTCTACGCCCTGGGTGACGCGACCGATCTGCCGCTGTCCAAGGCCGGCTCGACGGCGCACTTCGAGGCGCCCGTGGTGGCCGAGCGGGTCGTCGCGGCCATCGAAGGCCGGGAGCCAGCGGGCAAGCACGCCGACTACGAGGGCAAGGTCATGTGCTTCTTCGAGGTCGGCGACGGCAAAGGCACGCTGCTCCAGTTCGACTACGACCACCCGCCCAAGCCGCCCAAGCCCAACCAGCTCTGGCACCTGGGGAAGATCGTCTTCAACAAGACGTACTGGCACACCGTCCCGCGGGGTCGCATCTGATCCCTTCGGCGGACACACCGCGGCCCGACTGGACGTCCCTTCCGTCCTGCCGGGCCGCTGGATTCTCGATAGGTGCTGCGGCCGCGTCGGTGACGCGGCCGAGTTGTTTGCGCTGGGTCCTACGTGAAGCGGGTCCTACTTGAACTGGAAGTTGGCGCTGTGAGTCGTGCCGTCGGCGAGCTTGATATCCAGGCGATAGCAGGAGCCGGCGTACGACTTGGGTGTCTTCCAGTTGTACTGGTACCACTGCGTCGTCGAGTCGTAAGTCAGGCCGCTGGTAGCGGTCGTCGTTTCCTCGACGGTCGCCACGGGCTCCAACGGGGCGCAGGCGATCTTTGTGGCAGATGGGTAGCCGGCCGCCAGGATCGACAGCCCCCGGTTGCCGCCCAAGGCGAACTTGACTGGGATGGTGGCCCCGGCCTTGGCCACATTCCTGAACGGGAGGTTGTCCACGGGCGCGAAGAAACCGGTCCACGGCCAGATCACCTGGAATGGTACGGATGTCGAGGCCGGCTGGTACAGACTGTTCCCAGCCTGTGTGCCCGTGACCGTGCAGGTCCCGATGCCCGTCACCTGGATGTTGCCGGCAGTCAGCGTGCAGGTACCTGAGACCGACAACGTGACGGGCAGGCCGGAGGACGCCGAGCCACTGACGGGGAAGCTGGGATCCCCCAGGGTCTTGGTGGGCGAGGGCACCCCGGTCAGGGTGACGGTCTGCGTCAACCGGTTGACGGTCACCGTGGCCGAACCTGAGCTTGACGACAGATAGATCGGGTCCACGAGGGTCGTGGACGTCTGGTTCGCGGGTGTGGCCCAGGGGTTCAGCACGATCAGCCCGCTGAAGTAGGCGCGCACGCTGTATGTACCGAACGGCACATCCGGCGTCGTTCCGAGATATCCCGTGCCGTTGGCATCGGTCGTGACGCTCTTCGTAAACCCGAAGCCCGTCGTGCCGGCGCCGTTGCCGGTGGCGACGACGAAGATCGTCCGACTGCCGAGCGGCGTGGCCCCGCTCTTCAAGGTCGCGGAGATTTCACTGGGCAACGTTAGGGTCGATGAACCCGCAGTCGCGAGCACCAGGCTCGTGGCGGGCTTCGCGACCGTGATCGACCTCGCGTCGCCGCTGGAG
>JBKJHI010000282.1:0-5475 GCA_046599085.1 Candidatus Limnocylindrales bacterium
GTACCACGCCTGGATCTACGACCTGGACGGAACACTCATCCGGGCCAAGCACACCGAGGATCTCGATGACTTCAGCTTCGATCGATTCGGGCTGGCCAGCGTAGGTCTCGAGACCTGGCAGGGCTTCATCTTTCTGAATCTTGACCCGGACGCGACGCCGCTGGCGGCACAGCTCGGCGATTTCGCGGAACACTGGAGTCGATTCGACTTCAGCACCCTTCGCTCGGCGAAGCGGATCGACTACGAGGTCAATGCCAACTGGAAGTTCATCGCCGAGAACTACAGCGAGTGCTACCACTGCCCGGGCCTCCATCCACAGCTCAACAAGCTGACCCCGTACGACGTGGGCGGCGACTTCGACCCGAACGGCGGCTGGCAGGGCGGCTGGATGGAACTGGCCGGCGATGCCCAGACCATGGCCCTCGATGGCGGCCATGGCTCGCGCGACGGTCGTCCGCCGATGCCGGGAATCACCCCTCGCGATGAGCGCTGCGTGTACTACTACCTGGTCTGGCCGACGACGTTCCTGTCGATCCACCCGGATTACCTGCTGGTCCACCGGCTCGTGCCGCAGGGCCCGGATCGGACACTGGTCATCTGCGAGTGGCTGTTCGAGGCCTCGACGATCGCGTCGCCAGAGTTCGACCCGGCCGATGAGATCGCGTTCTGGGACCTGACCAACGGGCAGGACTGGCATGTCTGCGAGCTGCAACAGCGCGGGACCCGGTCGTCGTCGTGGATCGCCGGCCGCTACTCGAATCAGGAGGCGTCGGTCCACGCCTTCGACCAGATGGTCGCCGATCGCTACGAGGGCCGCGATACGTGGTCTCAGCGGGTCGTGCGCGAGCGCTACGACGAGGCGCCGCCGAAGGCGGACGCGAACACGGGTACTGGCGACGACGGCGCTGGCCACGACGGCGACGGCCATACCAACGGCCGGGGCCACCGCAATGCCGACGGCCGGAGCGCAGCTCGCTCGAAGGCCACGTCCGCGTCGCCGCGCGGGTAGGCCGCGCGGCCCGGGTTCTCGCCGCGCTATCTGCGGGGCGTCGCGGGAAACGTGCTCCCATCAAAGAGGCCACGGTCGCCCAGAGGGGCCGCAAGCTGTACAACGATGCGCGCCTCGGGGTTACCAGGGCAGTCCTGGTCCCCGGGAAGCTTTCGCACAGCGAATGCGATCGTCACGGCATCGTCTGCCGCCAGGACCAGCGGCGGCAGGAGGCGACCCAGCGACGGCCTCCCGCTCGCACATGCGATCTCGGTGACGAGCGCGGTGACCGTACGGTCCCCGGGCGTCGAGAGCGCAGCCGGATCGAGGCGCCATGTCGCGAAGCCGAGCTCGTCCGGAAGCCGGACGCGCAGTGGACACGAACCGCCCTCCCAGAACTGCCATGTGCCATCGTCGGCTGGGGCGATCGTCGCGATCACCCAACCGGCCGGGCCATGAGCCAGGAAGGTCACGGACTGCGCAGAGACAGCCACGCGCCGCCACCCGGACATCGGGAGTTGGAGCGAACCTGCCTCCGGCGTCGCAACGAACGCTCGGAGGGCCAGCGCTGGAGCATCGGGCGCGAGCTCCGCATTCGCCGGCTCGCGCAGCGCATCCGCGGAGATCTCGAAGTCAAAACCCTCGCACACGAGCGCCCCGGGGAGGTCCGGCCCGCTCGCCGTGGTCGGCGATGGCGGCCCGGTCGGCCCGGGGGATGGAGTGTGCAGTGACGAACTCGGCAACGGCGATCCGAGTGGTGTCGATGTGGACCCCGCTGACGGCGCGGGTACCGGCGGAGCGGCGCATCCGGCGAGTGCCAGCGCGACGAGCCCGATGCTGCCCCGTATCAACCAACGCCTGCGAGCCATGGGCGCAGTCTACGGCGCGTCGATCTCGAAATCGGCATCCCGGGCCTTCGCGTCATTCCGCAAGGCGCCCACCCGCCAGGCCGCCAGGATCGTCAGGGCCGTGACGGCCACGATGATCGTCGAGATGGCGTTGATCTCCGGTGTGATCCCGAACTTCACCTTGCCGTAGATGTACAGCGGCAGCGTGGATGAGCCGACTCCGGCATTGAAGGTGGTCACGACGTAGTCATCGAACGACAGGGCGAAGGCCAGCAGCGCTCCGGACACGACGGCCGGCAGGATGAGCGGGAAGGTCACGTACCGGAAGGCCCCGAGCGCTGAGGCGCCAAGATCGCGAGCCGCCTCCTCGAGGCTCCCGTCCATGCCGGCCGCGCGGGCCCGGACGACGATCGCGACGTAACTGATGCAGAAGGTGATGTGGGCCAGGACCAGCTGCTCGAACGATCCCCGCGCCCCGAACAGCTGGAAGAAGAACACCAGCAGGCTCAGGCCCATCACGATCTCGGGGGTCACCATCGGGATGAGCAGGAGCGTCTCGGTCGCGCCGCGACCGCGGAAGCGTCGTCGGGCAAGGGCCAGTCCGAGCAACGTGCCCAGCACCGTCGAGACGACGACCGCGACCGCGGCCACGCGCAGCGTCACGAACAGCGAATCGATGAGTGCCTGATTGCTGAAGACGGTCGGATACCAGTCGAGGGTGAAGCCCTTCCACTGGAAGTTGCGTTTCGAGTCGTTGAACGAGAACAGGATGAGCACGGCGATGGGCAAGAACAGGAAGACGTAACCGGTCACGGCATAGGCGGTCAGCCAGCGATTGCGCCCGGTCATGCGCCGACCACCTCGCGGCGGAGCGGCCGCAGGGCGAGGACCGTGCCGCCCAGCGTCACGACCATGAGGATGAACCCGAGAGCCGCCCCGAACGGCCAGTCGCGACCCTCAAGGAACAGCTCCTGGACGACCTTTGCGATGGTCGTCGTCCCGGCCCCGCCGAGCAGGTCCGGTGTCACGAAGTCGCCGATGGCCGGGATGAACGTCAGGATCGTCGCGGCAACGACGCCGGGCATCGTCAGGGGCAGCGTCACGTGCAGGAAGGCCGCACGCCCCCCGGCGTACAGATCGCGGGCCGCCGCGACCAGGGCCGGATCCAGCCGGTCGATGCTGACGTACAGCGGCAGGATGGCGAAGGGCAGGAAGCCGTAGGTCATCCCCAGGATCACGCTGAAGTCGGTGTTGAGCAGGATCAGCGGCTCACTCGTCAGGCCGACCGATTGCAGCGCCCAGTTGGCCACGCCGTTGTCGCGCAGGATGATCATCCAGGCGTACGTCCGGATGAGGTAGCTCGTCCAGAACGGCAGCATCACGAGCACGAGGAGGAGCGCCTTGTGGCGGCCGCCGTGGCGGCTGATCCAGTACGCGATGGGATAGCCGATGAGCAGCGACAGGATCGTCGTCGCCGCGGCATACCGGAGCGAGTTGAGGAACGTCGGGAGGAACGCGGGGTCAAGCGCCCGGGCGTAGTTGTCGAGGCTGAGCGAATCGAAGACGACCCGATCGAGCGCGTCGCGCGATCCCAGGCTGACCAGGAAGATCATCGCCAGCGGGACGACGAAGAAGATCACGAGCCACCCGACACCGGGCATGACGAGCAGCGCCGAGGTCAGCGCCTCCGCGCGCGACCTGGCTGCCGCCGCGGCACCCGCGACGCGTGCTGGCCTCGGCAGGGCCGGCTGATCGGTCTCAGCCGCCACGCAGCGTCTGCCAGCGCGACAGGTACTCGTCGCGGACCGACTGGCCGAGATCGAGCAGCTCCTCGAGCTTGGACACGATCGCCTGGTCGGGGTTGAGCGCCGGGTCCTCCAGGATGGCCGGGTCGATGAACTCCCTGGCCGCAGCGTTGGGGCCCATGTAGTAGATGTAGTTCGTGTTCGATGCGCTGACCTCTGCATCGAGCATGTGGTTGATGAACAGGTGTGCGGCGATCGGATGCTTGGCGCCGGAGAAGATCGCCATCGTGTCGGAGCCCTTCACGCCGCCCTCTTCAGGGATGTAGTAGACGACGTTCTCGTTCTCCTCCTGGATGGCGTAGGTGTCCGCGCCCCACACCTGCCCGATCCAGACGTCGCCCGACGACAGCGTCCCGATGGTGTCGGTGCTGTAGACGCGGACCAGCGGCTTCTGCCGCCGCAGCAGGACCAGGGCCTCGTCCAACTCCGAGGCGAGAGTGGTGTTGGCCGAGTACCCAAGCTGGATGAGGGCCATCGCGAAGGCTTCCTGCCAGTCGTCGAGCATCGAGATGTGCTTCTCGAAGCGCGGGTCCCACAGCGCCGTGCTGCTGGTCAACGTGTCGGAGATCCGGCTCGTGTCGTAGGCCACGCCGGTCGTCCACCACATGTACGGGACGCTGTGCGCGTTGGCCGGGTCGTAGCCCGGGTCCGTCCACTCCGCGCCGAGGTTCACGAGGTTCGGCAGCAGGGACGTGTCCAGCGGCAGGAGCGCGCCCTTCGCCATGAGCGCCGGGATGTCCACCGAGATCGGGAACGAGAGGTCGTAGCCGCCGCCGTCGCTGCCCAGCTTGGCGTAGGCCTCGTCGGTGTTCGAGAAGAAGTCGTACGTCACCTTGACCCCGTATGTGGCCTCGAACGACGGGATGACGTCCTCCCCGATGTAGTCCGTCCAGTTGTAGATGAAGAGCTCCGCCTCCGGCTCGGGGACGGGCGTCGGTACGGTCGATGGCGCGGGGCCGTCGGACCCAGGCGCCGTGGTCGGCGCCGTCGACGGAGCGCTGCTGGCGCCGGCACTGGTGCAGGCTGCGATGACGGGCGCGAGGGCCGCCGCGGCCCCGACTCGGCCGATCCGGTCGAGGAGCTGGCGGCGCGAGATCCGCTGCTCCACCAGGTACCGCGTGAGCGCCTGCTCCAGGTCGATGCTCGAGCCGTCATGTCGATCGCTCATGGGAGCTCCTCCTTGTTGTCCCGGTCGGTCATGCTCGACCGGTCGGGACTGGGTCGCCGGATCCCGCATCGCCCGCGAGGACGAGCGCATCCGCGAGCGGCCAGCTGACCGCCACGATGCTGCCGACCGGGAGACGCTCCCCGATCTTGGGGGCCAGGACCGACAGGCGAAGGCCGCCGGCCGAGCTGACCTGGTAACTGAGGTTGGTGCCGAGATAGGCCGCCTGGTCGACCGCGACGGCGATCGAGCCCGGCGTGTCGGACGGGACGAGCGAGATGCTCTCCGGGCGCAGGGAGATCTCCAGGCGGCTGCCGATGGCGCGGCCGCCGGTCGCGACGGGTGCGAGCTCCCCCGAGTCCAGGCGTACGGCGTCGGTGGCCTCGACAGTGCCACCCAGCAGGTTCGTGGTCCCGATGAAATCGGCGACGAAGCGCGTCGCCGGGCGCTCGTAGAGGTCCTCGGGCGTGCCCAGTTGCTCCACGCGACCGGCATGCATGATCGCGATGCGGTCGCTCATCGTGAGCGCCTCTTCCTGGTCGTGGGTGACGAACACGAACGTGATCCCCACCTCGCGTTGGATACGCTTCAGTTCGATTTGCATCGCCTGGCGTAGCTTCAGATCGAGGGCAGCGAGTGGCTCGTCGAGCAGCAGGGCGCTGGGCAGGT
>JBKJHI010000067.1:0-33737 GCA_046599085.1 Candidatus Limnocylindrales bacterium
CAAGGTCGCCAGCGTCGCCACGGGGTTCCCCAGCGGCCAGACGTTCCGGGACATCAAGATCGCCGAGACGCGTGCCGCCGTGGATGCCGGCGCCGACGAGATCGACATGGTCATCGACCGCGGCGCCTTCCTGTCGGGCGACTACGCGACGGTCTTCGAGGAGATCGTGCAGGTCAAGGAGGCCTGCGGCGACACGCACCTGAAGGTCATCCTGGAGACCGGCGAGCTGGGCACGTACGACAACGTGCGCCGCGCGTCCGTCCTGGCGATGGCCGCCGGGGCCGATTTCATCAAGACGTCCACCGGCAAGGTGGTCCCGGCCGCGACCCTGCCCGTGACGCTCGTGATGCTGGAGGCGATCCGCGACTTCGAGAAGGCTACCGGGCGACAGGTGGGGATGAAGCCCGCGGGCGGGATCCGGACGGCCAAGGAAGCCATCCAGTACCTCGTCGTCCTGTACGAGACGCTCGGCCCGCGCTGGATGTCACCGGACTGGTTCCGGTTCGGGGCCTCATCGCTGCTCAACGACGTGCTGATGCAGATCGAGTTCCAGCGCACGGGCCGCTACCAGGATCCGGACCACTTCACGCTCGACTGATCGCCGACGCTCACCTTTACGTGAACGTCAAGGTTGCGGTATGATGGCCCCGTGCCCCGTACCTCGACAACGACGACCCCGGCGGATCCCGCTGCCGCCCTGCTGCGGATCCAGGAGGTCGCTGCCGAGACCGGCCTCACCACCCGCGCGATCCGCTACTACGAGGAACTGGGGCTCCTGGCGCCGGCCGCCCGATCGGACGGCGCGTACCGGCTGTACGACGCCTCGGATCTGGATCGACTCCGGTTCATCCGTAGCCTCCGCGATGACGCGGGCTTCAGCCTTGCCCAGGTCGGCCAGCTGCTGGAGGATGACGTGGCGCGCGAACGGAACCGGGAGCGGTTTCGCACGACGCAGGACCCGGTCGAGCGCCGGACCATCCTCGTGGACGCCGTCGAACGGGTCGATCGGCAGATCGAGACCCTCCGTGACAAGCGCGACCGCATCGATTCGATGATCTCCGAGGCGGAACGCCGACGTGGCCATCTCGGCGCCCACCTGACCGAGCTGGACGGCGGCCCCGACCCGCATCCGGAGCGCCGCGTGGAGCCGACCGCATGACGCCACCGTCGGTCGCGGCGCGTCGCAGCGTGACAGCGTTCAGTCACCGCAACTATCGGCACTACTTCTGGGGGCAGGCCATCTCCCTCGTCGGGACGTGGATGCAGCAGGTCGCCCAGGGGTGGCTCGTCCTGCAGATCAGCGGCGGCGATCCGCTCTGGCTCGGCGTCGTCGCGGCCGCGCAGTTCGTGCCGGTGATGTTCCTCGGCCTCTTCGCCGGCATCCTCGCCGACGTGCTGCCGAAGCGCCAGACGCTGCTCGCCGTCCAGGTTGCGATGATGACCCTGGCCGCCATCCTGGCGGTCCTGACGGCGACCGGCGTGGTCACCGTCTGGATGGTCGTGGTCCTGGCCGTCATGCTCGGTGTGGCCAACGCGGTCGACATGCCGGTCCGTCAGTCATTCGCCTACGAGATGGTCGGGCCGCGCGACGTGGGCAACGCGGTCAGCATCAACTCGGCGATGTTCAACGGCGCCCGAGTCATCGGACCGGCGGTGGCCGGTCTGACCATCGGCGCTTTCGGGATCGCCATCGCGTTCGCGATCAACGCGGTCAGTTTCCTGGCGGTCATCGTCGGGCTGTCGTTGATGCGGGACGAGGATCTGTTCCGAGCCCGCCTGCTCCCGCGGCCACGCTCCGTCGGCCAGGTCGTCGATAACCTCGCCGAGGGCCTGCGCTACGTCCGGCGGACGCCGATCGTGCTCATGGCCGTCACCGTGGTCGGTCTGGTCGCGACCTTCGGGATGAACTTCACGGTGATCATCCCGCCGCTCGCCCAGGACGTCCTGCGCAGTGACGCGTCGGGCTACGGGTTCCTCATGACGGCTTCGGGCCTTGGGGCGCTTGGCGCGGCCGTCGCCCTGATCGTCGCCGGCAAGCCGCGGGCTGGCCGGATCGCGGTGGGTGCGGTCGTGCTCGGCGTCGCGTCCGTCGCCCTCGCCTTCTCAACGTCGTACCCGATCAGCCTGCTGCTGATGATCCCCCTGGGCGCCGGTGGCATCACGATGGCAGCGACCGCGAACGCCACCATCCAGTTGAGCGTCCCCGATGGCCTGCGCGGCCGGGTGATGAGCGTCTACACGACGGTGTTCGCGGCCTCGATCCCGATCGGCGGACTGGCGACGGGCGCCCTTGGGTCGACGATCGGGGTCCTGCCGACCATCGCCGTCGGCGGGCTGCTGTCGCTGGCGACAGGCCTCGGCGGGATCGTCTGGTATCGCCGCATCCGGGCCACTGCGGTCGCGCAGGTGGCCGCGGCGGCCGTGACCGGAGATCCGATCCCGCAAGCGGCCACGGCCGTGACGAACCCCGGCCAGCGCGAGGACGCGGCGCGGTCGCTTGGCGCTAGCCGTCCGGCGACCGCGTCAGCATCGAGAGCGACAGTTCGCCCAACCGCATCCGGCCGGCCGTTTCGCGACTGAACCAGCCGGCCCCGTCGGTCGAGCCATCCACCTCGTCGCGCAGGTCGCCACCGGTGATCCGGACCGCGTAGACGATACGGATCGCGTGCAGCGCCTCGCCTCCGTCCACGGCCCGGAACAGGCGGTCGTTGACATCGATGAGACGGACGATCGAGCCGCGAAGGCCGGTCTCCTCGTGGAGTTCACGCAGCGCCGCATCGGCGGGAGCCTCCCCGAACCCAAGGCCACCGCCGGGCAGCGTCCACGTGTCGTGCGCCCCGACCGAGGGCGCGAGATGGCACAACAGCACGCGTCCCTGCGCGTCCCGGCACAGTGCGTACGCGGCCACACGCGTGCGGCCCATCGTCTCCACGCCGCGCATGGTCGCATGGACGGGAGGTGGCGCGACGGTATCCTGTGCCACGACTCGCGACGCCAGTCGGGAGCCATGGACACGGCGCGCGCCGGGAGGCCCAGTGATCATCGTCGCCGGTGAGAGCCTCGTGGACCTCATCGTGGAGCCGTCCCTGCGACTCACCGCGGTCCCTGGCGGCGGCCCGTACAACACGGCGCGGACGCTGGCACGGCTTGGCAGCGAGGTGGCATTCCTCGGTCGCTGCTCGACCGATCGATTCGGGCGGCACGCGCGGGCGCGACTGGCCGCCGACGGGGTGCGGCTGGAACACGTCGAGACGACGGACGACCCATCGACCCTGGCGGTGGCCGAGCTCGATGATCGAGGCGCGGCGACGTACCACTTCTATGTGCACGGGACGGCGGCGGCCGGACTGTCCGAGGCGTCGCTGGCAGGTGTCCTCGCCGCTCGACCGCGGGCGATCCACGTCGGCACGCTGGGGCTCGTGCTGGAGCCGCTCGCTTCGACCGTGGAGCAGTTCGTCGAGCGCGTCGGCGACGACACGCTCGTGATGCTGGACGTCAACGCCCGTCCTTCGGCGATCCGTGACCCGGCCGCGTTCCGGGCTCGCGTGGGCGGGCTGCTGCGCCGCGCCGATGTCGTGAAGGTCAGCGCGGACGACCTGGCGTATCTCCTGCCCGACCTTGATGCGGAGGCCGCCATCGACCACGTCGCGGCCAGTGGCCCGAGCGTGGTGCTGCGCACCGACGGCGCGGCGCCGCTCGTCATCCGCCTGGGCGCGCAGTGCGTCAACGTGCCCGTCCCGGTCGTCCCCGTCGTCGACAGCGTCGGTGCCGGGGATGCGTTCGGGGGCGGGTTCCTGCACGCCTGGGTCCGCGATGGCCGCGGACGTGAGGCATTGGCTGACATGGCCGCGGTCCAGGGCGCGGCGACATTCGGGATCCGGGTCGCGGCGCTGACCGTCGGCCGGGTCGGCGCCGACCCCCCGTTCGCGACCGACATGGACGAAGCTGGATGACCCTGTGGATCACGTCACGACGCCGCCCGCGCGGCTCGACCATGGGTGCCGCCGTCGCGGCGCTCCTGCTCGCGCTGGCGCTCGCTCCGGTCGGTGCCGCCGCAGCCACGGTGCCGGCGGCCTTCCCGCACCAGAGCGTGGGCAACCGAGGCGTGGACGTGAAGGCCATCCAGGGCTTTCTCCGGTATCACGGCGCGATGGCCGACCGGGTCGATGGCATCTTCGGCGCGTCGACGGAGGCTGCGGTCAGGGCATTCCAGGCGGCCAACGGGCTGACGGCGGACGGCCGGGTGGGGGAGCGGACCTGGGCGGCGCTGCTGGTGCGGGTCGAGCCGGGGACGACGGGTGAGGCGGTCAAGGCCCTGCAGCGGCAACTCAATGAGAAGCGTGCCGCCGGCGTCCCTGTCGATGGCATCTTCGGCACGGCGACGCAGGCAGCGCTGCGCGCCTTCCAGCGCCACGCCCGCGTCGGCGACTCCGGGATCGCCGGACCGGTCACCTGGCGAGCGCTCATCCGCCACCTGGAGCGACCGGCCTTCGGCTCGAAACTGTGCGACTACCAGGTGGGCAACGGCCTGGCCGACTGGGGGACCGGTGCCGCGCAGGGCCAGTTGGAAGCGGCGGCCTACACGGTCGTCGCGCGCGGCCACGGGCGGATCGCCATCGGCGACATCGGCCGCGAGCATGGCGGCGACATCGCGGGCCACGAGAGTCACGAAGTCGGCCTTGACGTCGATATCCGACCGATGCGGACGGATCGCGCACAGTGCAGCTGGGGCGTGAACTACCGCTGGGCGACCTACGATCGCGCGGCCACACGTGACCTCATCAAGGCCATCCGGGCCACGGCCCCCGGGCACGTCAAGCTCATCTACTTCAACGATCCGGTCCTCATCCGTGAGGGCCTGGTGCGCTGGTATGCGGGCCACGACGACCACCTGCACATCCGCTACTGCGAACGGACCCATGCCGCGGCCGCCTATGACTGCTGAGCCCGCGGTGCGGGCCTTCCGGCCAAAGGGTCTGGCGGGCCGGGTCGCGCCGTTCGCCCTGACCGGCGTGCTGGCGCTGCTGACTGCCCTGCCCGAGGTCTCCGCCGAGCACCAGGTCTGGCTGGCCGCGGCAGCCGTCCTGGCCGGGGTGCCCCTCGTGGTCGGCCTGGTGACGCCGTGGCATCGGCTGCCCGTCTGGCTGGAGGTGGTCCCACCCGCGCTGTATATCGCGGCCGTGGTCAGCCTGCGCCACGCGGCCGGCGGGGGCCCGTCCGGCTACTCCGCCCTGTTCCTGGTGCCCGTCCTCTGGCTGGCCATGTACGGCACCCGCGCTCAGGTGCTGCTCGCTCTGGGACTGGTGACCGTCGCCCTGGTGGCCCCGATCGTCCTCGTCGGAGCGCCGGCATACCCACCGACCGAGTGGCGGCGCGTGCTCGTGCTGGTCGGCGTCGGGGCGACCCTGGGGCTGATCGTCCAGCGCCTGGTCAGAGAGATCCAGGCCGGAGCTGCCAGCGCTATGGTGGCGGCCACGGAGATCAGCGCCCAACGCGATGTGACCGAGGCGATCATCACCGCGGCCTCCGATGCGGTCGTGTCGTTCGACCGTTCCGGGCAGATCGTGTCTGCGAATCACGAAGCGGCGACGCTCTTCCAGCGTGCCGACCTCGTCGGCAGGGACGTCTTCGCCGACCTCGTACCCGACGACCAGCGCGATCGCCTGCGGGCTGGATTCGGGCGCATCCTGGCCAGCAACTCGCCCACTGAACGCGAGGCCCGCTTCGAGGCGGAGTTGGTCCGCGCGGACGGGAGCCGCATCCCTGTGGAGATCGCCGTCGCCCAGACAGGCGGCCCGGACGGTCCCCGGATCCACACCTTCGTCCGGGACACGACCCAGCGTCGGGCCGCCGAGTCGGCCGCTCGCGAGCACCTCGAGGATCTCGACCGATTGGTGATGCTGGCACGCAACCTGGACCGCACCGGGGTCGATGGTCATTCGGCCATCTGCGTCGCGGCGCGCGACCTGGTCGGCGCCGACTTCGTCTTCTTCTACACGGTCGACGAGTCACGCCGCCGGCTCGTGGTGACTGGCTCCGCGGGTCGCGACGCCCCGCCGGTGGACGTCACCCTGGACCTCGAGCGCTCGGTGGCGGGTCGCGTCCTGCGCTCCGGACAGGCTGAATTCATCGGGGACGTGGACGCCGATCCGCGCATCGACAGGACCGTCATCCGGCACCTCGGAGGCTCGGCGGTGTACCTCTATCCGATCGCCCTCGATGTGCGGCCGGTCGGCGTCCTCAGCGCCTATTGGCTGACGCCGCAGCCGGCACTGCCCGAGCGCACCACGGCCATGTTCGGGCTGTTTGCGGCCCAGGCCGCAGCTGTCGTCGAGCGAGCCGACCTGTTGGCCCGCCTCGAGACGCTGGCCCGGACTGACGCGCTCACTGGTGCCGCCAACCGACGGACGCTCGATGAAGCCCTGGAGATCGCGATCGCAGGGGCGAAGCGCAGTGGCAGCTCCCTGTCGATCGTGATGCTCGACCTGGATCACTTCAAGCGGTACAACGATCGCCACGGCCATCAGGCTGGCGATGACCTGTTGCAAAAGGCCGTCGCCGCCTGGACGGCTGAGCTCCGGCCCGGGGACACGCTCGCGCGCTACGGCGGGGAGGAGTTCCTTGCGGTGCTCCCGTCGAGCGATCCGCCCAGCTCAGTGGTCGTGGCCGAGCGACTCCGGGCGACCCTGGTCGACGGCGTCACGGCATCGGCGGGTGTCGCGACCTGGGACGGTGCGGAAACGAGCGCGACACTCATCTCGAGGGCGGACGCCGCGCTCTACCGGGCCAAGAAGGCCGGACGCGCCAGGACGGTGGCGAGTGTGCCGGGCGAGTCGGACGCATAATGGCCCGCATGGCCGCTAACGACGACACCGCCGTCACCCCATCCACCGCCGCGGCGCCCAACAGCTGGGGCTTCGGCGACGGACAGGCGATCCCGTGGGAGTACTCGCCGGCGCCGGAGGCGCGGGACATCGTCACGCTCAAGGAGCGCTACGGCCTGTTCATCAACGGCCGGGAGGTGCAGGCGACCGGTGGGGAGACGTTCACCTCGATCGATCCATCGACCGAACAGCCGCTGGCCCAGGTGGCCAAGGCGACCGCGGCAGATGTCGACAAGGCAGTCCGCGCCGCGCGCCGCGCACAGCGTCGGTCGTGGGGGCAGTTGAGCGGCAAGGAGCGGGCAAAGTACCTGTTCCGGATCAGCCGCATCCTGCAGGAGCGCTCGCGCGAGTTCGCCGTCCTCGAATCGATGGACTCTGGCAAGCCGATCAAGGAATCCCGCGACGTTGACGTTCCGCTCGCGGCGAGCCACTTCTGGTACTACGCCGGCTGGGCAGACAAGTTGGATTACGCCTTTCCCGGACGCGTGGCGAAGCCCCTCGGCGTCGCCGCCCAGATCATCCCGTGGAACTTCCCGCTGCTGATGCTGGCCTGGAAGATCGCCCCGGCCCTGGCAGCCGGGAACACCGTCGTGCTCAAGCCAGCATCCACCACGCCGCTCAGTGCGCTGCTCTTCGCCGAGGTGTGTGTCCAGGCGGATCTGCCGCCCGGCACCGTCAACATCGTGCCGGGCCCGGGTGCGATCGGGATGGCAATGGTCACCCACCCGGGCATCGACAAGGTGGCCTTCACCGGTTCGACGGAGATCGGCCGGAAGATCTTCCGGGGTGTCGCTGGCACGGACAAGGCGCTCACCCTGGAGCTCGGTGGCAAGGCGGCCAACATCGTGTTCGATGACGCGCCCCTCGACCAGGCGATCGAGGGCATCGTCAACGGCATCTACTTCAACCAGGGCGAGGTCTGCTGCGCCGGGTCGCGGCTGCTCGTGCAGGAGTCGATCGCGGAGACCCTCATCGACAAGCTCAAGGATCGCCTGTCGACGATCCGCGTCGGCGACCCGCTCGACAAGAACACCGACGTCGGCGCGATCAACTCGAAGGCGCAGCTGGAGAAGATCACCGAGCTCGTCCAGAGCGGCGTCGATGAAGGCGCCGAGCTGTACCAGCCGGCCTGCGACCTCCCCGAGCGTGGCTATTTCTTCCGCCCGACGCTATTCACGAATGTGGCCATGAGCCACCGGATCGCCGCGGAGGAGATCTTCGGGCCGGTCCTGTCCGTGCTGACCTTCCGGACGCCGGATGAGGCGGTCGAGAAGGCGAACAACACCCCGTACGGCCTGTCGGCCGGGATCTGGACCGACAAGGGCTCGCGCATCCTCGACATGGTCAGCAAGATGAAAGCGGGCGTGGTCTGGGCGAACACGTTCAATCGCTTCGATCCCACGTCGCCGTTCGGCGGCTACAAGGAATCCGGCTTCGGGCGCGAGGGAGGGATGCACGGCCTGCACGCCTATGTCCGCCTGGAGGACCGCTGATGGCCGCGGCGGACCGGATCGAGGTGCGCAAGACCTACAAGCTGTACATCGGTGGCGCGTTCCCACGCTCGGAGAGCGGCCGTGCGTATCTCGTGTCGGGTGCCGACGGGACGCCTCTGGCGAACGCCTGTCGCGGCTCGCGCAAGGACCTGCGCGACGCGGTCCGCGCCGCTCGGGCGGCGCAGACCGGGTGGGCGCGCAAGACCGCCATGAATCGCGGCCAGATCCTGTACCGCGTCGCGGAACTGATGGAAGGTCGGCGCGACCAGTTCGTCGCCGAGGTCTCGGCCGCCGAGGGGCTGACCGCCGCACGAGCACGGACGGCCGTGGACCGGGCCATCGATCGATGGGTCTGGTACGCGGGCTGGGCGGACAAGATCGCCCAGGTCCTGGGGTCCAGTAATCCGGTCGCGGCGCCGTACTTCAATTTCACCATCCCGGAGCCGACGGGCGTGGTGGGCGTCGTCGCCCCGGAGGCCTCGTCCCTGCTCGGGCTGGTCAGCCGCCTGGCGCCACCGCTCGTCAGCGGCAACACGGTCGTGCTCCTGACCTCGGAGACACGCCCGTTGCCGGCTGTGACCCTCGGTGAGGTCCTCGCGACATCGGACGTGCCGGGCGGCGTCGTCAACATCCTGACCGGCCGCAAGCAGGAACTCGTGCCGGTCCTCGCGGCACACGTCGATGTCGACGCCCTGGACACGTGGGGCGTGCCCGACGCGATGCGGCTCGAAACGGAGCTGACAGCGGCCGACGACATCAAACGGATCCTCCGCCGGCCGACGACGGTCGCCGATGCCCGTTTCGACTGGCTGGACGATCGAGCCAGCGAACGACCCGAGTGGATCGCCGCCTTCCTCGAGATGAAGACGGTCTGGCACCCCATCGGGGTCTGAGGGTGGCCGTACGTCCCGACCCCGAGGTCGGGAACCGGCGGGCCGGCGACCACCGCCGCGCCAACGGCATCGTCGAACGACGGGTCTTCGTCCAGGCGACACCGCGCGTGGTCTGGACCACCCTGCACGATCCCGCCACCCTCGAGGTCACCTTCCCTGAATTCGGATTCGGTCCAGCGGTGCCGTGGTGGCCAGCCGCGGCGACGACCCGGACCGGCCGCGCGCGCTTCGGCCTCCTGCGCGAGCGGGCAAGGGCCGAGAGCCTCGAGGCGAGACCAGGCGCGGTGTTCCGCGTGCTCATCATCGGATCCGGCTTCCGGAGCGAGTGGACCTGGAAGCTGGAGGCGGTCGCGGGCGGCACCCGGGTCCTGCACGGCGGGCTGCTCGAGCCGACGGATCGCTGGGCTGCAGTCCTGGTTCGGCTTGGTGGCGCCACCCTCGAAGCCCGTGTCGAGGCGCACCTTCGGGCGCTGAAGGACGGCGCCGAAGCCATGGAGCGGTCGCCCGTCACCTGATCCGCGCGAACGCACCGCATCGGTCAGCCGATGGCCGGTGTGTTCGATGTCCCGGGCCTTGTCGCCGCAGCGGTGCTGGCGATCGGTGGCGTCCTCGTCGGGATGATCGGTCTGGAACGGCGCGACGTGGGCCGCTGACCTCGGCTACCGTGCGGGGGTGGACCCCTTCATCGTCGGCCTGGTGGCCGTCAGCGCCGTCCTCCATGTCGCCTGGAACGTCCGCCTCAAGACGGCTGGCGACCCGCTCCGCACGGCGACCATCGGGATGATCGCGGCATGCTTCGGCATCGTGCCCCTCGCCGTCGTCGCCTGGCTGGCAGTCGGCTCGCCGCAATTGCCGCTCGAGGGTATCGCGCTCGGCATCCTGTCGGGGACGGTCGAAGCGGGGTACTTCATCCTGCTGTCGGCCGCGTACCGACGTGGGGACCTGTCCGTCGTGTACCCGATCGCGCGGGGTACCGCGCCGCTCCTGGCGGTGGCCGTCGGCGTGATCATCATCGGTGAGCGGCTCGGTTTGGCGGGGTCGCTGGGCGTCGTTGCCCTGATCGCAGGGTTCCTCATCCTGCAGCGACCCTGGCGGGCGCTGGCAGCGCGACGCTCGGGCGCGCCCGGCGGGTTCGATCCAGCCATCGCCTTTGCGCTGGCGACCGGCGTGACGATCGCGACGTATACCTCACTCGACCGGATCGGGACGCGCCTGATCGATCCGCTGCCGTACGCGGCGATCCTGACGGTCACGACCGCGATCGTCCTCGTCGTGTGGGTCAGGGTGGTGGCCCATGGGGGCGGTGGCCTGTTCAGCACCGGGCCGATCGAGGCGCGACGCGCGGTCTTCGGTGGATTCCTGACGCTGGCCGCGTACGTGCTGATCCTGTTCGCCCTGTCGGTGGCGCCGCTGTCCGGGGTCGCGCCACTGCGCGAGAGCGCGACGGTGTTCGCCGCGGCCTGGGGGTCCGTGCGGCTGGGCGAGGCCGTGACCGGACGCGAGACGGCTCGGCGCATCGGCGCATCCGTGCTGATCGTCATCGGAGCCCTGGCGCTCGCGTTCGGGGGATGACCCCGGGACACATCACGCGGACGCAGGTTCCTCGCGGCCGAACAGGCGCCGTCGACCGCGTTTGCCGTTGACCAGCGCGACCCCGGCGATCACGAGGCCGGTCCCGATGATGAGCCGTGGATCGACCGGCTCCTGGAGGACGAGGAAGCCGAGCACGATCCCGACGATCGGCAGCAGGTAGGCGACGAGCGTGGTCCGCGTCGCGCCCCAGCGCTGGAACAGGCGGAAGACGAACAGGTAGGCCAGGCCCGAGCCAAGGATCCCCAACCACAGGATCGCGAAGACCGCCTGCAGGTCCGGAGTCGACTCGAACGGTCGCTCGAGGAGCAGCGCGAGACTGGTCGTGATGATCGCGGCGAATGTCACCTGGAAGACGGCCGGGATGATCGCCGGCAGGCCGCGCACGTTGCGTCGAGAGTAGACCGCCCCCGCCGCATAGCTGATCGTCGCGCCGAGCAGCGCCAGTTGGCCGACCAGTGGCGACTCCACGGTCCCGTCAAGGCCTCGGCTGGTGATCACGACGACCCCGACGAATCCGAGCGCGAGGCCGGCCAGACCGTTGAGTCGCATCGGTTCGTCGCGCAGGAAGACCGCCGACAGGACGATGGCGAAGAGGGGGACCGGCGACGTCAGGATCGCCGCCAGCGACGAATCGACGGTCTGCTCGGCCCAGGTGATGAGGCCGAACGGGATGACGATGTTGATCACCGCCATCACGACAAGGTGCCCGTAGATCCGACGTTCGCGCGGGATCGGCGCGCGGAGCACGCGCAGGGCCGACCACAGGAAGATCATGCCGACGATCAACCGGAGGGCGACCAGCGTGAACGTCCCGAAGTCGTCGACCGCGAGCTTGATGAACAGGTAGCTCGAGCCCCACATGAACCCGAGCGCCAGGAAGATGAGCCAGTCGGTGCGATTCGAGCGGTCGATCATCGCCGGAGTGTAGTCACTGATGGCCTACCGCGATGGGCCAACACCGTGGCGGCAGGGATCGTGGCGGTCGTCATGCCTCGTGGAACCCACGGCCCGCCGGAACCGTTGCGCCTCCTGCCAGCTATCGTCAGCGCCAGCGGGTGAGGATCGCCTCCCGGTCGAACAGCCGCACGCCGATGCGCAGGCCGATCAGGGCCACTACGAGGATCGCGCTGGCCAGGAGCAGGTACCCGGACGCACCGACGATGACCGTGCCGGTCGCCTGGACGAGAACCACGCCGATCACCGGGACGATGATCACGCCGCCGACCTGTTGCGCGACGCGCGGGTCGTTGACACGGGCGCTGACGATCACCCCGGCCACGACCGACAGCAGGCCGACGGCGGGGCCGAGCACGAACACGCCCGCGAGCCACGAAGGATCGGTCACGACGCCGAACAGGTTGGGTCCGTATACGACCGAGGCGAGCGCGACGAAGACGACATACGTGACGAAACCGGTCAGGACCCCAGGCACGAGTGCGGCCACCGCCTTGCCCGCAAGTAGTTCCACGGTCCGGATGGGGGCGGCCAGCACCGGTTCCAGCGAGCGTGCCTGCTTCTCGCCGATGATGCTGAACGTCGCGATGGACAACGGGATGTAGGCGGGCATCAGCAGGAAGAACACGAGGAACTGCTGGACGGCGAACGCACCCGCGAGCTCGCCCGATGAGAAGGATGCCCAATCCGGGCGTTGGCGGAGGATCTGCGCGGCGAGTTCTGCCGGCAGGGCCCGCTCGCCCACGGCGGCGCCGAGCACGATCGGCGCTGCGGTCAGGATCAGGGGCGGGAGAAGGATCGTGATGACAAGCAGCCGGTTGCGGATCATCTCGGCCCACTCACGCCGGAGCAACGTCACGAGGATCGATGCCCGCATCAGGCCGCCTCCCCGCCGCTGCCGGGCCGGACGCCCATGATCTCGAAGTAGATGGCCTCCAGCGAGAGTTGCTCGATGCGGACCTCCACCACCTCGGCGCCAGCGCCGACGAGCGCACGGACGACGGACGGGGCCACAGCTGCCGGGTCGGCCGCGACCACGTGGAGGTGGCCGTCCAGCGCGTCGGCGCGCTCGACCCCGGGGACGGCGGCGGCCGCCGCGGCGAGGCCCGGGTCCACGGTCGTGGCAAGGCGGACGGTCAGGCGCCGCTCCCCATGCGAGCCACGGAGCCGGGTCGGCGAGTCGACCCGCAGCAGGCCGCCGCGGATGAACGCGATCCGGTCGCACAGCCGGTCAGCCTCATCGAGGTTGTGTGTCGCCAGGACGATCGTCCGGCCGGCGCGCCGGAGGCCCTCGATCGCCTCGCGCACGACGAAGGCCGCTTCGGGATCGAGCGCCGCGGTCGGCTCGTCGAGGAACACGACGGAAGGATCGTGCAGCAACGCGCGTGCGATCGCGAGCTTCTGCTTCATGCCCTTGCTGAACGTGCCAGCGACGTCGTCGCGTCGATCCCACAGGTCGAACAGGCGCAGGTATCGCTCGATCCGCTCGGCACGGACCTCCGAACCGAGCCCGTACAGCCGCGCGAAGAACTCGAGGTTGGCCGTGGCCGACAGCTTGTCGTACAGGCCCGGCGTCTCGGTCAGGATCCCGACCCGGGCGCGCACGTCATCGGGCTGCGTGCGCACGTCGAAGCCGTCCACGGCGGCCGACCCCTCGCTCGGTTCGATCAGCGCGGTGAGCATCCGCACGATCGTGGTCTTGCCGGCCCCGTTGGGCCCGAGCAGGCCGAGGACCTCGCCACGTGCGACCTCCGCGGAGACGTCGCGGACCGCCCAGCGCTCTCCGAAGCGGCGACCCAGGGCGTGGGCGCGCAGGGCAGGGGACAGCTCGACAGGCATGACGCGAAGTCTGCCGTACCAGCACTATCCGCGCGCGGCTACGCTTGCGCCGATGGATGCCACCCGCGACGTGCCCGAGCTCATCGCCCGATTACAGGCGATCGTGCCGTGGGCGGCGACGGACCGGGACGCCGTGCGCGTGGTCCACGCCCCGGGCCGCGTCAACCTCATCGGGGAGCACACCGACTACAACGACGGCTTCGTCCTGCCCGCCGCGATCGACCTGGGCATCACGATCGCGCTCATTCCGACGGATGACCGACGCGTCGAGCTGACGCTGGCCGATACCGGCGAGATGGACGGTTTCGACCTCGACGCCATCGGCATCCGACGTGGCCGTTGGATCGATTACGTCGCCGGGACCGCCTGGGCCCTGGCGGAGGCCGGATGCGAGACCAGGGGGTTCCGTGGCGTTCTCGCCTCGAACCTGCCCGCGGGGGCCGGGCTGTCATCGTCCGCGGCGCTCGAGCTGGGGTCAGCTTGGGCACTGGCCGGCGGAACAGCCCCGCAGATGGACCCGTTGGCGCTCGCCCAGGTGGCGCAACGAGCCGAGAACGCCTACGTCGGCGTGGCCTGTGGGCTGATGGACCAATTTGCCGTCAACTTCGGTCGCGCGGGCCACGCCCTGCTCCTCGACTGCCGCAGTCTGGAGTACCGGGCCATCCCGCTTCCGGAGGGGACCGCCCTCGTCATCTGCCACTCGGGTGCCCCACGCACACTGGCCGGGTCGGCCTATAACGCTCGTCGGAAGGATTGCGAACGCGCGGTGACGGGCCTGCGGTCGCTCGATCCATCGATCCGATCGCTTCGAGACGTCTCGTCGGAGCTCCTCACGGCCGGCTATGACCTCCTTGATCCCGCTGCGCGACTGCGGGCGGAGCACGTCGTGTCCGAGAATGCCCGGGTGCTGGCCACCATCGATGCCCTGCAGGCAAGCGATCTGGCGAAGGTCGGCGAGGCGTTCGCGGCGAGTCACCGATCCCTGCGCGACCGGTATGAGGTCAGTTCCCCGGCGCTCGACGCGCTGGTCGACATCGCCTGCGCCGTCCCCGGTGTGATCGGCGCTCGCCTGACCGGCGCCGGATTCGGCGGCTGCACCGTCAACCTTGTTCATGCCGACGCGGTGGCCGCTCTCCGTGATGCTGTCTTCGCCGAGTACCCGGCGCGCACGGGGCTCACCCCGCAGGTGTACGAGGTCCAGGCCGCGGACGGGGTGGGCCGTCTCGCGTGATCGCCCTCCGCGTCCTCGTCACCGCCCTCGGCGTGGCGCTTGGCGTCTTCTATCCGTTCGTGTCGGTCATCCTCGCCGACTTCGGGTTCACGCCCGGCGAGATCGGCCTGATCTCGTCCCTCGGCGCCGTCGGGTTCACGATCGCGGTGCCGGCCTGGGGCCATCTCGCCGACGTCCATCTCGGGCGGCCGAGGACCCTGCAGCTGTGCGCGATCGCCGGCGGGACGGCGATGCTTGCCCTGCTCCTGCCGCTGCCGCTGCCCCTCATCGTGGCCATGTTCCTCCTGTTCTGGATCTTCGAATCACCGTGGCAGCCGCTGAGCGACGCGATCACCGTCAATGCCCTGCGCGGGCGCGACTACGCCCGGGTCCGCCTCTTCACGAGTCTTGGTTTCGCGGTCGCCGCCGTGCTCGCCGGCCAGCTCTACGACCGGATCGGGTACAGCGCGGCGTTCGTCCTGTTCGCGCTGGCGGCGCTGGCCATGACCGTCGCGGCAGCGTTCCTGCCGGACGCCGCCCGGGCCGACCTGGATGCCCATCGCCGCACCAGCGCGGCCGGACAGCGGCGCACCTTCAGCTTCGGCTCGAGCGGTGTCGCGATGCGCGTGGCGCCGCGCCTCGGCCTCGTCCTGCTGGCCAGCGGCCTCGTGCACATCGGGATCATCAGCGGCTTCACCTTCCTGTCGTTGCGCATCGAGGCGCTCGGGGGCAGCCCCGGCGACATCGCCCTCGCGTCGGGGATCTCGGCCGCGACGGAGGTCCCGGCGATGCTCGTCATGGGGGCCGTGGCGGCGCGCGTCGGCCTGCGGGCGGTGTTCACCGCCAGCGCGCTGCTGTATGCCGTGAGCCTTGCCTCGTGGATGGTCATCGATGTGCCGCTGGCCATCGTCGCGACCCGGATCGTCACCGGCGTCGCGTTCTCGGGCGTCGTCGTCGGTGTCGTGATGACGATCGCCGTGTTGCTGCCAGCCGAGCTCCAGGCCACGGGGCAAGCGCTCTTCCAGACGACGGCGTTCGGGATCGCGGCGGTCGTCGCCAACGTTGCCGGTGGCCTGCTGTACGAGGGAGTGGGTCACGCGGCCCTCTTCGGGGTGGGCTCCGTGATGGCCCTGCTCGCGGCGGTCGTCGGCTGGATGGCCTTCCCCGTCAGGCATGCCCGGGGTCCCACGGCGGCGCTCCCGTGATCGTCAGGGCGACGTGGTCCAGCGCGATGCGCCGCCCGCCACGCTCAAAGCGCTCGACGCCGACGTGGGCCGGCAGTACCGGCAGGCCGCGGGCGACCAGGAGTGGTGTGAGGATCGTCGTCCACGCCTCCACCGAACTCGCCCCGACGTAGGCCAGGTTGCCGCGGCGCAGGGCGGCGATGGAGCCGGCGAGATAGGACGGGCCGCCGTAGCGTGCCAGCACCTCCACGGGGTTGGGATCGTCATCGGCGATGTCGACCTTCAGCACGTCGGTCCACGGACCGGCCAGTGCGTCGCCGGGCACGACCGTCACCGGTAGGGTCTGACTCAGGCCCTCCACGACATGCCCACCGAGTGTCGACGCCAGTCCACCCGGCAGTGGCGATTCCAGCCAGCAGTCGTCGAGATCCTTCACCAGCGACCGGGGGCCAAGGATCACCAATGACCCGCCGGACATGGCCGACCGCAGGCGCTCCAGGCGGGCCCCGGTCATCAGGTGGAGGGCCGGCGCGATGACGACGGTGTAGTCGCTCAGGTCGTCTCGTGGACCCAGGATGTCGGCATCCAGACCCAGGCGATGCAGCGCGGCATGGACCGGCTGGACGAGCGATCGATGGGTGAGCCCGGCCTGGTGCGGATCGATCTCGATGGCCCACGCGTCCTCGTACGCGTGCAGGATGGCGATCCGGGCACGCGGTCGCACAAGGACCTCGGGTGCGGCCGCCGCGACGGTCTGCAGTTCACGGGCGAGGATCGCCGCCTCCACCAGCCCCCGGTCATCCGATGCGTCATGCCGCACGAGGCCGCTGTGGTATTGCTCCTGACCTGAACGTGTGGGTCGCCACGAGAAGAAGAGCGACGCCTCCATCCCGTGGAGGGCGGCCTGCCAGCCCCAGACCCGCACCTGGCCGGGTGGGACCGGGGGGGGGGGGGGTTCAGGGCCGTCCAGTTGATCGGGCCGGGCTGTTGCTCCATGACCCATGCGCGTCCTGACGGTCCGGCCGAACCACGGGCGAGATCGAGCAGGTACGCATACGCCTCCGGGCCATCGACGCCGTGTGGGTAGGCATCGATGGCGGCGATGCCTACCGGCTCGTGCACGTCACGGGCGTCCACGAACGTGTCGTCCCAGTACGTGTTGACCAGGATGTCGCGGCCCGGTGAGCCAGCGGCGATGATGGCGCGCTGTTCGGTGAGGCCATCCACGACCTGGTGGCTCGCGAACCGGCGATGGGCCAGAAGCAGACTCGGCGACTGGACCGTGGACGATCGCCGTGGCAGCTCCAGTTCGTCCCAGCTCCCGTACTGCCCGGACCAGAAGGCCGTGCCCCAGGCGTCGTTGAGGTTGGCCAGGTCGCCGTAGCGCGCCGCGACCCAGGCCCGGAACCCCGTCTCGCAGGCGGCACACCAGCAGCGTGCCGAGTCGTGGTTGCCTGGCTCGTTGTCGATCTGCCAGGCGACGACCCCTTGGTGGTCGCCGAATCGCTCGACGAGGGCCGTCACGATGCCAGCTGACGCTCCGCGATACGCGGCCGCGGTGGGGCAGGTCATCCGTCGGCTCCCGGCGGCCCGGGCCGTGCCATCGCTGTCCACCAGTCGGATGTCCGGATGCGACCTGATGAGCCAGCGCGGCGGTGCGGCGGACGGCGTACCCAGGACCACCCCAAGGCCGGCCTCGGCCGCGGTCGTGATGGCCCGCTCCAACCATCCCATGTCCAGCTGGCCGGGCGTCGGTTCCAGGGCGGCCCAGGCGAACTCGCCGAGACGCACGAGCGTGAGCCCGGCCTCCGACATACGCCGGACGTCGTCTCCCCAGCGCGATTCCGGATGCTGTTCTGGGTACCAGCACACGCCAAGCTTCACGTGGTGACCTCGCTCGATCCGTGGATGGTCCCACCATCGGGCCCGGCGGTCGCATCCCAATGCACGGGACCGGGCGTGGATGGCCGCAGCACCCGCCGCGTCATCGAAAGGCCTGCGCGATCGAGCTCGACCAGTCGGTCGCCGGAGAGCGCGAGGCCGCCGTATGCGCCGAGATGCGCGACACGGACATCGCGCTCCACGGCGCGCGGCGTCGCGAGGAGGCAGTCAGGGTCGTTCACCCACAGTCGCCCGTGCATCCAGGCCCGGGCGCGGCCGGCGGCGAGGGCACCACGCAGCGATGGCTGGCTGATGTCGCCATCCGGCGGCTCCCGGCGGTGGTCCGTATCCGGGCTGATGCGCATCGCGTCGACCAGTCCGATCGACGGCAGCAGGGGCGCGCCGCAGCCAAGGATCGTCGCGTCCTCACCGACTGCGTCGCGGATGATCTGCAGGCCGGCGCGGTAGGCGGCGATGGGGTCGACGTCGCCGTGTCGCGTCCCGGCCATCGCGCCGGCATACAGGAAGTCGATCTTGTGGAACGTGAAGCCCCAGCGGCGCAGGGTGCGAAAGACCGTGGCCAGGTGGTCGGCCGCGTCCGGGTGGGTCGTGTCGAGCACGCCGACACGCTGCTTCCAGTGCCGATCAGCCGCGACCGCGTCGCGTACCAGCCAGTCCGGGTGTCGTCGAGCCAGTTCACTGTCGGCTCCGACCAGGAATGGCGCCGTCCAGACTCCGGCCTCACGTCCGCCGTCCCGGATCCGACGCGCCAGGGCGGCCATGTCGCGGATGCGGCCCGAGGGCGTCAGCCAGTCGCCGATCCCGGCTTGGTGACCGTCGTCGATCTGGATCAACCGGACATCGAGATCCTCGCGCTGGATGATGGCGATGCTCTGATCGACGAGCGCGTCGGTCACGTCGTGCCAGGACCCGTACCACGAACACCAGCCTGGACCGATGGGACGCACTGGTCGCGGCGGGGTGGCTGCGGTGAGGTGCAGCGCCGCCACGCCGAGTGCGTCGTCCAGGGTCGAGGCGGCCGCCACCTCGATGACTGGGCCGTCGGCGCTGACCGATACGCGACCATCGCGGACCGTTGCCCTGATCGAGGGCACGGCTCGCGTCGGGTCCACCGTCACCCAGGTGCGTGTCGGACCGCTGGGCCCGTCCACCGAAAGCGCGAGCAGCCCCTCGCCCTGGAAGCCGTCGTCCGGCGCCGGTCGGCCCGGCCGGAAGGCCATCGTCTGCCATATGGCGCGCTGCGGCCGGGGCGAACGGGGCGTCGAGGCCGGGTAGGCCCCGGCAGGACTCCACGACTGCCAGCCGTGCTCGTACACCGTCGCGCGCTGCGTATCGGCAACGGGCACGACGGCGATCTCGGCGAAGCGTCTCCCGGTACCTGCCTTGTCCACGTCGGCTCCTGGGCTTTCGAATGTCATCTAAAGTTTTCGGTATTGACAATAATCGTAACGATACGGAAACTCAACAGCGCATGAACACTACCGCAAACGAAAGCACCATCCCGGCAGGCGTCCGACGTGATCGGATGCTCGTCATCGTGCGCGAACGCGACTACGTGAAGGTCGCCGACCTCGCCGACCGGTTCGCGATCTCCGAAGTGACTGTCCGCAGTGATCTCGAGGCGCTCGCCGCCCGTGGCGATGTCCGCCGGATCAGAGGTGGCGCGATCGCGACGACCATGCCACGGCGGGAACGGCCGTTCGAGGAATCGGAGAGCGAGTTCGCCGCAGAGAAGATCGCGATCGGCCGGGCGGCGGCCGGTCTCGTGAGGGACGGCGACACGGTCATCCTGGATGTCGGCACGACGACGGCGGCGGTGGCTCGCGCGCTGGCCGCACGGGCCGATCTCCGGGATGTGGTCGTCTTCACCAACAGTCTCACGATCGCGATGCAGCTTGAGGCGGTGATCCCGCGCTTTTCGATCGTGGTGACCGGCGGCACCCTTCGTCCGCTCCAGCATTCGCTCGTGGATCCGCTGGGCGGCGGGGTCCTCGACCGCATCCACGCGGACATGATCTTCATCGGCTGCAACGGCGTCGACGCCGCCGCCGGGGTCACCAATATCAACCTGCCCGAAGCGGAGATGAAGCGCCGGATGATGGGCGCGGCAAGCCGCCGGATCGTCGTGGCGGACGGATCCAAGGTCGGCCAGGTGGAGCTGGCTCGCCTGTGTGCGGTCACCGAGATCGATCTGTTGATGACCGGCCCTTCGGCCGATGCGCCGGCCCTCGCTGCCCTGGCGGAACGCGGCATGCGCATCGAGGTCGTCGACGCATGAGCGACGCTGTATCCGGTCAGCCCGTGATCGTGGAGCGCCATGACCTGTGTCGTGCGGACGGTCGGGCCCTGTACATCTACGGGGCACTCCGCGGCGACCTCGTGGGCGATCGCATCCAGCCGATGCAGGTACCGGCTCTGCACCAGCGATACGACGCCTTGTCTGACACCTGGATCGCCATGTCGCCGGCCCGCAACGCTCGGCCGAACTCCAATCTGGATGCGCGGCGGTCGACCGGGTCCCCATGCCCGCTGTGTCCCGGTGGGCCGGAGGTGCCGTTCAGTTACGAAGCCGCGGTCTTCGAGAACCGCTGGCCGTCGTTCGTCGCATCACCGCCGCCGGTCGACGACGACCCAAGGTTGGCCCGGTCGCTCGGCCGCTGCGAGGTCGTCCTGTACACCGACGTTCACGACGGCTCCATCGCCACGCTGGATGCGACCGGACTCGCTCGGGTGATCGCGATCTGGCGAGATCGCTCGGCCGCGCTGTGGTCGCATCCCGCCCACCGCTTCGTGATGATCTTCGAAAACCGGGGAGAGGCCGTCGGCGCGACGATCTCGCATCCCCATGGTCAGATCTACGCGTTCGATCGGTTGCCGCCGTTCGTGGGCGCGCGCGTCGCCGTCCTGGAGAGCCATCGCGAGCGGACCGGCGAATGCCTCTCGTGCGCCATCGTGGCCGAGGACGAGGCGGCTCCCGTGCGGTCGATCACCGCGGGGAAGCATTTCATGGTGGCCGTCCCGTTCGCCGCTCGCTGGCCATTCGAGGTCCGGATCCGGGCCCGACGGCACGGGCTGCGTCGACTGACGGACCTCGAGCCCGCCGAGCAGGTGGAGCTCGCTGCAGCGGTGAGGGAGGTGGTCCTGCGGTACGACGGACTGTTCGGGTTCGAGCTGCCGTACATGATGGTGGTCAACGAGGCTCCCGCGGATGTGCCCGACTGGCACCTGTCCGTCGAGTTCCTGCCTCCCCACCGGACCGCCGAGCTGACCAAGGTCCGGGCGAGTGTCGAGACTGCCGCCGGGCAGTTCATCAACGACACCATCCCGGAGCAGTCCGCCGCCTTGCTGGCGGCGATCCCCATCCGCCACCAGCCCGAGCAGGTGGTACCCACGACCGTCACCGTGGCGGTCGATCACGCCCGCTGACGCGGGCACTGGAGGAGAACATCGTGGACAAGCGATCGCGCTGGCTCGCGCTGGCGTCCGCCTCGGCCATCCTGGTCGCGGCGTGTTCGGGTGGCGCGGCGACCGGGGCACCGTCGACGGCACCGTCAAGTGCGCCGAGCACCGCCCCGAGCGTAGAGCCTTCGGCCCCGGCCGAGGCTGTCACCATCACCTTCCGCACCCGGCCTGACAACGATGCCGAGGCCGAGGTGTACAAGGACGTCGCGGCCAAGGTTTCCGAGATGCTCGGCGACGTGACGGTCGAATATCAGAAGGGCGGCACGGAGACCGCCGGCTATCAGGACACCATCAAGACCGAAGCCGCGGCCGGCACAGCTCCGGACGTCTTCTGGATCCCGGGCACCGACACCGCCGAGTTCGCCACGAAGGGCATCACCCTTGACCTGCGCCAGTACGCAGCTGCCGACAGCGCATACAAGGATTCCGACTACTACGAGGGTCCGATGTTCCATCTGACCTTCGATCCGACGACCGGCCAGTCCGGCGGGCCGCTGTGGGGCCTGCCCCGCGACGTGTCGACCTTCGGCCTGTACCTGAACCTGGACCTCATCGCCGAAGCAGGCGCCGAGGATCCGCGCGAACTGGCCAAGAACGGCGAGTGGACGTGGGCCAAGTTCGAGGAAGTCGGAGCCAAGATCGCCGCGCTCGGCGATGGGGTGGCCGGCTACGGCGCCAGCTCCTGGTGGGGCCCATACGGCGTCTGGCTGAACGGGGCCGGTGGCGGCTTCTTCAACGCCGATCGCACCGCCTGCGCGCTCGACACGCCAGAGTCCATCGCCGGGCTCACCCAGCTCAAGAAGGTGTACGACACGCCGAACTTCGCGCTGAAGTACGGCGAGGACCCTGAGCCCGTGTTCCTGGCCGGCAAGATCGGCATGTTCCAGAACGGTCGCTGGGCGACCCCCAACATCCGGACGAACGCTGGCTTCGAGTGGGATGTCGTGGCCCTGCCCGACGGCCCCAAGCCCGGTGGTAACTGGCTCTTCTGGGGCTCGTACGCTGCCAACGCCAAGACGGCGAACCCGGAGGCCGCGTGGCGGGTCATCCAGGCCCTCACCAGCCCGGAGATCCAGGCCATGGTCTCCGAACTCGGTGCCAACATCCCGAGCCGCACCGGCGATCAGGCCAAGAGCGACTTCCTGACCTTCTCGCCGCCCGCCAACAACCAGGCCTTCCTCGACGGCCTGGCCAACGGCAGCGTCGCCGAGGGCCCGCTGTGGGCCGGAAGCTGGCCGAAGTTCGACACCGTGATGGGTGCGGCCGTGGCCGCGGTCGTCAACGGCGAGACGACGATCGACCAGTTCAAGGCGACCATCTGCACTGAGGCCAACGCCGAGGGCTTCGGCTCCTAGCGTTCACTCCGACGGGGTCGGTCACCGACTGGCCCCGTCGATCCACCCTGCGCTCGACGACGCGGAGGTTCGCGCTGATGTCCGTCCCGACCGCCGCCCGCGGTTCGCCCCTGCGACCGACCGAGCAGGTCGTGCTCCAGGCCCGGGTCAGTGCGCTGCTGGTCGCCCTCGCCCCCGTCCTGCAGGTGGCCCTGGCGCTGGCCGGACTCGCCGCCGTGCTGGCCATCGTCATCAGTGGCCCGGTCGGGCTGCCACTGCCCATCTTCCTATTTCTGCTGGCCGTGCCGGTCCTGTTCACGATCGCCGCCGGCCTATCTGCCGTGGGCACCCTGCGCCGCTCTGCGCGCGGGCGAGTCCTGGCCGTCATCGTCGACTACCTGGCGTTCCTCGGAACGTTCCTGTTCTTGCTCCACCTCTCTGGCGTGTACCTCGGCCTGGACGACCTGGCCGACACGTTCGGCTCCGGCCTACCGTTCCTGGGGATCGGCCTATTGGCCTTCGTCCTGGGCTACCTCATCGATGCTTCCCGGCAGGACAGCGCGATGGCCAAGGCCCTGACCTTGCTTCGGCTGGCCCTCGTCGCCATCGCCGTGATCGGTTTCCTTGTCGCCGTCGGGGCACCTCGAGGCGTCGTCGATTTCGCCGCAGGACTCCTGGATCCGCTGCGCCTGGCGTTGACCATCGTGGCGGCCGTGCTCCTCGCATTCCTGCTCGCGCTGTGGGGCTCGGAGGGCAAGCGGCGCTACGGCGCGAACCAACGGGACGCCGACATCCTCAACGGCATCCTGCTCGTCTCCCCGAACCTGCTCGGGTTCCTGGGCTTCTTCGCAGGTCCGCTGCTCTTCAGCCTGTATGTCAGCCTGTCGCAGTGGGATGCGTTCAGCGAGCCCGTCTTCGTGGGGCTCCAGAACTACATCAATATCGTGTCGATCCAGTTCGTTACCCTGGCTGATCCGAACGTCGCCCTCGCGCCTGGACTGAACGCCGGCTACACGGAGGTGGTTCGGGTCGGATCGTTCCTGATCGCGGCCAAGGACAAGCTGTTCTGGATCTCACTGCGCAACATCCTGCTGTTCGCGGCCATCGCCATCCCGTTGTCCGTCGGTCCGGCACTCCTCCTGGCGAGCCTCCTGAACTCCAAGATCCGCGGCGTGCGGTTCTTCCGGGCCATCTACTTCATCCCGAGCGTCGCGGGTGTGGTCGGGATCGCGATCATCTGGAAGCAGCTGCTTGATGCGACGATCGGGTGGGTCAACTACTTCATCACCCTGTCCGTGGACTGGCTCAACGGCACGTTCGGGCTGGCCATCGTCGATCCCAAGATCGGGTGGCTGTCCGACCCGGTCACGGCCCTGCCGGCGATCGCCATCGTCTTCGCCTGGACGTCCGTCGGGTTCAACTCAGTGCTGTTCCTCGCCGGTCTTCAGGGCATCCCCGCGGACCTCTACGAAGCGGCGTCCATCGATGGTGCCAACCGCTGGCAGCGGTTCAGGAGCATCACCCTGCCGTCCGTCGCGCCAACCACCTTCTTCGTCGTGGCCACGTCGACGATCCTGGCCCTGCAGCTGTTCACCGAGCCGTATGTCCTGACCAGCCCGAATCCGGGAGGCCCGAACAACGCGACGCTGACGCCCGTGATGTACCTGTACAACTCGGGCTTCAGGAACTTCGAGTTCGGCTATGCCTCGGCAGTCGCCTGGGTCCTGTTCGCGCTGATCTTCGTGTTCACCCTCGTCCAATACCGCCGCCAGCGTGGCGACGCGGCCGCGAGCTGAAGGAGCCTCCATGACCAGCACGCCGATCACCGGGCGGGCCGCGGGCGGCGCCTCCATGCGCGGTCGGCCGTCGACCCGCCGCCGGGCCCGGAGAGCCCTCGGATCGCTCGGGACCTACGCCCTGCTCGTTGCCATCGGCATCGTGTTCATCTTCCCGTTCGTGTTCATGTTCACGACCTCGCTCAAGACCAGCGAGGAAGTCTTCCGCTATCCGCCGCGTCTGCTACCGACGGAGGCGAAGACCATCGTCGTGGACGGCCAGCCCGAACCGGTGCCGCTGTACCGCATCCCGCTGGGCGATCAGATCGTCGAGATGGTCCCGGTCGAGACCGGTGTCGCGGCTGGCGTGTTCGCCGACCCGGCGGACACGGCAACGACCCTCGCCTGGCCGCTGGACCAGGCGCAAGCCGTCATCGGTGCCGACGGTCAGCCGGTCACGGCGGTCATCGACGGCGCACCTCTGCCGCTCTTCGATGTGACCGTGGCTGGGGCGACATCGCGCCTGGCCAAGGTTCGTGACACCGCGGTCGCCCGTTTCGAGGTAGCCGGTGATCCATCGGTGTCGAGCTATGCGGTCCTGCGCACCGCCGAGCAGGTGGAGGCAGTGACCACGCACCCCGGGAACTACGGGGACGTCCTGGCCCGGTCCGGATTCGATCGCAACCTCACGAACACCCTGCTGGTGACGCTGTTCACCGTCTTTGGCCAGCTGTTCACGTCCATCCTTGGCGGCTATGCCTTCGCACGCATCAAGTTCCCGGGGCGCGACGTGATCTTCCTCGTTTATCTCGGCTCGATCATGATCCCGTTCGTCGTGCTGATCATCCCGCTGTACCAGTTCATGGTCGCCATCGGCTGGGTGGACCGCGTGCCGGCGCTCATCCTCCCGTGGATCTTCACCGCCTACGGAACGTTCCTGATGCGCCAGTTCTTCATCACCGTTCCGCGCGAATTGGAGGAGGCCGCCTTCGTTGACGGCGCCAGTCGCTGGACCATCCTGTGGCGGATCTTCGTACCGCTCAGCCTGCCGGCCATCGCTACCCAGGTCACGTTCTCGTTCCTGTATTCGTGGAACAGCTTCGTCTGGCCGTTCATCATCATCAGCACCGGCAATACGGATGCGCAGGTCCTGACGGTCGCGCTGCAGCAGTTCGGCGGCCGGGCCGCAGACTCGCCCCAACTCGTCTTCGCTGGCGTGGCGATCGCGGTTGCCGTGCCCGTGGCCGCCTTCGCCCTGGTCCAGCGCTACTTCATGGAGAATGTGGCGACGAGCGGCATCAAGTGACCCGATAGGGTGGGGTCGATGAAGATCGGCCTTCTCGGCGGCGGGGGATCATTCGCTCGTGTCGTCCGCTTCGGTCCGCATACCATGTCCAGACACGAACGGCGGAGGGACGATGCGACTCTGGGGCGGACGCTTCAGCGAGGAGAACGATCAGCGGGTCGCCGACTTCACGCGCTCGGTCGAGCTCGATCGTGTGCTCGCGATGGACGACATCGCGGGGTCGATCGCCCACGTCCGCGGACTCGGCCGCGCCGGCCTGCTCACGGAGGCGGAGGTCGGCGAGCTGGTGGCCGGTCTGACCGGTCTCGCGGAGGCCGTCGCCGCCGACGAGATCACCTGGGACCCGGCGCTCGAGGATGTCCATCTCAACCTGGAAGTCGCCTTGACCGACCGGATCGGGCCGGTCGCGGGCAAGCTCCACACCGGCCGCTCGCGCAACGACCAGGTCGCCACCGACCTGCGGTTGTGGCTGCGGCGCGCCATCGACGGCCTGGATGCCGCGCTCGTGGACTTCGAGCTGGCGCTGGTCGAGCTCGCCGAACGGGAGGGCACGGCCGTGCTCCCCGGCACGACCCACATCCAGCCGGCCCAGCCCGTGCTGTTCGCCCATCACCTGCTGGCCTATGTCGAGATGGCCGAGCGCGATCGAGGCCGCCTCGCGGACGCTCGCCGGCGGGCCAACGTCTCGCCGCTGGGTTCGGGCGCGCTTGCGGGGGCCGGCTACCCGCTGGATCGGGAGACGACCGCCGCCGAGCTTGGCTTCGATGGCGTGACGGCCAACTCGCTGGATGCGGTGAGCGACCGCGACTTCGTGGTCGAGGCACTGAGCGCGATCGCCCTCGGGATGGTCCACCTCAGCCGGCTGGCCGAGGAGATCACCTGGTGGTCGAACCCGGCATTCGGATTCGTGCGCGCGAGCGATGCGTTCTCGACCGGGTCGTCGATCATGCCCAACAAGAAGAACCCGGATCCGGCGGAACTGGTACGCGGCCGCGCTGCCCGCGTGATCGGATCGCTGACCGGGTCGCTCGCCCTGCTCAAGGGCCTGCCACTGGCCTACCAGCGCGACCTCCAGGAGGACAAGGCGCCGCTGTTCGACAGCGTGGCCGTGTTCGAGGCGTCGCTCGGGGTGCTGGCGGGCATGCTCCGCACGATGACCGTGGACCACGAGCGGATGCGGGCCGCCACGGACCAGGGGTTCACGACGGCGACCGCGGTGGCCGACGCCCTGGTCCGGCGCGGTATCCCGTTCCGCGTCGCCCACCACGTCGTCGGATCGCTTGTGGCTCAAGCTGAGGAGGCGGGCGTCGGTCTGGACGCCGTCCCGAACGCGATGATCGGCATGGCGCTGGGTGCCGCGGGTGACACGGGCGCGGCGGCGCTCGCGGCGGAGGAGGGGATCGGCGCTGAGCTGCGCGCGGCGGCGTCCGTGGACGGTGCCCTGGCGACCTGCGACGTGATCGGCGGGACGGCCCCCAAGCGCGTCGCGGCCGCGCTGGCCGCGGCGCGGAACCGTCTGGGAGATCCTGCCTAGAGCTCGGTCGTCGAGCAGATGGCGACGTCCCGCACGAGGTGCGGATCTCGGGCCCACGCCTTCGCGACCACCAGATGGAACGTCGCGTCCGCGCGGCCGTGCTCCGTCTCGATCGTCGGGAGATGGCGGTCCGGGACGACCCCCTCGAAGGCATCCGTCCGGCCGACGCCACCGTAGTCTCCTGGACCGGCCAGCCGGCCGGCCCACAGGGTGATCGTCTCCGAGCGGCCGCCGCCCACGGTCGACCTGGCCGTGACGCGCAGCTCCGCCCGGACCTCCTGGACCTTCTGCGACGCACCCTGGGTGAGTGTGACGACGCCACGGAACGGGGCTCCGATGCACAACGGGACGGGCTCCAGGCGAAGCGTGCCGCGCAGGTCGTCGGCTGCCGCTGCCGCCTCGTCGAACAGGGCGAACTGCGCCACATCCACGACGCCGGCTCGCAACAGGGCGGTCGGCTGGAGGACGCGGACGGGCATGGCGACACCCGGATCGAAGCCCGCGACGTCCAGGTTGGCCTCGAGCGTCCACTCCACGCTGAGCTCCGTGCCGTCGAATGTCGCGGGGCCAAGGCCGGGAACTGGCAGCTTGAATGGCAGATCCAGTCGCTGGCCGGCGGCCAGGCTGGTCGGACCTGCCAGGACGATCGGAACGCGAGGGAGCGCCGCGGTCCCGGTGCGGATCTCCGTTCGGCTGTGGCCCTGCGCGTCGGTCGTGGTCTGGTCGTAGCGCCAGGTCTCGGTCCCGACAAGCGACACTCGCGCACCGCGGAATGAGCCGGCTCGCCGGGCCGTGATCTCAAGTCGGCCGTCGACGAGGCGTCCAGGGAGCAGTCGATCGCGGTCGATCTCGAGCGCCAGGTCGAAGCCGCCGCCGGAGGTGCGCGCGGTGGTCGTCACGTGGGACATCATGCCATCCGCTCGTCGAGGGCCGCGGCCGCCGTCGGCGCTGGACCGCGCGGCCGCCGCGGTACCATCGGACCGTGCTGACCACCGAGACGATCCGCCAGGCCCCAAAGGCGATGCTCCACGACCACCTCGATGGCGGTCTGCGGCCGGCGACCATCGTGGATCTGGCCGCCGAGTACGGCTACACGGGCCTGCCCACGACCGACGCGGACCAGCTGGCTGCCCACATCCGCCGTGGCGCGGACCGCAAGAGCCTGGAGCTGTACCTCGAGACGTTCGCCCACACGGTCGGCGTCATGCAGGAACGAGACGCCATCATCCGGGTCGCCGCCGAGTGCGCGGAGGATCTCGCCGCGGATGGCGTCGTGTACGCCGAGGTGCGCATGGCACCGGAGCTGTGCACGGAACGTGGCATGACCCTTGACGAAGTCCAGGACGCGATCCTCGAGGGCTACCGAGTGGGGGAGGCGCGCGCGGCCGCGGCCGGCCATCCGATCGTCATGCGCTCGCTCGTCACGGCCATGCGCCAGGCCGCGCGCTCCGTGGAGGTCGCCGAGTGTGCGGTCCGCTTCCGCGACCAGGGCGTGGTCGGGTTCGATATCGCCGGACCCGAGGCCGGCTACCGGCCGACGCGCCACATGGACGCCTTCGATCTTGTCCGTCGTGAGAACTTCCACATCACGATCCATGCCGGTGAATCGTTCGGTCTGCCGAGCATCTGGGAGGCGCTCCAATTCTGCGGGGCGGAGCGCCTCGGCCACGGGGTCCGGATCGTCGACGACATCACCCTGCGCGACGACGGCACCGTCGAGATGGGCCGGCTGGCCACGTTCGTGCGCGATCGCCGCGTGCCTCTGGAGATGTGCCCGACCTCCAACGTTCACACCGCGGCCGCACCGTCGATCGCCGAGCACCCGATCGATCTGCTCCGCAGGTTGCGCTTCCGGGTCACGGTCAACACCGACAACCGGCTGATGAGCGGGGTCACGCTGTCGAGCGAGTTCGCCGCCCTGGACGAGGCGTTCGGCCTGGGTCTCAGCGAGATGGAGTGGCTGACGATCAACGCGCTCAAGTCGGCCTTCGCACCGTTCGATGAGCGCCTGCGACTCATCAACGAGATCGTGAAGCCTGGCTACGCGCGTCTGCGCGCCGAGCAGTCGAAGGTCGTCGCCATTTCGTGACCGCGTCGACGACCGCGCGGCGCTGGGCGCCCGGGCCAGACGGCGCGACCTCTGATCGAGTCGGCGGCGATCAGCCGGGATCGGCGGCCGTCAGTGGGTGCCGGACGCTGAGTCCCGCGAATCGACTGAAGTCGCGGTCGGTCGTGATGAGTGTCGCGCCATGCTCGATGGCGAGCGCCGCGAGGTAGGCATCGGGCACCAGGTTGCCCCTGGCGCCCGCGGCCCGACAGGTTCGGTCGAAGATCGTCCAGTGCTGGTCGCCAGGAGCGATCGGAATGGCGGCCGGCGCCTCACGGACAGCGGCGGCGAACTCGAGCGCCACGTCCACGGGTGCGGGAGTCGCCAGGATCCTAGGATGGGTCACGATCCGGACGAAGGCGCTCAGCACGACGTCCGCGATGGCGACCGGCTCCTCACCCTGGAGCGCGTCGGTCAGCCAGGCGCGATGGCGCGCGTGGCCCACGCCGGCTTCGTCGAATGCGTACACGAACACGTTGACGTCGGGCAGGAGCACCGGTCAGCGGCCGTCCAATCGGTCCAGCAGGTCGGCCGAGTCATCCAGGTCCACGCCCGGCTGCAGGCCACCTCCGGCATGTGTCGGCAGATCGAGTCGACGCGTCGGTGGCGCCTGGCGCCGCTGGATGGCGGCACGGAGGGCGTCATCGATCACGTCACTCACCGTCCGCCCGGACCGGGCGGCGACGGTCTTGACTTCGATGAGGAGGCGGTCGTCGATATTCACGGTGGTGCGCATGCATCACAGCATCAGTGCGCCGCATCATGATGTCAAGGATGGGCGATCTGCCAGCGTGGCCCGCTCCAGCGTCAGCCCGCCGGGAGCGCCACCACGAAGCGCGAGCTGGCGTAGCCGTTCGGTTCGATGAAGATGCGACCGCCCATCCCGTTCATCAGCCGGCGAGAAGCGAACAGCCCGATGCCGGAACCGCGCGACCGTCCACGGCCCTCGATGCGCACGAACGGTTCGAACACGCTCTCCCAGTCCTCGATGGGGACACCCGGGCCGTCGTCGGTGACGTAGACCTGGATCTCCTCGCCGTGGCGCCAGATGCCGATGCTCACGGCATCGGCCGACGGCGCGTACTTCGACTCGTTCTCCAGGATCTGTTCGAGCACCTGGCGGAAGCGCGCCTCGTCGCCGATGGCGGTGAGTGCGTGCTCGGGGCGCGCCCAGCGGATCGGGTGGGGGCGGAGCAGCAGGCGCAGGGTCTCGACCGTCTCGTCGACGACGCGCACGGCATCGAACGGGGCGCGGGACAGACCCGTCAGGCCCTCACCGCGAACGGAGGCCAGGATGGAGTCCACAAGGCGGTCCAGGCGTGACAGCTGGTCATTCGCGGCATCCCGCCACGCGTCGGCGTCCGGTGCCGGATCCACGGTCGTGGCCGCCTCGGCCAGGAGGTCCACGTAGACTCGGACGACCGACAGCGGCGTCCGGAGTTCGTGGGTGACGACGCTGAGCAGCTCGGCTCGCGCGGCGTCCAGGGCGGACAGCTGCTCCAGGCGCGCCTCCACCTCGGCGGTCAGGCGGCCCTTTTCGACGATGCCCGCCAGCAGCGCGGCGATCGTGCGCAGGAACTCGATCTCATCGAGCGTGAACTCGCGCGCGTCGCGGGACTGGACGTTGATCACGCCGACGACCTCGCCATGCCAGACCAGCGGCACGGACAGGAAGCCCGCCAGCGCCTCGATATCAAAGCCGCGGACCCAGCTGAAGCGGTCGTCCCTGGTGACGTCGGCGACGGCGATGGGCACCTGCGACGCCGCCACGCGTCCCGTGATGCCCTCGCCCCAGGCCAGGCTGACCTTGCCCACCTGCGAGCGGTCCAGGCCGTTGGTCGCGACAAGGGTCAGGCGCATCCGCTCGCGATCGGGCAAGTAGAACGAGCAGACCTGCACACCCATGGCCACGGTCGTGCCGTCCACGATCGTGCGCATGAGTTCGTCCCAGTCACGAGCCTGGGTGGCGACCTGAGCGATCTCATTGAGGAACGATAGCTCCCGCAGTCGGTCGCCGGCCTCGCGCAGGTTCTGGACCGGGTGCACGTCCTTCATCGCGGTCATGGTGAAGGCAGCGTCGCGTTCCGACCAGTCGTCTCCGACGGTCAGGCCGGCGCCGCCTCCGGATCGGTGACCGTCGTCGGCAGCTCGGTCAGGAGCGGGTCGGTCCAGGTCCAGGCCGCGCCATGGTGCTTGCCGACGGCGCCGTGCCGTGCCGCCTCCACGCGCAGCGGCAGCCCGAAGATCTCGATGAAGCCGACCGCGGACGCGTGGTCGAAGGCGTCGCCTTCGTCGTACGTCGCCAGGCTCTTGTCGTAGAGCGACATCGGGGAGCGCCGGCCGGCGATGACGGCCTGCCCGTGGTCCAGCCGGACCCGGACGTCGCCGCTGACGACGCGCTGCGATGACGCCACGTACGCGCGGAGGTCACGCGACAGGGCGCTGAACCACAGGCCGTCGTAGATGAGGCGGGCCAGCTCGTCGGCCACGAAATGGTTGAAGCGCAGCGTGTCGCGCGACAGCGTCAGCCCCTCGAGCGCCTTGTGGGCGGTATGCAGGATCGTGGCCGCCGGGGCCTCGTAGATCTCGCGGCTCTTGATGCCCACGAGCCGGTCTTCGACGTGATCGATCCGCCCGACGCCATGCGCGCCCCCGAGCGTGTGCAGCCGCTCGACGAGGTCCAGCGGGGCGAGTCGCTCGCCGTCCAGCGCGACGGGGATGCCGCCCTCGAAGGCGATCGTCACGTCGACCGGTTCCGGGGCATCGCCCGCGGGGACGGTCCACTCGTACGCGTCGGGCGGCGGGGTGACCCACGGGTCCTCCAGGATGCCCGTCTCGCACGAGCGGCCCCACAGGTTGACGTCGATCGAGTAGGGGGACGCCTTGGTGATCGGGATCTCGATGTTGCGCTCGATGGCGTAATCGATCTCCTGGTCGCGGGTCAGGCCCATCCCGACGCGCATCGGCGCGACGACCTCCAGCCCCGGATCCAGGGCGTGCGTCGCGACATCGAAGCGGACCTGGTCGTTGCCCTTGCCGGTGCAGCCGTGGGCGACCGCGTCGGCGCCCTCGGGCTTGGCGACTTCGAACAGCAGTTGCGCGATGAGCGGCCGGGCCAATGCCGTAGCAAGCGGGTAGGCACCCTGGTACATCGCGTTGGCCTGGAGGTGCGGCCACACGAAATCGGTCACGAAGCGCTCGCGCGCATCGACGACGTAGGCGCGCGACGCGCCGGCGGTCATCGCCCGACGCTCGACGCCGCCACGCAGCGAGCCGCCGCCGAGATCGACGGTCAGGGTGATGACGTCGACGCCGTACTGCTCCTTGAGCCACGAGACAGCGACGGATGTATCGAGTCCGCCGGAATAGGCGAGGACGACCTTGTTCATGCGAGTGTGGGACCTCCCGGGTCAGTTGGCGGATCGCGATGTGGCGGCGACGGACCGCTGAAGGACGCGGAAACGGTCGCGCCAGCGTTCGAGTCGAGCTTCGTCGGCGAAGAGGACGAGGAGCGTATTGTCGCCCGCGAGCGTGCCTTCCTGCTCGCGCAGCGTGGATTCGTCGATGGCTTGGGCGACGACACTGGCCGTCCCCGGCGTCCCGGTCAACACGAGCGTGAGCCCGCTGCGACCGACGCTCACCGGCACGTCGGCGAGGATGCGCCGCAAACGCTCGTCCGACCATGCGGGCGCCTGGGCGCCGATGGCCTCCGGGGCGAGGTAGACGTGCCCGGTCCCGCCCGACGCCTTGAGCAGGCCGAGCTCGGTGATGTCGCGGCTGACCGTCGCCTGGGTGACGTCGAAGCCCTGCTCGACGAGCGCGTCGACGAGCTCGCGCTGGCTGCTCACCGGGCGTGAGGTCACGAGTTGGTGGATCGCCCGCTGGCGCAGTCGCTTGAGCTCCTGGCTCGGGGTCATGCTGCGCCGACCCTGGCGCGCCGCACGGCCGTGATCCGGGTCCCAAAGGTCGGATCCGTGAGGGCCCGCTCCAGCGCCCGGTCCGCGGCCGAGTCGGCGATGATCGCCTCGGAACCCTCCCAGCCCAGAGCGGCGAGCGCGGCGCGGACCTTGGGCACCATCCCGCCGGCGATGACCCCGATATCGATGAGGTGCTCCGCCTCGGCCACCGTGAGTGAATCGAGCTTGTGGCCGTCGGCGTCGCGGACGCCGTCGACATCGGTCAGCAGCACGAGCTGGCGCGCGCCGAGGCCGGCGGCGATGCCGGCCGCTGCATCATCGGCGTTGACGTTGCAGACGATGCCTTCGGC
>JBKJHI010000156.1:0-2975 GCA_046599085.1 Candidatus Limnocylindrales bacterium
GACCGTTTGAGTCTGCGTCAAGGTGCATGCCCCCTTGGACGCGGTCAGTGTGACCACATGCGAGCCCGCGGTGGCAAAACTGATCTGGGGACTCGCGCCCGCTGGGTTCGGCGTAGGCATCGTCGGCCCACTCCAAACCCAGGTCCATCCGCTCGTCGTCGGCGTGACGATTCCATCGAAGCGAACACGGTGGGCATTGGGGCCGCCACCGGCAGCTGCCGCCCACGTGAAGGACACGATCGGGCACACCGGGGGCGGCGTGCCAGTCACGGTAATCGTTGTCGCGCCCGACGGAGCCGACACTTGGCCGCGGCTGTCCGTGACCGTGAGCGTCACGCTCGTCGTCGCACTAAACGAGCGTGTGTGGAAGGCGTCGGTATCCGCTGCACCGAAGCTCCACTGATACGACACGATCGTCGCGCCGGGTGATGATGATGCGGAGGCATCGAAGTTCACCGAAAGCGGCGCAGTCCCGGCGGTGGGGGACGCTGTGAACACAGCCGTCGGCTTCGGCAGGGCTGGATAGGTAACGGCCGGCACGACGAGGCACTGCGCATCCGCCGTCGCGGTCAGGAGCAGATTGTTCCCGACGAAGGCCCCAACGATCGGCGTCAGGATCTTGAACGGCGTCTGGACCTTGACCGTCACGTTGGGGGGAGCTCCCGTCGACGGGTACATGGCGTCCTTGGCGCACGTCTTCGGAGTAAGGAACACGCGTGCCTGGTCGACCTCCACGAAGCCCCCATCCGCCTCGGTCAGCACACCGCACATCACTTCGTTTGTGTCGCTGCACGGTTGATTCGCCACAAAGGTGCCGCCCTGGGAGGCCACCAAAGCCCCCTCTTTTGCCGCGTTCGTGACCGTGATCTGCGAGTACAGCAATCGGCCGAGGTCGACGGAGGTCAGCATGAGCAAGAGGAACAGCGGCGCGATCAACGCCAGCTCAGGGAGGCTCTGGCCGCGAGCGTGCTCGCGGCGGCGGTCGATGCGGAGGCGGCGTGACAGGCTGGTGAGCATGCAGGGTCCCCGGAGGTAGTCAGTACGAAAGTCCTGCGGATGCTCCCATAAGCACCTTGCAGGTCACCTTGCCAGCGGTGCTGCGGCGCGCCGCCGAGCGGGCGGGACCGGCGCGGCCGGGCAGGACCCGAGCGGGACTACCGGATGCCTTCCCCGAGTCGTCGAGCGGGCGCAGGATTGCCCGTATGAAGAAGCGCACCGTTGCCGCGTTGCTGTGGTTCTACACCGGTTGGTACGCCGGGGCTCTCCTCGCCGAGATGATCGGCGTGGGCCCGGCACTGGGTCCCATCATCGGCGCCGCGGCGGCCGGCCTGATCGCTGTGGATCCTCGCCGGATCATCTGGTCCGCTAAGGCCGCTGTGGCCGGGACGTCCAGCGAGGGACTGCCCGAACCCGCCTGACACGTCGCGTCGCCTGCCGGGCGACCGAACCAACGTGATGAGCGCCGGGTGCCTGTCGCCACCCGGCGTTCGTGATTCTCCGGCGGCCGTCGGGCGCCCTAGCCCTCTTCGCCGGGTTCGCCTGGGAGCGTGATCGCGAACGCGGCGCCGCCGGTTCCGTCAGGCATGACCAGCTCGAGGTCGCCGCCCATCGCGCGGCAGAGCTCTCGCGAGACATACAGACCCAGGCCGCTGCCGCCGTCCGGCGCCGAATCCTCGCCACGAGCGAACCGCGTGAACAGGCGTTCCCGATCCGTCTCGGGGATGCCGGGGCCGCCATCCTGGATCGTCACGTGAAGGAGCGCGTTCGCCTCCTCGCGCGCGATGCGGACCTGGACCGGGGTACCGGCACCGTATTTGACCGCGTTGTCCAGGAGCGCCCACAGGACCTGGTCAAGCTGGTCGGGATCTGCGATCGCCAGCCACCCAGCCGCGTCGTCTGTGAGATCGAACTTGACGCCGTCGGTACCGAGCGCCTCCCACGCGCGACGCATGCGCGTCGCCAGCGAGACGACCTCGCTGCGCGGTCGAAGCGCCCCTGATTCCAGCCGCGTGACCGTAAGCAGTTGCCGGACCATGCGTGAGAGGCGCTCGGACTGCTCGGCGATGATCCCCAGGCGTCGGTCAGGCGCTGCCGCATCCAGCTGCTCCGCGTATGCCCGGATGCTCGTCAGTGGTGTCTGCAGGTTGTGACTGACGCCGCGCAGGAAGTCGTCCTTGGCGGCATCGAGCTCCAGCAGCTGCTGGTTCTGCGACGCCACCGTCTCGAACAGCTGCGCGTTGCGCATCCCGGCCGCCATCTGGCTGGCGAACAGCTCCAGCAGGTCCTGGTCGGCACGTTCCCATCGACGGGTCGCCGGAGCGCGGCCGATGAGGACACCCAGGTCCTCGCCGCCCGCACGCAGGACCGCGCGCAACGGACGCGATACACCAGGGACGACCTCTTCCTCCTCGACTTGGCCGGGATCGCCCATGACCACGGTGGCATCGATCAGCCCGAAGGCGCGCGTCACGTCCGCGGCCGTCCGCTCGATGATGCGTTCCACGCCGTCCTGCGGCGTCACCTCGCCGATGGCGGCGAGGATCCGGCCCAGCTCCCGGTTCCGGCGATCGAGGTCAGCGGCCAGTCGGTTGTGGCTGTCCGCCAGGTGGGCGAGCTCGTCGTCCCCGGCGACCCGGATCGGTGTCTCGAGGTGGCCGGCTGAGACGCGGTCCACCGCGGCCGAGATGCGGCGCAGTGGTCGAGTCAGCTGGTCCGCCACGCCGAACGCCGCGAAGACCGCGACGACGACGATGACGGCTGCCGTGAACAGGAGGAAGCTCGAGATGCGCGAGTCGGACGCCGGGCCGCCCACCGAGGTCTCGACGACGGCCACGACGCCGCCGAACGTGGCCAGTGGCAGGATGCCGGCGGCGAGGAGGGCGAGGGTCAGACGGCTCCGGAAGCCGAGCCTCGGGCCGGCCTCCTGGGGTTCGAGCCCGTCGGGCTCATCAGCCATCGTGCTCGCCGGCGATGAG
>JBKJHI010000264.1:0-4643 GCA_046599085.1 Candidatus Limnocylindrales bacterium
CCTCGTTCCGCGTCGTGCAGAGCGTGCACGTCGGTCTCAACTCGCTTGCTCTGCTCCAATGGGGGACGGAGGAGCAGCGCCAGCGCTGGCTCGTCCCGCAGGCCCGTGGCGAGAAGCTCGCGACGTTCGGCCTGACCGAGCCTGGCGTCGGCACCGACGCGGCTAACCTCCAGACGACGGCCCGCCGCGACGGGGCGTCGTATCGGCTCAACGGGCAGAAGCTGTGGATCAGCCTCGCAGACCTGGCCGACCACTTCCTCGTGTTCGCCAGCGTGGACCGCGAACAGCGCCACAAGGGCGTCACGGCCTTCCTGCTGGAGCGCGGCATGCCGGGCCTGTCCACGGGCACACTCCACGGCAAGCTCGGGATCCGGGCCGGGAACACGGGGCTCATCAACCTCGACGACGTTGTGGTACCGGAAGAACACCGGATCGGCGAGGAGGGTGAGGGCTTCCTCATCGCCATGAGCGCCATCGATCAGGGTCGGTTCACGGTCGCTGCCGGCGCGGTAGGGCTCGCCCAGGCGTGCGTGGACGCGTCGGTGCGGTATGCACACGAGCGGCGGACGTTCGGCCAGGAGATCGGGGAGCACCAGCTCGTCAAGCAGATGATCGCGAAGATGGCCACCGGAACGGACATCGGCCGGCTGCTCGTGTGGCGCGCGGCCTGGCTCAAGAACCAGGGCCTGCGTAACACGCGGGAGACCTCGCTGGCCAAGTGGCACGCCACGGAGCACAGCGTCCAGAGCGCGCTGGATGCCATCCAGGTCCACGGGGCCAACGGGTACAGCAATGAGTTCCCGGTGGAGCGCTACCTGCGCAACTCCAAGGCCGCGGTCATCTACGAGGGCACCAGTCAGCTCCACACCCTGATCCAGGCCGACTATGCGATGGGCTACCGCGAGGATCGGCCGTTGCGCTGCGAGCCGTGGCCGGCCCAGGGCTGGGAGCGCCCGACGGCCTGACGCAGGCTGCGTGACAATCCGCCCGGTACCGTTTCGCCCAGCCCACGAGGATCCGTGACGACACTCTGGACCGAGCAGGAGCTTGCGACGCTCGCCGCCATCGCAGAGACATTCGTGCGCGGCGATGCCATTCGACGGGCGCGGCTCGTGGCGGACGCCCTGGACCTTGCGGCCGATCCGGCGCAGGTCGCCCAGCTGCGGCTCGTGCTTCGGACGCTCCAGTCGAGGGTCGCGAACCTCGCCCTGGGCGCCGGACCGGCGACGTTCCAGGCGATGTCACCGTCCGAGCGAGAGCGGACGCTCCTGGCGTGGGGGACGTCGCGGCTCGGCCCGCGGCGGACGACATTCGCCAGCCTTCGGCGGCTCATGACGTTCCTCGCCTACGCCGATCCAGGCGTCGGAGCGCCGAACCCCCGTCATGCCCGGATCGGCTATCAGCAGCAGTTCCCGCAGGTCACGGCCACGCCGACGCCGATCGTGCCGCTGGCTCTGCCGTTCGACACCGGCGACCCCGACGAGCCGATCCGGCTCGAGGCGGACGTCGTGATCGTCGGCTCCGGGGCGGGGGGAGGGGTCGTGGCGGCCGCGGCATCGAAGGCGGGGCGCTCCGTCGTCGTCCTCGAGGCCGGCCCGTTCGTGGACGAGGCGTCGATGCCACGGGACGAGATGACCGCCTTCGAGCGGCTGTACCTCAACCACGGCCTGCTCTCGACCTGGGACGGCGGCATCACCATGCTCGCCGGCTCCAGCGTGGGCGGCGGCACCCTCGTCAACTGGATGACGACGATCGCGGCACCGGCCCGGGTCCGGCGCGCGTGGGCGGCCGAGCACGGGATCGACGCCATCGACGACGGCACGGCCTGGACCGCGGATGTCCAAGCGATCGAGACGGAGCTGGAGGTCAGCGAGACGACCGTCGTGCCACCGAAGGACCAGCTGATCCTGCACGGCGCGGCCGTGCTCGGCTGGGAGGCGGCGCCGATCCGCCGGAACTCGCCGGGCTGTGACGACTGCGGCAGTTGCCCGTTCGGTTGCGCACGCGGGGCGAAGCAGTCGGGGATTCGCGTGCACCTCGCGAGAGCGTTCCTGGCGGGCGCGCGAATCGTGCCCCGGGTGCGCGTCACCCGAGTCCTGGTGGAGCGCGGGCGCGCCGTCGGGGTCGAGGGCCTGGCGCTCGTCCCGGACCCGGTCACCGGCCGGGCGATCCCGGATCCGACGCAGCCCGGCGGCATCCGAGTCCGTGCGGTCGTCGTGCGGGCTCCCCAGGTCGTCCTCGCGGCGGGCGCGTTGCGCACGCCGGCGGTCCTGCAGGGTTCGAACCTGTCCCATCCCGCGATCGGACGCAACCTGCGACTCCACCCGGTCAGCGGCGTGTTGGTCCGTTCTGCGGCTCCGGTCGAGATGTGGCGCGGCCCGATGCAGGCCGCCCGCTCGGTCCAGTTCATGGAGGACGACGGTGACCGACGCGGGTATGTCATCGAGTCGGCACCCGGGCATGCCGGACTCATCGCGCTGGCGGCGCCGTGGGAGGGCACGGAGGCCCACGCACGGCTGATGGACGACCTGCGCTACCTGGCCCCGCTGATCGCGGTGACGCGTGATGGGGGCGAGGGACGGACGACGCTGACGCGAGCTGGCCGCGTACGGATCGACTACGCCCTCGATCACTCCGGGATCGCGACCCTGCGTCATGCCCTCGGGTCGATGGCGACCCTGGCGCGCGCGGCCGGGGCGCGGGACATGGTCGTGCCAGGCGCCACGCCGGCCTGGTTCCATCGCGGGCACGGGGCGGCCCGCGATGGAGCCGCGTTCGGGCAGTATCTGGAACGCCTCGCCCGATTCGACTTCGCCCCGAACCGGGGGACGGTGCTGTCAGCGCACCAGATGGGCACCGCCAGGATGGGATCGGACCCGAGGCGGCACGCGTGCGACCCCGCCGGTCGGCTGCGCACCGGCACGCGCGGCGATGAGGTCGTCGGCGGCCTCTACGTGGCGGATGGTTCCCTGTTCCCCACGGCCATCGGGGTCAATCCGATGCTGACGGTGATGGCGCTGGCGCGACGGGTCGCTCGGACGGTGCTGGCGGAGGGCTGACGCCGCGCGGCGCCGCCATCCTGCCGCGGGTCGTGACGATCAGGGCGACGGCGGCGACGATGATCGCGCCCGCGACGACCGTCCGGATATCGATGGGTTCCTGGAGGACGATCGCCCCGAGGATGACCGCGACGATCGGATTGACGTACGCGTAGGTCGTGACGAGCGGCAGAGGCGCCACGCGCAGCATCCAGCCGAAGACCGTGAAGGCGAGCAGGCTGCCGATGACCGCCAGGTACAGGAACGCCCCGACCGAGCGGGCGGAGATCGCGTTGATGTCCAGGCGGCCCGGCTCGCCGGTCAGCGTCGCGAGGAGCAGCAGGACGACGGCGCCGCACAGCATCTGGGCCGACGTGGCCACGAGCGGGCGGCCGGGGAGCGTGGCGCGATGCGACGCATACAGCGAGCCGAGGGACCACGACACCGGCGACAACAGCACCACGACGAGCCCGGCCGGATCAAGCGCACCGGCGCCGCCGAGCGCCGTCGGTCCGATGAGGACGACAACGCCGACGAATCCGACGGTGATCCCGACCACGGCCAGCCCCGGCAGGTGCTGTCCGAGCAGCAGCCGCCCGAAGATCATGTTCCAGGCGGGCATCGTCGCGATGAGCAGAGCGGTGATCCCGGACGGGATGGTCTGCTCGCCCCAGGCCACGAACCCCATGCCACCGCCCAGCAGGAGCCCGCCGACGATGGCGGAGTCGCGCCACTCCCGACGTGTCGGCCAGACGAAGGAGCGCCCGCCGAACCGGGCCAGCGACCAACCGAGGAGGACCGCACCGGCGAGGCCGAAGCGCGACGCCGCCATGAGGAATGGCGGGATGGTCTCGACCGCGATGGCGATCCCGAGGTAGGTCGAGCCCCACACGCCGTACAGGACGAGCAGCCCGAGCCAGATCGAGCCGGGCTGCCCGGCGGCCAGCTTCATTGGCATACGTGGGTGGTCCAAGCGGACAGGATACGTGCTTGACCGAGCGACCGTGACCCTGACCCCGACCGCCCGACGGTCAGGCGGCCATCGACCCATCGACGGGCCGGCAGACCTTGCACGGCCGATACCCCGCGCCGGCGGCCTCGGCCAGGGTCCGGAACGGCCGGCGGTTGCGCGGCAGCATGTGGCGACCGGTCCGGCATGACGGCCAGCACACGATGTGCGTCGAGGCACAGCCGATGAGCCGCTCCCCGCGGCCGGCGGCGGCCTCCATGACGCTCGGGTCGAGTCCCTCCGCGGCCAGGATGGTCCGCTTGTTCTCCGGTCCGCCCAGTGAGTACTGGCCGATCGTGCCGTCCGTCCGAACCACCCGATGGCACGGGACGATGAGCGGCACCGGGTTGTGCCCGAGGGCCGTGCCCACGGCGCGGACCGCCCGAGGTCGGCCGATCTCTGCCGCGATCCAGCCATATGGCCGGACCTCGCCGCGCGGGATCTCCAGGGCCTTGTGCCAGACATCCCGCTCGAAGTCGGAATGGCCCCGCAGGTCCAGGGCGATCTTGACCCGACGATCGCCGTCGAGCCGTCGGGCGATGGCCGTCGACAGCCGCTCCGGCAGGCGGTCTGCGGGGACGGCCTGTCGCCCGGTC
>JBKJHI010000061.1:0-11208 GCA_046599085.1 Candidatus Limnocylindrales bacterium
CATCGACTGCTCGACCTGCCGATCGAGGAGCGAACAGCGCTGCTGGCCGACCCGGCCGCATTCGCGCGGTTCCTCGAGGAGGTCCTGCGCCACTCGACGGTCGTGCACCTGCGCGCCCGACGCGCGACCCAGGACGTGGAACTCGGCGGCGTGACGATCCTTGCGGGCGAGCGCGTCATCGCGGTCAATGCGGCCGCGAACCGCGACCCGGCGCGCTGGGAGCGCCCGGACGTCCTGGATCCGGATCGCCCGCGGCTGTGGGGGCACCTCGCGTTCAACGTCGGGCCGCGGCACTGCGCCGGTGCCCACCTCGCTCGCATGGAAGCGACCGAGACCATCCAGGGCCTGTTCCGGGCCTACCCGGACCTCGCTCGCGTATCGCCGGGCGTCGGCGTGCCAGTCCCGCAGTCGATGGGCTTCGTGTCGCGGACGTGGCGGCCGCTGGCACTGACCCATGCGCCGCTGGACCCGACGGAGGTTCGCGAGCGGATCATGAGTGGCCCGGCCTGGGCGGGATCCGTCCCCGGCCGCTGATCGGCGGTCCGGATCGGCCGGCCCGGCCACGCTGGTCGCCAGGGGTCAGCCCCGGACGCGCTCCCACGTCAGCCGCTGGACGCTGCGGCGGCCGTTGACGACGAACGGATCCGTGGACAGGACCAGCGTCTCGCCATCCTCGCTGAGGTCGACGTGGCGTCGCTGGACCGTGCCCACCCAGTTGGGGAACAGGCTCATCCCCACGGTGTGCAGGATGTCCCCGCCATCGATCGCGAACGTGCCCGAATAGGAGATGAACGACGCCATCGCGGCCAGCCGCTGGTCGGCGGGCCCGGCGAACATGTCGTTGCCATCGATCGCGGCGCGATCCGCTCGCCCGATGGTCGTGATCATCGTGCCGTCAGGCGTGTAGACGTTGATCCCCTCCGGTCGATCCCCCATCGGCTCGTCGGCGCCGTCCTCGTGCTCCGAGAACCAGGTCCGCAGCCGCCACGTGCCGATGACGTCTTCCGCCGTCAGCCCATTCGTCACGCCGGCACCGCTGCCCCGGGGACCGGCGCGTCCTCGCGCAGCAGGCCCTCGTGCTTGAGCTCAGCCCACAGGTCGTCGGGGATCGGGTGATGGAACCATTCGAGCGTGCGCGCCTGCTGCCCGGGGGACGAGGCGCCCGGGATCACGGAGGCCACGGACGGATGGCCGAGCGGGAACTGCAGCGCCGCTGCGGGCAAGGGGACACCGTGGCGCTCGCACACGGCCTGGATGGCCGCCGTCTTGACGACGATCTCCGGCGACGGGTCGGCGTAGGCGTAGCGCCCACCGGGCACCGGGCCCTTGGCCAGAATCCCCGACGCGAACACGGCGCCGATCACAAACCCGATGCCGCGCTGCACGCACGCCGGGAACTCCTCCTCGAGGACCTCCTGGTCGAGCAGTGTGTAGGGCATCGCGATGAGGAACGCGTCGATGTCGCCGATGTCCAGAAACCGCGGGATGAGCCCGAGGTCGTTGATGCCGGCCCCGAACCCACCGATCTGGCCGCTCGACCGCAACTCCTCGAGTGCCCGCCAGCCTGACGTGGCCAGGTCGCGGAAGTGCGCGTCCCAGGTCGGCTCGTCGAAATACAGCCGGTCGAGGTCGTGGATGAACGCGATGTCGAAGCGGGTGATGCCCAGGCGCAGGCGGCTCTGCTCGACCGAGCGCATGATCCCGTCGTACGTGTAGTCGAAGACCACCTCGTTCGGAGCACCGCCCAACCACGGCGACCCATCAAAGCCCTCGACGGATGCCGGGCGCAGATAGCGCCCGACCTTCGTGGACAGGGCGTAGTCGGACCGTGGATGGTCGCGCAGTCCGTTGCCGGTCCGCAGCTCGGACAGGCCGCGGCCATACCACGGCGCGGTATCGAAGTAGCGCACGCCGGCATCCCACGCGCCGTCGATCGTGGCGAGGGAATCGTGCTCGCTGACCCGCACGAAGAGCTCGCCGATCGAGGCCCCGCCGAAGCCAAGCTCGGTGACCTCCACGCCGGTCCTGCCGACGGTTCGCGTCCTGGTCGGATCCATGCCGGTCCTGATCCTCCTCAGTGCCATTCGCTGGTGGGAAAGAATATGGCGCGCTTGAGCAGCACGGATCGCGGTAGGCGCAGCTGGAGCATCACGGTCTCGGCGACATCGTCCGGCTGCATCAGCCCGGCGCGCGTGGCGCTGCCCTGACGGTGCACGTCCTTGTTGAGGTCATCCCAGAACGGCGTATCGATTCCGCCGGGGCACAACGTGCAGACCCGGATGCCGAGCCCGGCCACCTCCTGCGCGAGGCATTCCATGAAGCCCACGACGGCCCATTTGCTGGCGCAGTAGCCCGACCACTCGGGATAGCCCTTGGTCCCGCCCGCCGAGGCGATGGCGATGACAGCGCCGCGGCCGCGCTCGAGCATCCCGGGCAAGGCCGCCTTGACGATGTGAGCGGTGCCCAGGTAGTTGGCGTCGATCATCCGGCGCCAGTCCGCAGGGTCGGCTTCGGCGACCGTACCGATCGCCCCCACGCCGGCATTGGCGACCACGATGTCGAGCGGGCCGAGGCGCTCGGTGGCGGTCTCGACGGCGGCCTGGGCGACCTGCCAGTCGCTCACGTCTGCCTCGATCCCGATGACACGCATGCCGCCGGCGTTCCCGCCGGCAGCCGAGTCGGAGAGCTCTCCGGCGACCAGTTCTGCTCGGGCCCGGTCCCGACCAAGGATGGCGACACTGGCCCCCTCCGCCGCCAGCCGCGCTGCGATGCCCCGGCCGAGACCGCGCGTCCCGCCGCTCACGAGGGCGACCTGACCGGCGAGTGGTCGGACTTCGGTCACTCCTCGCTGATCCATGGCCGACTACCGGTCGGCGCATCCCACGATGGGATCGGCGCCTGCAGGGGATCGTCGACCCAGCAGAACTGCCCGTTGATGTCGGCGCCTGCGTCGCTGGTCAGGCGGAGCACGAGGTCCACGGCCTTCTCGGGCGGATCTCCCCCGGTCTCCTCGACCCAGGCGGCCCACTGGCGGTACGGCTCAGCTTCCGGACCCATCACCGCGACCCGGTCCCGGATGTCGCGCCACATCGACGTCTTGACGTCACCCGGGTGGATCACATTGGCGGTGACACCGGACCCGGCGATCTCCGCGGCGAGGTGTCTGGTCAGTTGATTGAGCGCCACCTTGGCCGTGCCGTAGGCGCTGTTGAGGGCGCCCGGCGGATGCAGCGACGCGGCGGAGGTCACGTTGACGACCCGGCCCCAACCCGCGTCGATCATGCCGCCGACGAACTGGCGACTGGTCAGATACGGGGCGATGCCATCGATCATCACGGTCTGGACCCACGCTCGGGGATCGGTGTCCCGGATGAGGTCGATGGGACCGAAGATCCCGGCCGCGTTGACCAGGATGGACGGTGCGCCGAGCTGCTCATGGACGAACCGAGCGAGGTCCTCCACAGCATCGGGATCCGCGACGTCGGTCGGGCGGCTGATCATGCGGCCCCCGCTGGCCCGGATGAGGTCGGCGGTTTCCGCCAGCTGGGCCGCATCCCTGGCCACTCCCACCACCGGGTGGCCGCGCTTCCCCAGCGCGACAGCCACGCCGCGTCCGAGCCCCCGTCCGGCGCCGGTCACGACGGCGATCCGGTCGCCCGGAGCACCCATCTCTACGTGTTCGCTCATGACCGGCCCCTACGACGCGTTCGTGCGGAGGTTGAACACCTCGTGGAGTTCGCTGGAGTCGACGATCCCGTCGTCGTTGAACTCCATCAGCGGGTTCATCAGCTCGCCCCACTTGTCGTGGATCGTCGTGTGCCAGAGGCGGTCCCAGGCCTCCTCGTCGCGGATCTCCGAGTACAGGAACAGGACGGGGTCCGCCTCGAAGATCGTGATCTGGGCGATGCCCTGGCGTTCGATCTCGTCGACGAGCTCCTGCCAGATGGCGGCATGGTGGGCCGTGTATTCGGCGAGGCCGCCCGGCTTGAGGCGCATCGTGAACGCGCGGTGGATCATCGGGTGACCTCCTCTGCGGTGCCCGGTCGACGACCGGTGTTGATGGCATGGAGCAAGCCGGAGTCGTCGATCGCCCCGCCCTCGATCTCGGCCGTGAGCCGGCCGCGGTACAGGACGAGGATGCGGTCGGCGAGCCCGGCGATCTCGGGCAGTTCGGTGGACCGGAACAGGACCGTGCGGCCGGCGTCGGCGAGTTCGCGGATGAGCCGGTAGATCTCGCGCTTGGCCCCGACATCGACCCCGCGCGTCGGGTCGTCGAGCAGGAACACGGTCGGCGAGATCTCGAGCCACTTGCCGACGACCACCTTCTGCTGGTTGCCGCCCGACAGCCGGCCGACGATGGTGGCCGGGCCATCGGCACGGATGCGCAGGCCGTCGATCTGGCGACGGGCCGCGGCGCGCATCGCGCGCCGGTCCAGCCACGGCCGACGGGTGTGGAGTGCCCCGACGGCGACCTGGCTGATGTTCATGTCGATGCTGGATTCCAGCATCAGGCCCTGGTGGCGACGGTCCGCCGGGACGAGGCTGATCCCGCGACGTGCCGCGGCCGTCGGCGAGGTCGGTGCCCCTCGGCCATCAGCGAACGCGATGGTCCCGACTTGGGCGCGGCGGGTCCCGTACAGGACGCCGAGCAGCGTCGCCACGCCGGACCCCTCGAGGCCGGCCAGGCCGATGATCTCGCCGGGGTACGCATCAAAGCCGATGTCGATGAGCTCATCGTCCACGGTCAGGCTGGCGACGCGGATGCTGGGAGTCACTGTGCCACCGCGGACCGGACGCTCCGGGCGCGCCGGGAACAGTTCGTCGGGGGAGGTGCCGACCATCGCCTCGACCACCTGCGACATCGTCGCCTCGGCTCGATCGACGGTCATCGCGATCTCGCCGTTGCGCATGACCGTGATGCGGTCGGCGATGTCGAAGACTTCCTCCAGCCGGTGGGAGACGTAGATGATGGTGATCCCGTCGGCGGACAGTTCGCGCAGGATCCCGAACAGTCGCTGTGTCTCCGCCTCGTTCAGCGCCGAGTTCGGTTCGTCGAGGATGAGCACTCGCGGCCGCTCGATGAGCAGGCGGCTGAGTTCGACGAGCTGTCGTTCGCCGATGCCGAGGCCGGCGATCGTGGTGTCCGGGTCGACGGCCAGGCCGATCCGCTCGAGCACCGGGGCGGCACGACGGCGCATCGCGCCGCGATCGACCAGGCCGAAGCGTGTCGGCTGGTCGTCGGGGAACAGGTTGGCCAGGATGGAGCGCTCCGGGAAGAGGCTCAGTTCCTGGTAGACGATGCCCACGCCGAGATGGCGGGCATCGGCCGGCGACGCAAGGCGGACGGCCGTGCCGTCGATCCGGACCTCACCGCTGTCCGGGCGGACGGCGCCCGCCAGGATCTTCATGAGCGTGGACTTGCCGGCACCGTTCTCACCGACGACGGCGTGCACGGTGCCGGCCTGGATGGCGAGATCCACGCCCACGAGGGCCTGGATCCCGCCATATGCCTTGCGCAGACCGGCGACCGCGATCGCCGGGGGCGATGCGGCAGCCGATCCATGGGTCATGTCTGTCGGGCCCTTACTTGGACTCGTTCTCGATGGGCTCGATGAGCGTCGACCAGAACGCGATCTGCTTGTCGACCAGCGGCTGGTAGTAGGCACGGGTCTTCTCGGGTGACGCCGCCAGCTCCTCGAGCTGGGCGTACGTCAGCGCCGGAAGTTTGTACGGCTCTTCGACGCTGTCGGCCGTGACGATCTCCGTGCCGGCATCCAGGAAACCACCCTTGGACAGGTCCACGTTGGCCTGGCCACGGATGACGTCGGCCAGCATCTTGACCGGCAGGTAGCCCTGCATGAACGGGTTCTGACCGATGCTGACGTAGGCGTTGCCGGCCTTGATCTCGGCCAGGTTCTCCGCGGTCAGGTCATAGCCACCGGACACGAACGGCGTGCCGGGGTTGGCGGCCTGCAGCTTGCCCAGGCTGGCGATGTCGGGGGCGCACAGGCCGACGAGGGCCTTGGCGTCCGGATTGGCGGCCAGCAGGGCCTCCCAGGCAGCGTAGTTCTCGTTGGCCGCGACCTTGACGTCGAATGGGCCCAGGATCTCGACGCCGGCAGCCGCCTTGAGCGACTCCTGGACGCCCGCAGCGCGGTTCTCCAGGACCGGGAAGCCCGGGAAGCAGTTTCCGATGATGACCTTGCCGGTGGCCGACGCGCCGCCGATCTGGTCCAGGACCTTCTGTCCGAGGATGCGACCGCTCTCGACGGAGCGCTCACCGACGTACGGGGCATTGACCGAGGTCACGAGCAGGTTGAACTGCACGACGGGGATGCCGCCGGCGATGATCTCGTTGAGACCGCTGGCCATCGACTCGCCGGGGACCGACGTGGCGATGCCCTGGGCACCCGCCGCGACGAGCGTCTGCGCGGCGATGAGCTGGGCGTTGGCGTCGCCGCCTTCCGGCCCGGTGACCTGCAGGTCGACGTTCAGGTCGTCGGCCGCGGCCATCGCGCCATCGATGATCTGCTGGATGAACGGGTTGCCGATGACGTGGGTCACGAACCCGATCTTGATCCGCTCGGGCGGCGCATCGGTCGCGGGCGGGGCGTCGGTCGCCGGGGCGTCCGTCGCGGGGGCCGGGGCGCTCGCCGATGGGGCGACACTGGCGCCACCACCGCTACAGGCAGCCAGCACCAGGGCCATCAGGGCCGGCGCGACCAGCCAACGTCGTTTCGTCATCTCACTCCTCCGAAGGGTCGTTCCGTGGACGGCTCGTGCCTCATGCATCCGGTCGGGTGCCTCCTCTCCAGCGGCGTCCGGGCGTTCACCCGAGATCGACCGCGTCGCGGGTGCGGCGCTCACGCTGTCGCCGCACCAGCTGATCGACGGCGACCGCGATGATGATCACGGCCCCCGTCACGAACGTGCTCCACTTGACATCGACACCGAGGAACAGGATCCCCGTGGTGATGACCTGGATGATCAGGGCGCCGATGACGGCGCCGATGATGGTCCCCCGACCGCCCGACAGGGCCGTTCCACCGATGATGACAGCGGCCACGACCGGTAGCAGGTAGTCGCCGCCGGTGACCGGATCGATGGCCTCGCGGAAGCCCAGGAATGCGGCACCGGCCAGACCGGCCACCGCCCCCATCAGGACCATGACAAGGATCCGCGTCCGATCGACCGGGATCCCGCCGAGTCGCGCGGCTTCCGGGTTGCTGCCGATGGCCTGGACCCGATACCCGAACCGCGTTCGGTGGAGCAGCAGATGCAGACCGATGGCGAGCAGCAGGAACAGGATCGCCACGAATGGGATCAGGTCGAACAGCTTGATGTCGAACAGCGCGAAGAAGGCGCTCGTCTTGTCCTCGGGCACGACGGCGCGCGACTCGTTGACCACGAGTGACAGGCCGCGATAGGCCGACAGGGTGCCCAGGGTGATGATGATCACCGGGATCCGGAGCGTGACCGACAGGACGCCGTTGACCAGGCCGAGCAGCCCGCCGAAGGCGATCCCGATCAACGCCGCGATCCACGGATCGACGCCGGCGACCATCGCCTTGGCGGCGATCACCGCCGAGAAGTTGAACATCCAGCCGATCGACAGGTCGATGTCGCGGATGACGACGACGAAGACCATCGCCAGGGCCAGCATGCCGATGAAGGCGGCGCCGGACAGCTGCTGGAAGAGGGTCGCCGGGAGGAAGAAGTTCGGACGCAGGACGCCGACGATGACGACAAGGGTGACGAGGGCGACGATGACACCGGTCTCGTCGGGTAGTCGCCGTCGGCGCGGCCGGGCGTCGATCTGGGGCGAGCTCGGGAGCTGCGGCGTCGCGGCGGTCACGTGCCTCCTCACCCTCGATCTTGCGGGACACCACGTGGGCTGCTGGTCCATCGACCACCGGGTGGTGTATCGATATACTGGCGCGGGCTACGAACGATACTCGAAACGTTTCCGGTGTCAAGTGGTGGACGGGGCGGTGGCGAAGCGGTGACGACGCTCAAGGATGTCGCGGCTGAGGCGGGCGTCAGCATGGCGACCGTCGCACGCGTCCTGAACGAGGACCCCGCCCTCCGCGTCCGACCGGCGACCCGCGAACGAGTCCTGCAGGCCGTGGCGGACCTCGGCTATCGTCCGAACCGGGTCGCCAGCGGCCTGCGGACACACCGCACCGGGACCGTCGCGCTGGTCCTGCCGGATCCCCAGAACCTGGCCTGGAGTGAGACCGTGCGCGGCGTCGAACGGGCCGCCGCGGAGCGCGGCTACGTGGTGGTCGTCGCCGACGCGCACGGGCCCACGCTCGACGGCGAGCAACTCACCCGTTTCGTCCTTGAGGGCCGGATGGACGGCATCCTCGTCGCGTTCGCGACCATCGTCGATGAGCTGGTGGCACAGATCGCCAGCCGTGGCCTCCCGCTCGTGCCGATCAACAGCCGGTCGACCATCGTCCGCGGCTCGGTCACGATGGATGATGAACAGGCCAGCAGCCTGGCAGTCGAGCATCTGGTCGCGCTCGGCCATCGACGGATCGGATTCCTCGCCGGTCGCGCCGACACCGATGTCGGGCGACGGCGCGAGCAGGGGTATCGGCAGGCGCTGGCGCGGCACGGCATCGCGAGCCACCCCTCGTGGATCATCCCGGGCGACTACACGGAGCGCCAGGCAGCGACCGCCGCCGATCGCGCCCTTGCCGCGCCTGCCGACGAGCGACCGTCGGCGGTCATCGCGGTCAACCTGCCCTCGGCGCTGGGTGTGCGCCTGGCCGCCTCGCGACGTGGCCTGCGGATCCCGGAGGATCTGTCACTGCTGACATTCGACGATCACCCGATCCTCGAGCACACCGACCCGCCGCTGACGGCCATCCGCCTCCCGATGGCCGAGATGGGGATGCTCGGGGCGCAGATGCTCATCGATGCCGTGGGTGGCTCACCCATCAGCCACATCCGCACGACGATGGCGCCGGTCCTCGTCGTGCCCCGCTCGACGTCGGCGCCGATGGGCGACCGCTGACGAGCGCGCCACCCCGTCGCGCTCCTATGCTGACGCCATGACAACGACGGCGGACATCATCGTCGTGGGCGCTGGCGTGCAGGGCGCCAGCCTCGCTTTCCACCTCGCGCGACGCGGGGCGAGCGTCCTCGTGCTGGAGCGCCAGACGGTCGCGGCCGGCGCGACCGGACGCTCCTCGGGCTTCGTCCGGATGCACTACGACCTGGAGAGCGAGGCGCGGCTGGCCTGGGCATCGTTCCCCTATTTCCAGGCATGGTCGGAGTTGGTCGGGGCCGGCGACTGCGGGTTCGTCCGCACCGGTTTCCTGCAGCTCGTTCCCGAGTCGCTGGCCGACCATCTGCGGGCCAACGTGGCGATCCAGCAGCGCCTGGGCATCGACACCCAGGTGGTAGGCCCGTCCGAGATCGCTGGGCTCGTGCCGGGCATCGTGACGGACGATCTCACGGTGGGGGCGTATGAGATGGCGTCCGGGTATGCCGATCCGTCGGGAACGGCCGCCGGTTTCCTTGCCGCAGCGCGCGGTCTCGGGGCACGGGTGATCCAGAGCTGCCGGGTCGACTCGGTGCTCGTGGAAGGCGACGCGGTCGTCGGCGTCGCGACCGAACGTGGTCGCTTCGATGCTCCGGTCGTCGTGGACGTCGCCGGTGCCTGGGCGGGCGAACTCGCGCGAACGGTCGGGGTGGACGTCCCGATCGAGGCGTGGCGGCATGGCACCGCCTTCTTCGGCCTGCCCACGGGCCGCGGGTCGGACTTCCCGATCGTGATCGACGAGATCAACCAAGTGTATTTTCGACCCGAGGGCCGAGAGCTGATGCTGGTGGGCCTGGAAAGCGGCAACGAGCTGGGCGGCTCACCGGACCGACCGCTCGGGGCGCCACACCCGGCGGAGCTTGAGGAGATGGTCGCGCGGGTCTGCGCGCGGATCCCGTCCATGGTCGACGGTTCGCTGCGGACTGCCCACGGTGGCCAGGACGGCATCACCCCGGACCAGCGCGCGATCCTGGGCGCAGCGGGGCCGGACGGCTTCTTCCTCGCCTGCGGCTTCTCCGGAACCGGGTTCAAGACCGCCCCCGCCGTCGGGGCATGCCTCGCGGAGCTCGTCCTCGACGGGCAGGCGACGACCGTGGACATCACGGGCTACGCCCTCGAGCGGTTCACCGCGGGACGGCCGCTCGTCGGGGAACATGCCTACGGCCGTCTCTGGCGCTAGTGACATGACCCGCCCTGCGACCAAGGAGAAGGAACCGGTGAGCGGGGATCGCGCGGCAGACAGCCACGATCTGATCCGCGTGCAGGGCGCGCGCGAGAACAACCTCAAGGACGTCAGTGTCGAGATCCCGAAGCGACGACTGACCGTGTTCACCGGCGTCTCGGGCTCAGGCAAGAGCTCGCTCGTGTTCGACACGATCGCCGCAGAGTCGCAGCGGATGATCAACGAGACGTACAGCGCCTTCGTGCAGGGCTTCATGCCGACGCTGGCGCGCCCCGATGTCGATGTGCTCGACGGGCTGACGACGGCGATCATCGTCGACCAGGAGCGGATGGGCTCCAATCCCCGCTCCACGGTCGGCACCGTCACCGATGCGAACGCGATGCTGCGCATCCTGTTCAGCAAGCTCGGCATCCCGCACGTCGGTCCGCCGACCGCCTATTCGTTCAACGTCCCGACCCAGACGGCAAGCGGAGTGATGAGCGCGGAGAAGGCAGGCCGCGTCGAGCGGAACGTGGTCCGCGACGTCGTCTACCTGGGCGGCATGTGCCCGCGCTGCGAGGGCATGGGCGCGGTCAGCGACTTCGACCTCACCGCCCTGTACGACGAGAGCAAGTCCCTCAACGAGGGTGCGCTCACGGTCCCCGGCTACAGCATGGACGGCTGGTATGGCCGGATCTTCGCCGGTGCCGGCTTCGACATGGACAAGTCGCTCGGCACGTACACCAAGAAGGAGATCGAGAAGCTGCTCTACGGGGAGCCGACGAAGATCAAGGTCGAGGGGATCAACCTCACGTTCGAGGGCGTGGTCCCGAAGATCCAGAAGTCGATGCTGTCCAAGGATGTCGACGGGATGCAGCCGCACATCCGCGCCTTCGTGGAACGCGCGGTCACGTTCCAGACCTGCCCCCAGTGCAACGGCACCCGCCTCACCAAGGAGGTGCTCGCCTCAAAGGTCAGGGGCAAGAACATCGCC